>CAZZVD010000012.1:0-36914 GCA_964657465.1 uncultured Acetobacteraceae bacterium | reverse complement strand
GGGATGACAAGTTGGGACTAGCTGGCTAAGAGATCAGCCCCTGGCTTCTGGTAGAAAGACCAGGATGGCCGGGGTATACGCGGCTGTGAAGTGGCCGGTAAAACGCAACGCACCTGTCTTCTCGTTTACGGTGAAAGTCGCGATTTCATCATTGCGCTGGTTACAGATGTACATAAACCTGCCATCAGGACTGAACGCCAGGTGACGGGGAAAATCGCCGCGTGCCCAGAATTCGTCAACCCTGGTCAGCATGCCGTCGGGGCCGATGCGAAAACAGACGATCGCATCGTAGAGCCGATTCAGCGTGTAGACGTAATGTCCGCCGGGTGCAACCACGATTTCAGAACTGTAGAAGGTACCTTCGTATCCGGCAGGTAGTGTGGAGAGCGTCTGCTTCTTGTGCAGCGCCCCGGTCGCAGGATCGTAATCGAACGCCACGATCGTGCCGCCTTCCTCCTGCAAGCTGAACAACAATTTGCCGGCCGGATGAAACGCGAAGTGCCTGGCCCCGTCCCCCGCGCCTACATAGGCGGGTGGCAATCCATTCGGCGTCAGCACACCTTTCTCAAGATCGAACTTCCACACCAACAGCGCATCGAGACTTAGATCGGCACTCACAATAAACCGCCCGGCTGGGTCAGCTTGAATCATGTGCGGGCGCGGGCGATCGTGCCCATTGCTCTGTTGACCACTCGGGGGCGCGCTCGATGATTTTTCAGGCCCGATCGTGCCCTCATCGTGCTTCAGATCCGTGGGCTCACCGAGCGAACCATCCGCCTGCACCGGGAAGACTGCGAGCGTATTACCGCCAAAATTAGCCACGAACACGTACCGGCCCGAGGGATGCACGCTTAACTGCGCGGGACGAGAGCCGCCCGAGTTCACGGTATTGAGCAGCTTCAAATCCCCGGTCGTGCGATCGATGGCATATGCACTCACGGCTCCGGCCTTCTCGCCGGGAGTCGTGGAAACCTCGTTGGCGGAGTATAGGAAGGTGCCCGCTGGATGGATGGCAATCCACCATGGATTGCCCTCGTTGGGCATAACGCTTTTGCGGGTCAAGACACCAGTGGCGAGATCGGCCTCGAAAACATAGATGCCCTCCCCCTTGCCGGTAGTGGAATCCGGCAGCACGGCTTTAGCGGCGCTAATCGAACCAACGTAGGCGAAGCGCTTACCCGCGGGCAAACCTTCAGCCCACGCCCGCGCTGCCGTGGAGGTGAGCAATAGTGAAGAGGCGCCCCGCACAAAGGTGCGCCGCGTCAAGCTGTTCTGGAATTCTGCTTTCATGCGAGCCTCACGACCAGGGACCGCTTGCATGCGCACGCGGGGTAGACGGGCACGAAAGATCGCGCCGGTTTTTCACTCTATGCAAAGGGTTTCAGAAAGGACTTGCATAGTATCCGGCCCCGTCATATTCTTGTCAAACACTCGTACCACTTATGGCCTTGATCCCCGCGTAAAGTGCCTGCAGCAGCTCTTCACTCCTTGCACGCACCGCCCGCACTTTTGTTGCTTCACCTGGAACCACAGAAGTTACAGAGCGGCCTTCCCCAGAACTGCTCTCCGGCCATCGGTACCCAAGCAGCACCTGTAAAAAATAGAAAGATGGCTGTAGCGTGTCAAGGCATAACACGGCCGGAAGCGCTCACCCGGTTACGCTCACCCTGTTATTCGAGAGGCTCATCGATGACCAACGCATGCTCCCGCACCGCTTTCAGGTTTGCGCACTGCCTCACGCTTGTCATCCTGGCCCTTGCGGGCGCAAGCGAATTCGCCGCTCATGCGCAATCTGTTCTGGGCAGCGTTTCCGGCTTGGTACACGATAGCTCCGGAGCCGGCGTGCCCAGGGCGAAGGTCGTACTGCATCGGGAAGAGACCAACACGGAACGTACGGTTATGACCGATGCCTCAGGTAACTATACCGCTGTCAATATTGAAGCGGGCACCTACGACATCACCACCACCGCGAATGGTTTCGCAGCCACGGTCGGCAAGGGCGTGGTGCTGATCGCCCGCCAGCAACTGCAGTACGATGTCGCGCTGACCGTCAACAGCAACAACGTAACCGTCGAGGTCAATGCCTCAGACGTGGGCGCGATCCAAACCCAGAGTTCAGAAATATCTGCTTCGTTGACGCCGCGGGATGTGCTCGATCTGCCGGCCAACTACCGTGGCGCCGGGTCCACCTCCCCGCTGAACGTGGTGCAGACGCTGCCCGGGGTGCAGCCCGACACCAGCGGCTATCCGCCGCAGCCTTCCACCCATCCCCAGCCAGCCCTCAAATTCTCACTGCAGGGCGGTCTGCCATCGCAAACCGAAACAACGGTGGATGGCATCTCTTCGCAGAACCAGACCAACAACAACATTCAGAGCGACTCGTTCCCTTCTGCGGAATCGATCGCAGAGATCCGGGTGGACGGCGTCAACAATAATGCCGAGTATGGCCAGCCAGGCGAGATCACGACCGTAACCAAGAGCGGCACCAACCACCTGCATGGTTCCGCCTATGAGTACTTGCAAAACCAGTTTCTCGATGCCATCCCTTTTGGCACCAACGCAACCAATAAACCCCACAAGGTAGCGAACGACTTTGGCGGCAGCGTGGGCGGCCCCGTTGTTCTTCCACACTTTTACAATGGCCGCGATCGCACATTCTTCTTCGGTGCTTACGAAGGGTTCCGCTACCCGCAATCGGCAGTGCTGCAAGCCAAGGTGCCAACCAGGTTGATGAAGCAGGGTAACTTCTCGCAGGAGATCACCAATCCGCTCACCAACCCGTTCACCGGCGGCACCTACGCTAATAGCACCGTCCCCATCAACGCCAGCTCAGCACCCTTCCTTCAGTTTTATCCGGACCCGAACATCGACGCCGATCTTTCGTTGCAGGGCGCGATCGCCGACAAGGGATACAACTACCTGGCGCTGCAGCGTTATGACCTGAACTCCAATCAGTTTGACGTGCGGGGCGACCGTAACTTTGGCCAACGCGCGTCTCTGTTCGGGCGCTACACCTGGAAGAACGTCGGACAAACACAGCCAGTCGACTTGGTTCTCCCCAACAGCACCGCATTCGGGCAGTACCGTATTTTTGCAACCAGCTTTGAGTACACCATCTCGCCTCGCCTGGCCAACGAATTTCGCTTTGGCTTTACCCTCGAGCGGGACGGCAACTCGAATCCGTTCAATGGTCCCGCCTTCACTACTTCCACCGGTCTCAACGGCATCACACCCGCCTTTTTCAACGGCATCCCACACCTCGGCTTCAGCCAGATCAACTCCGTTGGCTCGCGGCTCGGGTTCGAGGAGCGCTCGCGTATCTTCCAGTACGTCGACAATTTGAGCGTACAACTGGGAACTCACTCCATACGCTTCGGTACGGACATCCGCCACATCATTGCCCACACCGAAGCCGGTGGTTCCACTTCCTCCATCAACTACGGGAATTTCTTTTTCAATTCCACCTCGGGCAACACAGCTACCGGCCAGGAGTTTGCTGACTTTCTCGTCGGCGTGCCCTTCCAGTCGCAGACCGATACCATCGTGCAAGACAACAACGGAACCACCAACTCGTACGCGTTTTATGGGCAGGATAACTGGAAGGCCACGCCCAATCTGAACCTCACCTTTGGTCTCAGGTACGAGTACCATCCAGCGCTGGCTGCTTCCAACGGTCTTACCGGCAACTTCGATCCGTCCGTTCCGTTGTCGGGCAGGCTGATCTACCCCGCTGGCCATGCCAACACTCTCTCGGTCGAAGAGCTTGCTAACGTGAATGCCTGCGCGACCGAGGGCGTCAACAATCCATACGCCACGAATGCGGTGGTCAACGGCGCGCCGTGCACTCCAGTGGTCACGAACAAACAAGCAGGGCTACCCGAGGGCTTGCGCCACGCACCGACGCTGCGTTTTGAGCCACGCTTTGGTTTCGCGTATCGCCCGTTCGGCAACGATCGCACGGCTATCCGCGGGGGCGTAGGCTACTACAACATCACTACCACCGGCGCGTTGTTCTACGCGATCACGCAGACGCTGCAGTCCAACTTTCAAACGTTTACCAACACTTACTCACCCGCCGGACCAGCCTTCTCGTTTCCCGCGACTACCCCGAACACCACTACGTTTACGCCGAATCCAGGCAGCGTTTATTTCTACGCGGCCATCGACACCAACTGGCATGATCCCTACTCGCTGCAGAGCAATCTGTCAGTCGATCATGACTTCGGCCATAACATAGGCGGGCGTATCTCTTACGTTGGCCTGCATACGTGGCACCTGGTATGGCAGCCTGAATACAACCAACTGCCGAAATCCTCGACGGTGCGCGCCAGTGATCAGCCGCTGAGCGCCCATCCGTTTCCCAACTTTTACGCCATCACTGCCCGCAGTACCGCGGCGCAGGCCGATTACCACGCCTTTCAGACCGAACTGTCGCATCGCCTGACCCATGGCCTTTCCTTCGATACCAGCTACACGTGGGCCAAGAACCTGGCGGATAACCAGGGCAGCAATGGCTCCTTCAACGGTGCCTCGTTTGTGGATGAACAGGGCGGCTACAACCCCACGGATAGCTACAACCAGCATGAGGATTACGGCAACGTCTCCGCCACCCGCCGCCATCGCTGGCTTACGACCGGCATCTACGAGCTGCCCTTCGGCCGCGGCAAGCGATTTGGCAGCCACATGAATCGCTTTGAAGATGTCGCCGTGGGCGGCTGGCAGCTGAGCAACATCTTCCTGTGGCAGAGTGGAACTTTCCTGACGGCAGCGCTCCCGAACTATGACATTGACCCATCAGGAACCGGATCGGGTCCGACCGGTGGCGCGGTTCAGCGGCCTGATCGTGTCGCGAACGGGAACACCGGTGCGCACAATCGCAATCACTTCTTCAATAGCGACGCCTTCGCCTGCCCCGGGCAGACCGGGTACGCTTCGCTCGCACCCACAGCAGACACGGGTGTCACCCCCTGCAACGTAGGGGTTGGCTCGTTGCCCATCGGCCGCTTCGGCACGGAGCGGAATGGCGACCTGGTTGGCCCCGGCAGCGTCAGCCTTTCCTCGGGTGTCAGCAAATCCATCGAGTTGGTGGAAGGCGTCAAGCTTCGTGGAGAAGCGACCTTCACCAATGTCCTGAACCACACCAACCTGGCAGACCCGGTGCTCGATATTAGCCAGGCGAACTTCGGCCAGATTACGGCGGCTCGCGGTTCTGACTTTGGCGGCAACCGCACCGGGCAGCTTTCACTGAAACTGGAGTTTTAGCGTTCGGCTACTCCGCGCACCCAAATTACCTGCATAACAGTTGCATAACCCAGGTCGGGCCCGCACAAAGGAAAGAGTCACGTGCCAGAGCAGGTCGAAGTTCGCTATCCGAGCGAGAGCCTGGTTGCCGCCGAAATCGCCCGGCAACCTATCTTGTGGCCCACCACCCTGGAACGCATTCGCTCGGTCCGCCCGTCGCTGAAGCTGGAAGGCGTTCCGGTGATTGTGACGGGCGCCGGCACATCAGGATATGCAGCAGCAGCAGTGGCAGATGCCTGGCCGGGCGCGCGGGCCATCCACACCACCGATCTGTTGCTGCAAACAGAAAAGGAGATCGCCACCGCGCTTCCCGCCTTTGCTCACGGGGGTCTACTGCTATCGCTGGCAAGATCGGGTGATAGCCCGGAAAGCGTGGGCGTGGTGGAGAAAGTCAAACGGCTGTTTCCCCAGGTAAGGCATGTGGCGATCCTTTGCAATGCGGCCGGCCGGCTTGCAAACACTGCTGGGGTCCAGGCGATCCTGCTTGATCCGAGGACAAATGATCGCAGTCTTGCCATGACCGCATCGTTCTCCAACCTTGTCTTAGGGGGCCTCAGTCTACTGCACGGTGAGCGCATTGCTGCGGAGCTGACGGCGATCTGCAGTAACGCAACGGCTCTGCTTCCTCATTGGAACGAAGCAGCCATGGCCGTTGCGGCCGGCTGCGGCGACCGTATTATCTTTCTCGCGTCGAATATGAGCGCTCTTACGTTGGAGGCGTCGATCAAAGTCATGGAGATGACGGCTGGTCGCGTGAAGCCGTTGGCCGAGAGTTTTCTGGGCCTTCGTCATGGTCCGCTCACCTTCGCCCGGGACGACACGCCTATCGTCTGCCTCCTTTCTTCAAACGAGCACAGCCGCCTTTACGAGAAAGACCTTCTGGAAGATTTGCGGGAGAAACAGCTGGGCAAATTAGTGGTGATCGGGGATGACCACGCCGCCTGCTGGCCGTACGACTTCTTTGTGAAAGCCTGCGCTCCGACCCTGCCGGCGGAGCTCCGCACCCCTTTTGAAGTCGTGTTCTCGCAACTGCTCGCCTTCCACTTGAGCCGGCAGGCCGGCATCGATCCAGACGATCCAAGCCCGGGCGGCGTGGTTACGAGGGTCGTCAGGCCATTCCGCCTGCACGAGGACCTCGGTTATGCTTAATCGGCAATCGCATTGGCATATTGTCTTCAGGAGATCAGCAAATGCATTTGCTTGATTTTTGTGTCTGGTTGCAGCACACCAGTGTCGGCACCGCAGTGAGAGTCTCCCCCTGGCTCTTCCCTACCATTGAATCGTTCCACATCGTAGGCCTGGCCTTCCTCGTCGGTTCCGTCGCACGCTTCGACATGAGGCTGCTCGGTTGGTACTCGGGATCTTCCGTCACTGCAGCGTCGAAGGCGACCATGCCCTGGGCGCTGGGTGGTTTTCTGCTGGCGATCGTCACCGGTTCGTTGCTCTTTAGTTCCGAGGCCGAGGGCCTTTACAGTAACCGCGCATTTCGGCTGAAGCTGATCATGCTTTTGTTACTGGGCGTCAATTCAGCCATCTTTGAGCTGCTCACCCGCAAAAACGTTCATCGCTGGGATGTGGGCACCGCGACTCCACTCTCAGCAAAGCTGACAGGGATCATCTCCCTGGTTCTCTGGCCGTGCGTCATCGTCGCCGGGCGCTGGATCGCCTACGCCTAGCCAGCCCGGATTTCTCACCACGCTGTCGGAGACAACCACAATGCCCCCACCCCTGGACGGGTGCCCCGTCCAGGGATTAGGGCATTGCGGTCGGAAGCTGAGGGTTGCGGTGAGAAATCCGGGCTGGCTACCCGCAAACATGTTGTCGACACCAAAGCTGAACCTCACGCGCAAGGCCACAAGCCCAAACACAGCAACAGGCCTGGCAAAGGCTTAATACGCAAACTGGCGTTTGAGCGTACCCTCTCCCGACCGGCTCGCAGTCGATTGCCGAACCACCAACTCCGTTTCCAGGACATACTCCGCGCCCTTGTGCCGTTTCAGCTTCAGCATCTTGTCGAGAGCCTGGAAGGCGGTCACCCCCAACTGCTCACGGGGAACACCAATGGTCGTCAATGGCGGGCGAGTCAGCGAGGCGAAAGGTATGTCGTCGATTCCAATCACCGAGATATCCTGCGGCACATGCAGACCCTCCTCTTCGAGAGCCAGCATCGCCCCCATGGCGATAAGATCGCTGCCGCAGAAAATCACGGTAGGTTTCTCCTTGTCCGCGAGAATCTGCTGAACCGCCGCCGCGGCCGCAGCAAAGTGATAGCTGCTATGCGTGACCGGGTTTGGATCGAGACCTCGAAAGCGAAGCCCCTCCACCAGGGACTGACATATTCTGGCTGCCGTTTTGTTAGTTGGAGGACCCGCGATCACAGCCGCGCGGCGATGGCCCAGCGCGGCAACGTGTTCGATGGCCTGGTTAAGCCCCCGCTCATAATCGATGCGGATGTTCGACATCAACCGGTCGACTGGCTGTGGGTTGCAGAGAACCACAGCAATCCCCTCCTGCGTGAGGGAAGAAACGACCTTGTCATCGAGCGAAGAAGTGATGATCGCAGCACCACGAACGTCATTCTCAATCAGCTTCTGAATGACTGATTCCGTCCGCTTCTCGTTGTATTCGGTGTTCAATAGCAAAACATCGAAACCGCGATCCCAGGCAGCCGACTGGAAACCACGGATGATCTCGGAAAAGAAAGGATTAGTAATCTCAGAAATAACTAAACCAAACAAATCGCTCTTGCCGATGGCCAGCCGGCGAGCGTGTACATTGCGGTGGTAGTGCAGCTGCTCCACCGCTGCGAGCACATGCTCCACAGTCTTTTTCGAGATATAGGGACTTTTGCTCAGGACCCGGGAAACAGTGGCGGGGGACACTCCGGCAAGCTTTGCGACATCGTTCATCGTATGCGCCACAGCATCATTCTCCGTTGTGAAAGTAGTAGTGTACCCGCAACTGCATTCGCTACAGAAAAGCTTGCGGCCGATTGTCAGGAGCCAGAAAGGGGATAGCCGTACTGCCGCAGGAAAGAGCTACGAAGAGCCGCATCCCGAAAGGCTTCGGTGCCGCCAGTCGCCTGCGTAGAAAGTGCGCCGGTAATGTTACCTGCCTGCGCGCATGCGGCGATCGGCAGACCCTGCAACCAGGCACCGAGGAACCCGGCATCGAAGCTGTCGCCGGCACCGATGGTATCTACCGGAGCGACAATCATGCCAGGAACATCGAACACCTGATCATGGTGCTTGACCCTGCATCCCTGCCGCCCTCGCTTTACCACGATGGTGGGGACCTTGTCGGCAAACATGCGCAAGGCTTCTTCCAGGCTTACGCCGCCTGCCATGCGGCAAATCTCACCTTCATTCGGTAAGAAAAAGTCCACGTGCGGCAATAACTCATTGAGTGGCGGACCCCAGCCGTCGGCGGGATCGTCGTTGGTATCGAGCGAAATGCTCAACCCTGCGGCTTTGAGGTACCTGATCAACTCGACGATACCGTCGTGCAAGCCCTGCTGCAGATAGAGGGAGCAGAGGTGAAAGTGCCGTGCCTCTGCCAGGCTTTCCCAGTCAAGATGCTTGACGGTCAAGCCGGCGATGCTGCCCAGGTAAGTAAGACTATGCCGTACGGGACCATGGGGCAGCAGAATAGTGACTCCAGTCGAGACAGAAGGATCGACGATTGCACCGGAGGTCTCCACACCAGCCTCGCGCAAACGGCCCAGCGCAATGCGGCCCAGATCATCGTCTCCCACCAGGGTGGCGAAGCGAACCCGCATGCCGAGGGTTGCGGCATTGTGTGCGACGATCGCGGAGGAACTCCCCAGAGTCGAAGTGAACCCGGTACCCAGCAAATCGCGCTCGGCTTCCATCACCAGGGGAAGACCGTAGAGAATGAGATCCAGGTTGAGTTCACCCGCAATCGCCAGATCGAAGAGCTTCCCGTCCTGCTTCCTGGTGCCAGTCATCATGCTCACTTGCCGCCTTGCTTACAAAGACTGCCCGAAGCTACGCTGCAAGGCTCGCTTTTGCGTTGGGGCTACTGGGAAAGGGTTTCTGACAGGACTGCGTGGGGGTGCAACAGCCGTGATCACGAGCCCGGGGGCCAGGCGCGCGGGAAACATTATCTTACCTTCGAATACGGTCCCGTGGCTGCGCCACCAGGAACTCTTCCACTCCGGCAGCACAAGGCGCGACCGTGCACGGCCGTGACATGATCGGCGCGGTTGGCTGGCCATACCCTCGTTCGAACGAAACCCCATTCTTCACCAGGTAAAGCTCTACCCATTGACCGTCTTCGTAGGTGGTAAGCGGCACGACCCGCTTCGGGTTCACCTGCAACCACTGCACGAGGTAGGCTTTGGTATTAATGGCGCGATAAGCGGCAACATCCGCATAGCGCAGGTCTTCGCCGCTCATGTCCTGCTCGACCCGCGCCGTGCCGTGTCCCAATTCGTTATCTTTCTTCTGGTCGGCGCTCCCCACCAGGTACAGCTTGCTATCGGGCGCGGCTTGCAAAGCCTGCTTAACCTGGGCGAGGCATGGCGCGGCATCATCTTCGATTCGTGCAGGCCGGCGAACATCCTTATCGAAGTGGACGGTGCACAAAGCAGTGATGCCTTTTGGCAGGGGCCGATCAGCCGCACTGGCAGCTGCTGTTAACAGCAAAGTCGCTAGCAAAACAAGGCTCTTCTTCACCGGTCTACTTCTTGCCTTCCGCAGAGATTGACTGGCGCGCCACTACCTGGAAGGTCTTGCCGTTGATGGTTGCGCTGATCAACAACATGGTGGGTGTGCCGTCGCGGCGAGGATTGCCGACAAGAATAACCTGGTCACCCACCTTTGCCGTTCCCTCTTCCCAGCCGCCGTGGTTGTACATCACGCTGGGGCTCTGGCCCTCCACCGCCCAATGCTCCACCGGTGCAGATGGCGCCGCAGTCTCGGCCTTACCGTCGAAGTAAATAAAGCAGTGCGGGTTTGCCCAAACCATTTTGGTGATCACGCCCTTGTATGTCACTGCTTTGGCCGTGTCGAACATGGCAGTGGAGTGATGTGCCCAGACCGTGGCAGGCGCGCAGCAAGCGGCCATCCACAGCAGTGCTGGTAGTATTCGCTTCTTCATTGCCACTCTCCTGAAGAACATCTTCGATTGCGCCCGCCACTTACTTCTCCGTAGACGGCTTTGCGGGCTTAGGGATGGAGCACCCGCGTTCCTGGATCTCACTGTTCGTCCGCCGGAACAAGCGGGTATACGAGGCCGGCTTGGCCAACATCTCGGGGTCCTGCGCGGTCGCGCGGTATTCGAGATACTTACCGCCGTCCACCAGGCGCAGTTCTTCCACTAAGTGGAGCTGCTTGCTGTTCACCACCCCCGCATCGTTTAACCATGTCCGATTGGTGAAGTGGAGGCTGTCGATTTCCAAACTGTCCCCATTCCAGCGCGCGACCGAATCGCCATTCCATAACGGTCGTGCTTTAGCAATGAGTTCGGCGTGCGCCACATCGAGATTGATGGTGCGCAGATGCCCCCAGGCAGGAGTTTCGAAAACCATTACCAACTTGTTTGGAGCATCGCGCAACAGCTCGAACTTCACATCGGAACGTGCCATATATCGGAAAGGTCCCATGACCTGGCAGACGTCCTTCGGATCTGGCCCGAGTCTGGCCTTGCTCTGTGCTTCCAATGCAGCAGGTGTCAGTGCCAATGACAAGTGCTTATTCCCAGCCACAACACCGGCGGGCAACGCTGCGCTTTCTGGAACGGCCTCGTAAATACCCAATAGCCGTGATGCTCTGTCGCTGAAGGCTGGACCCGCTTCGGCCGTCGTGGCTGCTACCAGAACGGGACCGCTCACAAATGCAGCGCCACACAGTACCCAAAGGAGCCATCGATGTCGGGCGCAAGCGCAAACGTTCATCCAGCTCCTGTTTGACCGACTCACTGCTTTATTGCAGTTGCTGGTTTTTGCGCTTCCGCAGTGAATGGTGAGAGATCTTCATTGCACACCCACTCAATGTCATTGCGGTCTGGGCCAGCGCCAAGATGAGGCGTGTTGAATTTGATGAAGTAACGTTTGAGCATGTATGGACTGGTGAGGGCTTTCGGGTCGGCTATCTGATACGTGATCTCGAGATATTTGCCGCCCTCGACCAGGCGCATACGTTCCACCATGTGGAGCTGCGTGCTGTGAGGCTCGCGATCATCCCCCAGCCATGAAAGCGAGTTGTAGCCAGTGGTATCGATCACCAGCGTCTGCCCCTCCCAATGCGCGATGGAGTGGCCGTTCCACGATGGCGTCATTGACGCCGGGTGGCTGCCAGTCAGATAAACACGCCGGATGCCTTCGGTATCTGGCTCCACAGGAATGATCGTGATCTTGTTGGCTGAGCTCAGCAGGGCGAACCCGTAACCGTAATTGATGAATGGAAACCATCCCTCGGGATCGCACAAGCTGCCGGGGGCATTGTCATAGGAAGTGGCTTCCCGCTTCGCCTTACCC
Source organism: uncultured Acetobacteraceae bacterium (assembly GCA_964657465.1). Lineage (GTDB taxonomy): Bacteria > Acidobacteriota > Terriglobia > Terriglobales > Acidobacteriaceae > PALSA-350. The sequence continues at coordinate 25,114 of CAZZVD010000012.1, read as the reverse complement.
CACGGGGTCAGGTGAGACACCACCAGGGGGTCTGCTGCGTCATAAGCAGGATCTACGTGCAGATCCTTTGGGAATGACGGATCAGGTGTTTTGAGGTCCACACCTTCCCAGTCGCCGGCCATGGCGGCGGGCAGGGGACGGTAGCGATCATCCGGACCAGGCACCGGTGGCTTTGCTGCGCGCGCAGAAACACTGGTGAGCGCAACCAATAAAACACCCGCCACACTCCATGCACGACGATCGGTAGTCACGGGTGACACCTCGACACTCAGACCAATAGCGATAAGGAGACTCGCTGGTCTGCAAAGTACGCTACGCTCTGTCAGTCGTAGGATGTTGAGCAATTTTTGCAACTCGCCCCGTCAATGTCAAGCGCTTGCATAAGGGATTTAGCATCCATTTGCGGTTCCGCCTGCATGCGATCCGCTGAACTCCTGCGCTGGATCCCAGTATGCTATGGACAACCTCCATGCTGACGCTCACGAGATCGTACCTGGCTCGACACCTCGGCCTAGCCGCACTGGCGCTTCTGTTGGCGTGGCGATCTGCCGGGGCGCAAACGCAATACTCAGCTTCTCCCGAATACCAGGAGATGATCCACGAACTGCACCAGCCGGCTCCCTCGCCGGCTTACATGGCGACCGGACACCGCCCGCTGCAGGATTTGAACCTGCCGGTCAAGATCCATCAAGACAAATCGAGCCTGCGACTCGATACCGGTTCTATAGCGCTGACCGTCGATAAGATTTCATTTGCAATTTCCATTACCAATCCGCAGACCAAAGTGGTTTGGCAACTGACGCAACCGCCAGACCCGGCATGCGCCACTTCGGCGTCTGCGAATTCTGCTGCGGCGCCTGCGGCTACTGGTACGCGTCACATAGTGACCGTCCGTGCCGGCCACAAGGAATGGACGCTTTTGAGCTCGGCTGCGCAAACCTGCAGCGATCTACTACTCGAGGTACTCGATGGGGCGACGATCCGTGCTACCTACAGCAATCGTGCGCCTGCGACGGCGCCGAACCTGAACATCCATTTGTCTGGTGGGCTCCCGCTCTTCGGTTTGGGAGAGCGGTTCTGGCAGGCCGCCTTGCACGGAACCTCGCTCGAGGTACGGCCAGCAGATAAGTCTGGTGAGCCAGGCCATGCCTGGGTGTATGTCGCGACTCCCTTCGTGGTCAGCCCGGGCGGTCTGGGCTTTTACGCGGATACGGTATTCGACTCCAGGTTCCGCTTCAACCCGGGCGGCACCGCCTTCGATGTCAGCATTGCCAATCAGCCCGTATCGTTCTACCTGATGGCCGGCACCGGTCCGAAGGAAATACTCACGGCATACACCGGAATCACGGGCCGTCCGCAGAACCCGCCCTTGTGGACCTTCGGACCCTGGATCAACTCGGTGCAGGGCAAGGATGCAGTGCTTGAAATGGCTACCCGGATTCGCACGCAAGGTATTCCGGCGAGCGCTTTGTGGGTGTTCGACATTATGGATGAACCCCACAATCTTGGTTGGCCCTTTTGGTACTCCAGCTATTATGGCGATCCTCGGGCCTTCACGGATGAACTCCACACCCGCGGGTTCAAGGTGCTCAACTATGTGCATCCTTACGTGCGCCAGGAGATGATTCCCTACCCCAGCCCGAGCCCGGCCTATCAAAAGGGCGTCGATGAGAAGCTGCTGGAACTTGGCGCGGATGGCCTGCCTGCGGGCCCGCGCTTCGAACCAGTCAGGACCGGCAACATCGACTTCACCAACCCCGCAGCTGTCGACTGGTGGCAAGGCATGATCACCAGCGCTGTGCGCGATCAGGGCTTTGATGGCTGGATGGAGGATTTCGGCGAATGGATTGCCGATACGGATACTTTCGCCGCCGGCAAGGGTACTACCGTTGCTGAAGTGTACCCGCTGTTGTATCACAAGATTACGCTGCGCATTGCACAGAGCCTTAACCCCGCCATCGCCCCATTTGCCCGCTCGGGTTCGTCCGGGTCGCAACAATTCAGCCCCGTTCTCTGGGGAGCGGATCAGGCGCACAACTGGTCTCGGGACTACGGCCTGCCTTCTGTCGTGACGGCGGGCATCACAGCCGGATTGTCTGGCTTTTCTACCTGGGGCCCCGACATATTAAGCGATGGGGATTCAAAAGAGCTCTGGATGCGCTGGGCAGAGTTTGGCGCACTCACTCCGGTCATGCGCGATCACGTTTGGGCAAAACCACAAAACTCGATCAACCTTTGGTCCGACGCTGATACACAAGCGCAATTCAAGAAGTACGCTCTGCTGCATAGCAGCCTGCTTCCCTTCTTCGCCACCCTTGCAGCAGAAGCCCACGGGACCGGCGTGCCGATCATCCGGCACCTCATGTTGGAATACCCCAATGATCCGCGCAGTTACGGTGCCGAATACGAGTATCTGCTGGGAAGAGATTTGCTGATTGCGCCCGTCATCGAGCCCGGCGCGACCAAACGTACCCTCTACCTTCCCCCTGGGGAGTGGGTCAGTTACTGGTCAGGAGCCCGCTACCAGGGCGCACAGGACGTGACGGTATCGGCGCCGCTGGACGAGATACCGATCCTGGTGCGTGCCGGCGCCGTGTTGCCGTTCCTATCAGAATCCGAGACCGCAAGCCTCGATTGGGCCAGTCCAAAACTGCTGACCGGGCCCATGGAATGGAGAATCTTCCTCGGCGCCGGCAGCCGGCAGGACTCGACGTTCACCCTGCCGGACAAGACTACGGCTCACCTGCAATACCAATCCGGCGAACTCCGACTGGATGGCACTGCAACGACGGATCGCGACTACCAGGTAGTCCTTAGGGCTGAGGGGCCGCCCACATCCATTCAACTGGAGAATCAACCATTGCCTGCCGGGCAACCGGCGGAGTCGAACAGCGGCTGGTGGTACGAACCGGCCAATCGCTCGTTACATATCAGGCTGCGGTCATCCAACTTTCATCTCATCGTGCAGGGGTTAAGGACAAGCGCTGATTGACCCCCTCGCCCGAGCCAGATAGGCGGCTTGGCCGCGAACTCGGGCGGGCGCAGGTTAGTACACTTTCTGGCCTGCACGCCTGCCGAATCCAACGCCAACTTGATCCGGGCCAACTGGATCCGAGCGGCCGCACGACTGCGCGCGACTGGCAAAGAGAGGGTCGACTGGAAAGACCGCTTGTCAGCTGGTAATCCGGGATTGTTCGGTAGCCATGACATTGCGGAGCATGCCGCCGTCACGGACCAGGATCGATTCGACTTCATCGACCCGGTCGCCTGCATCCACCATAATCAGCATGCCGTTCGATCCCATCCGATCCTGCAAGAGTTGAATGGTGGCAGGGGCGACACCGGATTGCAACAGTGTCTGTTTTAACTCGATTTCAGTGAAAGGAACTTCCTCACGGCTAGCCTCCACCACATCATCAACGGATGTCAGGTCAGTTCGGCGCGCGTGAAGGTCATGCTTGAACGTGTGTCTCAGTCTCCAGTGCATCGTGTGCTCACCGGAGAGATCTTTGGCCAACGTAGCGCCTTGACCACCCTCGGCAGGTTCACCGGCGGGCGAAGGAGCGACGGCGATAGCCCCTGCGGGAAAGCCCGCGAGCTTGAGATCGACGATTGCGTCGCGCGCTGTTACTTCATCGAAGAATATGGCTGCGACTACTCGGAACGCCTTGGTTCCGTACGTCTTTGTTCCATCGGTCCACATAGAGTGTGCGCTCCATTCGGACGGCGATCGTTGCGCGTCCACACGAATGGGATGCCTGCAGGCCCCCCGGGATGTCCATCCGTTGCTCGCATGCCGCCCCCTGTTACCTGACGAATGGCGGGTGCCCCACATCTCGCTCGTTTTTCGCGAGATGTGGGATGCCAGGAACCTCAGCCCCTGAGTGTGGGAGGGCTATACGATCCTCATCAAAGACCTGTTGCCACCAGAGCGTGACCGCTGAACAGTAGTGGAATCCCACATCTCGCACAAAACCAGCGAGATGTGGGGCACCCATCATTGGTTGCGGAACAGGCAGTGAAAGAGGGCTAGAACGACAGTTTGAGAGCCAACTGGACCAGGCGAGGGTTGTTGACAGTGGACTGGACGAAACCAAATCCAGGCGAACTCACGTCGTTCACCGGCGAGCCATACTGCGAGTGATTGAAGAGGTTAAAGAACTCGGCACGGAAGTTCAAACCCATCTCTCTCGGCAACCCGATCTGCTTGATTACCGAGAAGTCTGTGTTGACGAAATCAGGTCCGATGGCAGGTACACGTGAGGCGTTTCCCAACTCGCCTCGGTTGGGCGCGACGAAGCAGGATGAGTTGATCCACTGGAGCTTGCTGTGCGCTGCATTGCCGGCACTGCAACCCGCAACGCGGTCCGGCCGGTTCCAATTGTTGCTGTTGCCACCATTCGCAAAAGCCGAACCTGAGCTGTTAATGCTATCTATCAGCGGAACGGGAAAACCCGAGGAAACCCGCTGAATCAGTGTCAACTGAAAATTACCCAGGACGGCGTTGGTGACGCGATTGGCATTGCTGCCGAACTGCTTACCTCGGCCGAAGGGCACGTCGTAAATGACGCTACCGGTAAAGCTGTTATTCAAGTTGATTTGCGAAAGGGCCCAATCAAGGTTTTCCCAGTTTGGCAGCGGGAAGAAAGGTGCGCTCACCACGGAACCCAGCCCGTCGGTCAGCCCGTTGTCATACGTGCGGGAATAGGTGTAAGCAAACAAGGCATAGAGCCCATACTTCGCCGTCTTTGTTTCTGCCTTGATCTGCAGCGAGTTGTAATTGGTTTTGCCCACGTCGCCGAATAGAAAAATGTTGTTGAAGTTCGGCGCCACATAGGGCGAACTGTATGACGATCCGTTGGGGTTACAACCCAGCGTATAGTTCGCGACCGTTCCGCATGCACTTGGACTGCCGGTGGTGAGATTGTTGCCAGTCACCAGGATGTGCGAGCCCTGAGAACCGGCGTAGCCCGCGGTCAGTACCAGGTTGCCCAGCAGTTGACGCTCTACATTCAGGTTGTATTGGAAAACACGGCCATGCTTCAGATTTGTGGGTTCGTAGTTGAAGTTGCCGGTAAATGTTTCTGCAGTAGGCGGTGTCGGTATGGCTTGAAATCCGCTGGAAAGACTAATAGCACCCGAGGGTGTTTGCCCGAGAGTGGTCGCGCAGTAGGAAGCAGCCGTCGCGCATCCCTGCGGCGCAAAGGCATCCGACTCACCCAGAAACGGCGGGTTCTGCCAGAGTCCACCGGCACCCTGGCTCCAGGCGGAGTCATGGAAGATGGCAAAACCGCCGCGCAGCACGGTCCTGTCGCTGCCGAATACTCTCCATGTGCCGCCGATCCTGGGTTCCAGCCCCGTCCAGTCCATCTTGATGCCAGCCGACCCACCCACGCCATTTTGATTGGCGATGAGTAGCTTGCCGGTCGTCGGAATGTAGTCGGCCTGGCGTCCATGCTGTTCGGTAATCGGCGTGGTAAGGTCCCATGCCAGTCCGATGTTCAGCGTGATCGTCGGAGTGGCCCGCCAGTTGTCTTCCACAAAGGGCCGGTAGCCCTTCCAGCGACGCCCCGTGACTGCACCTTGATACGTCTGGTCATGGATGGCGAGGCCGGTTATCCCCAGCAGGAAGTCGGCTTCAGAATTACCTGGGATGTTGAGAGTGTTATTGCCGGTAAAGTTCCCCGCTACCCCATTGATCCAGAAGCCATCCTGAAAGGCTTCCGTGCCGACATTCATCTGGTTCGCGCGATAGTCAATGCCAAACCGGTAGTCATGTTTGCCATGGTTGTAATCAAGCGAGTCGCGGTACGAGAAGATGTTGGTACCCCCCTGAAAAGGGGAATAGCCGCGATCGCCAAGAGCCCAATAGCCGCCCTGAAATTCGGTGGAAACCAGGCCGCAGCTGTAAGCGCCCGGCAGGCACTTGGTGCCCGCGCAACCCAGGTTGGCATTGGGAATGCCGCCGCCAATTGTGCTCGAAATGCAGGTGCCCGTTCCCTGCGATGAGATGTAATCGAAAATGCGGTTGTAACCCGCACTGAACTGATTCACCAAGTTGGTCCCGAACACATGCGTCTCGCCCAGAGCGATGTTGCGGGCATGGTTCTGGATGCGCTGGTTGCTGCCAAAGGCATTCGCTTCTGCAAAGCCCGGCGAGCCGCCAGGGACAAACGAGAACGCCTGGTCGTAGCTAAAGCGACCAAACAGGTTGTCTCTCTCAGAGATCGTGTGGTCCAGCCGAACGTCAAACTTGGTTTCGTTCAACTGGCGAATAGGCTGGCTGACGTAGTTGATCCCGGCACTCGCATTGTTCGCGTTTGGGTTTGGGTAAAGATTGATCATTGCCTGGCCGATCGGATTCACCAGGTTTTGCGGAATCTTGTTGCAGGCAGTGCCGTGCGCCTGGCTCCCATCAGCATTTGCAGGCAGAGGATTGCCGGCGGCGTCGCATTGAAAATAGATATTTGGAGAGGCCAGTGGATCGGCCGAAGCACCCACCATATTGGGGTTGACGATGCCGGAGGACTGGTTGACACCCGGCGTGCCGATAGCGGTCGCGCCGCCAAACGGATCGTGTGAAAAGTCACCTTGCCGCATGGCCAGCGAGGGGACCAGCCCGGCGAATGCAATGGCATGCAGCTGGTATTTCTGCTCTCCATCCACGAAGAAGAAGGTCTTGTTCTTTTGAATAGGGCCGCCGATGGCGCCACCAAACTGATTCAGGTTGAATTTTTCTGGCGAAGTGGCAAAGTGACTCTTGGCATCGAGAGAAGTGTTGCGGACGAACTCGAACAAGGTGCCGTGGAAGTTGTTGGTTCCGGCTCTCGTCGTGACCAGTACCGTTGGCCCTGCACGGGTGCCGTACTCCGCGGAATAGGTATACGTCAGCACCTTGAATTCCTGAATGTCGTCAATGGACGAAAAGATGCCGATTCCCCCGGCTGTAAGCTCGTTGTTATCCACACCGTCGAGCAGCCAATCGGTGCTGTTGGGTCGTGAGCCTCCCACGGACAGCGAGAAAGAACCGCGTGTCGCGACCTCACTGCTGGCTGCGGAGGTGAAGAAGCTATTCGGGTTGGTCTCAGCAGTTGCCCCGGCGGTCAGGGTGGCCAGTTGCACGAAATCGCGGCCATTCAGCGGCAGTTGTGACACTTCCTGCGAAGTGATCACCTGACCGAGGGACGGGTTAGCCGCTTCCACCGCCACCGCATCCCCGGTCACTGCGACGGTGGTGATCACGGTCGCAGGTACAAGAGAGAAATTCAGTTCGCGAGCTTCATCCACCTGCAGATGCAGGTCTTTCGTTTCCGCGCTTTGAAATCCGCTCGCGTCCACATGCACCGTGTAAGTGCCCACCGGCAGCAGGGGCAGGAGGTAGTGGCCAGAGGAGTCGGCCTTGGTGTCTCGGGTTTGACCGGTGGCCTCCGCAGTAGCGATCACGGTTGCACTCGGAATCGCTGACCCGGATCGATCCGTCACATTGCCGGAAACACTCCCGGTCGCCTGCGCATGCATGGCGGGCGTCAGCATCAGCGCGACGCCGCAGAGTAAAAGGAGTGAGAAGGCGTGGTGGCGTTTGTGACCAGCTGTGGGCTGGTTTCTCAGTTTATTTACAAAGTTCATGCAGACCCCTCTGAAAGTTCGGCTAGGGTGAGGTTTGGCGTCGAATGGGTCCCGGGTGTTTCGACTGTATGAATTGGCCAGTTGAAAGTCAACGCATCTTTCTTCGCATTCTACTTGGTGTGGGGCTGAGCACTAGCGGACGCAAGTCTTTTCGAGGATGTCCAGAATCGATGCAGCTTGAGGAAGGGGAGAAAAGCTTTGCCGGACTAAAAGCGCGTCCCAGTGGGTTTGCGGTACTCTGCTTGAGAATGAAGCAAAATAAGGACCAGACAGCACGATGACATCAATGCGGGTGAAACTGCTTGACCCGTCTGCGAAAGCGCCCACCGTGGCCCATCCCGCAGAAGATATCGGTTATGACCTCTATGCCAACCACGACGTGGTGCTTACTCCCGGGCAGGTGCATCGCGTGACAACGGGAGTGGCAGTCGAAGGAGAAGCCGGCGACGCACCCATTGGATTTCTGGTGAGGGATCGCTCCTCCATGGCTTCCCGGGGCGTGTTCACGCACGGTGGTGTGATCGATTCTTCATACCGGGGCGAAGTGGTCGTGCTCATGACCACATTGGCGGCGCCGTACGAAATACATGCAGGCGACAAGATCGCTCAGCTTGTTCCCGTTCCGGTACTTACCGGAACCGTGATCGTGACATCCGATCTGGCGGTGGGCGCCAGGGGCAGTCGCGGATTTGGCAGTTCAGGGCGTTGATCACACATTAACGGACCAGTAAGCAGCGAAGCAGTCCCGCGGGGCATTGAGTACGACTTCCGTGCCAACCCATGCGGGTGCCCCATATCTCACGACGTTTTCCAGTCGGGAGATGTGGGAGGGTTTTACCCTCTTGATCCCTCGAAGTTGATCTGAACGCGCATACAACCGGGCTCGCTCATACGTTATGACAACACGCACAACTTGTTTGTGACGCCCATTTGCCACCGCTACGGTTTTATTAATGGGCGAGAGTCGTGATAGCCTTTGTGGCACGCTGAATTACGTGCAGCGTGGGGAATGCTAAGTGTCCGGATTGCAATTTAAGCGACCCAAAAGGGAGCGCTACCGGGTGACAAGAATGGAAGTGCAGGGGGTCGAGGTAATTCACGAGTGAGGAGGTAATCGTTGATGAAGCCGGCAGAGATACCACTTGACGTGCATTTCGATGAAGCATTCTCAGCAGTGAACGATGTTCTGGAGGAGAGCGGCATTTATCTTGTCCGCCAAACTCGGGTCGCCGACGTTCTGATCCAGTACCACGCCAGCAGATCTTACAGCGTAGTGGGCTTATTGCCGGGCCATCCTGCCATGCCGGCTAACCTACGTCAGCAGATTTCGATCAAGAGCGCGCTCTCCAGCAGGAAGTTGAAGCGGGATGTGATCGTCGCGGGGGTTGACCGCTTTTTTCAACCTGCAGACTTTGCGCTGCTGGGCGCACGATTCGGCACAGAATTCGATCGATTCCTGCTCCTGAATGATGTCGCCCTGGAAGCCTGCAGCGACTGTCATTGCAACTTCACCTTTGTGGGCGCCATCCCGCAGGCAAGCCTGCTAAACCCAGGCATCCTGCTTACCTGTCCCTACTGGAGATAGCCAGCGACATTGACGATGGAACTCGAAAATGGCGAAGCTCCTCGAACTCTGCTTCCACCACAACCATGACCTTCAACCACGAAGCCCCAACCCCTGGACGGGTGCCCCATGTTCGCCGAGTCTGGCGTACGTGGGTTGAATACGGTGGGACGAAGTCCCTCGAAGCCTTTCACTCCACAGACTAAAAACACCGGAAGAAATTCATCTTCTACCCACGTACGCCGGACTCGGCGTACATGGGGCACCCGTCCAGGGAGATGGGCATTGTTGCTACGGGGGAGTCTCTCAACCTTACCCAGACGGGGCGAGGCGATCCTCAAACTCTACTCCCACCACAACAGCAGCCTGCCTACTCTGCCGTCACGCTTTTCGTGCCACGAATACTGCCGCGTGTAGAATTCGTAGTCTGATGACAGTCCAAGCGAAAGCCGTCGACGAAACAGCCCGCGTCCAGGCCCTGCGCCGGTACTCGATTCTCGATACCACCCCGGAACAGATCTACGACGATGTCACCGCGCTGGCATCGCTCATCTGCGGCACCCCGATATCGTTGGTGTCGCTGGTGGATGCTGAACGGCAGTGGTTCAAGTCGACCACTGGCATCGACATTCGCGAAACGCCGCGCACCTACAGTTTCTGCGCGCATACCATCCCTACCGGCTCCACGCTGGTGGTACGGGACGCACAAACCGATCCGCGATTCAAGGACAACCCTGTCGTCGTGGGTGATCCAGGCATTCGCTTTTACGCGGGCGCTCCGATTGTCGAACCGAATGGCCATGTACTGGGCACTGTGTGCGTGATTGACACAACCCCGCGCACGCTGTCGCCGATACAAATAGCGGCACTCGAAGCACTGGCCCGGCATGTGATGGCGCTGATGGAAATGCGGCGAACCATCGCCGAGCTCACCAGTGGTTCGTCCAACCTTTAATCCTTCCTTTAGCCGGATGGCGTTAACTGGCGGCACTCCAAAGAAGAAAAGTAGCCATCGCGCAACCCTGCGCCGGGCATCGTAGCCTTGTCTGAGTAAGATTGCTGAACCTTGGCTAACACGTTGCGGTTGTTTTGCATACAAGCGCTTTTTTAAACAGGCGGGCGTTCCAGGCGCCACCGCCACAAAGTGAAAACCAGAGCGCAAAACATACAGTGCTCCCGGGGGAAGAAGCGCGGCTGCCAGGCTGCGTGTGCTTCCAACGTGGGGCGGCGTTACTTTTGGAGATCCAACCAGTGAACATCCGCATATTACGGCTTCGCAGCTCTTCGCTCGTCATCCTGTTCCTCTTCTCAATGACTGTGCTTTGGGGGCAATCCAACCGCGGCAATCTGAGCGGCACGGTCACCGACCCATCCAATGCGATCATCCCCAACGCGACGGTCACGGCGGTCGAGACTTCGACCAACACCACCTACAACGCGACCACCTCCCAACAAGGATTCTTCCAGTTTCCCCAGGCCATGGTCGGCACCTACAAGGTCACCGCGACCGGGACCGGCTTTGAAAAGCAGGAGAAAACGGGTGTCGTGGTGCAGATAAATACCACAACTGCGGTAAATTTCGTCCTGCCGCTGGGTTCTGCATCGACCACGGTGACGGTATCGGCCGACGCGCCCTCTCTCGAATCACAGAGCTCTGATATCGGTGGCGTCATCACGGAACGCCAGGTAGAGGAATTGCCACTCTCCTTAGGTGGGGTCGGCGCGTTCCGTTCGCCAGAAGCCTTTACCTTCCTGTTGCCAGGAGTCGTCGGGCCCGGTACGGCAAACAATGCCAATGGCGTCTACATACAAAAGACTAGTGGCGGGCAGAATTTCGGGGATGAAGTATTGCTCGACGGCACCTCAGCCCAACGGCCCGACAACGGATCAACCTTCGATGAGACCGCACCGTCGGTTGAGGCCATTCGCGAATACAGGGTGACGACGGCGACGCCCCCGGCACAATATGATCGCACGACGGGTGGTTTCCGCAGCTTCACCACGCACTCAGGGCAAAACGCATTCCATGGCACCGCCTTCGACATTCTGCGTAACACCGTGCTCGATGCAAACACCTGGTTCAACGATCTTGAACGGGCCACCACAGCGCCCCCCGGATCGCCCAATTACGCGGAGTATGCCACCCCCAAAGACATCAAGAATGACTACGGTGTAGCTCTTGGCGGCCCAGTGTTCATTCCCCACCTCTACAACGGGCGCGATAGATTATTTTTCTTCTTCGCCTGGGAGCAGCTCAAGTGGCCGCGTAGTGCCGTCTCCACCAGCACCCTGCCAACCTTAGCGGAGCGGAACGGTGACTTCTCTGCCGTTCTGACGCAAAAGACCATCGGCACCAATCCCTGTAGCGGCGCCCCGGTGTATGCGGGCCAGATCTTCGATCCTGCCTCGCAGCCATCCCCCACCCAGCTATGCCGGACCACAGCGTTCCCGGGAAACCAGGTGCCCACAGCTCGCTTCGATCCGGTGGCGAACGCAGTGCTGCAGTACCTGCCCCTTCCCAATGGTCCAGGACTGGTGAACAACTACACATTTCTATCGCGCTTCCCCACCAACAACACCAGCTACACGGTGCGTATCGACGGAAACGCCGCCACGACCGACCACGTGTTCGCTTCGTACAGTACTCGGGAGAACACCCTGTTGACTGGCGGGAATCCGACGCTGCCTGACCCGATTGACCCTAATACGTGGAATCAGGATTTCACCACCCATTATGGCCGCGTGGGCTGGGATCACACCTTTTCCAGTACCCTGCTCAACCATCTCAACCTGGGCTACAACCGGTCCAATAGCAAAAATAATTCTGCCGCCGTGACATCGGGGACTAACTGGGGCCAAAAACTAGGCCTGGGCAATATCTCGGGCTTGCCGTTTCCTCGCTTCAATATTGGGAGCGGGTACCCCAACATCGGCAACAATCGGGGCGATGACGATATCGGCAATGAGGCGGACGTATTCGATACAGTCACGCTGGTGAAAGGGCGGCACTCGCTCACCATCGGCGGTGAATACCGATGGATTCAGTACAACAACCTGGCCTATGACAACGCGAACGGCGTGTATAACTTCGCCACGGCCGAGACGGCGGCCGGCCCCGGCGTGCTCAGCAGCCAGGGAGGCTATTCCTTCGCCAGCTTCTTGTTGGGCCAGGTCGACAGCGCGAACCTGACGGTGTTCGCGCACTATCCTCGTTACACTTCGTCGTATTACGGCATTTTCGTGCAGGACGACTTTAAAGCCACGCAGAAATTGACACTTAATCTCGGTTTGCGCTGGGACGTCGACCAGCCTCGCAAGGAATCGCAAAACTTCACGTCCAACTTCAGCCCCAACGCGCCGAATCCGGGTGCAGACAACCGTCCGGGAGCACTGATCTTTGCCTCCAATTGCAATGGGTGCAATCCGCGCTGGGTAGACACCTATTACAAGGACATTGCGCCTCGCGTGGGGTTTGCGTTTAGCCCGTACGCCAGCGGCAAGACCGTGTTCCGGGGTGGCTACGGCCTGATGTACGGACCCCTCTATTACGCGGATTTTGCCAACAGCGTGAACGCTGGATATGCGGCCACTCCCAGCCCGCAATCACCCAATGGTTTCGACGGCACCTTCGCCCTTGCCGGTGGCTTCCCGGCCTACACCACTCCGCCCGTGCTTGACCCTACGGTTCGCAACAATCAGAGCGTCGATTACATCGCGCCTAACTTCAACAAACCTCCCATGATCCAGACCTGGAGCCTGCAGGTGCAGCAGGAGATTGCGCCGGACCTGGTATTTACACTGGGCTACGTGGGCACCAAGGGCCAGAACCTGCGCAGCGCGGCGGGCGCCGGCAGTTACAACAACTTCCCTCTTGCCTCCCTGGCTTTAGGGCAGGATCTGTTGAACGCGTCTTTAGGCTCACCAGCGGCCACTGCCGCAGGCGTCAGCGCTCCGTATGCGGGTTTCTCCGGCACGGTTGGGGACTCGCTGCGACACTTTCCCCAGTACCGGCGCTTTAATACAGACTGCTGCCTGGAAAACGACGGCATGTCGACCTTCCACGCGCTCGAGGCCACGTTGCAGCGGCGCTTCCGGAGCGGGGTCAACCTGCTGGTCTCCTATACCTGGTCGAAGTCGTTGAACGATGCCGATAGTCTGCAGCCGGGTTCGAATGCGGGCGGCGGTCTGTACCAGAACCCCTACAACCTGCATGGGGAGAAGGCCCTGAGTAGTCAGGACATCCCCCATATTCTGGTCATCAGCGGACTGTATTCCCTGCCCATCGGCAAAGGGCGAGCGTTTCTATCGAACGACGGCAGGCTTCTGGATGCGGTGATTGGTGGATGGCAGGCAGGCGGTATTCTTCGCTACCAGAGCGGTCAGCCGCTACCCTTCTATTGCGCGACGCCAGTCGCGGGCTGGGATAACTGCTTCCGCTTTAACCCCGTACCGGGACAATCGCTCTACAACCCAGCGCGGCATCAGTCAGGGTTTAACCCACTCACCACGCCTTACCTGAACAACGCCTACTTTCAGGATCCCAATCCGAGTGGGAGCGCACCTATCGCATTCGGGACGTTGCCACGTGTGACCGGGTTCCGTATGGATCCGTATTATGAGGAAGACCTCAATCTGATCAAGCGTTTCAACATCACCGAATCTGCCAACGTGCAGGTGCGTGCGGACGCGTTCAATGCGTTCAACCGTCACGTGTTTGCCGAACCAGGAAACCTGGGCCCACAGCCCAATGTGGGAGCCAACAGCACCTTCGGCTTTGTGAACAACACGACAGACACTCCACGCGTGCTGCAGGTGGAACTGCGCGTGAGTTTCTGATCGGTTTACTGCCGAGCCCCGTTTCTCCCGGCACGCGGGGCTCAGCAACATTCTGCTGCCAACCAGGAATGCTGGAAGCGCTTTGTTGCTGGAACCGACGGTTGTGAAGCGAGAGTGGAGTCAGAACGCTGAGGGGCTTCGCCAGGTCGTATTCGACTCCCGTAAGCCGGAGTTTGCTTCACGCCGCTGGCAATGCCGGCCAACGTCACCAGCCCCCAACTTGTCATCCCTCGACTCCCCTCGGGATGACAAAAGGAGGGCTAGCTAACCCGCAAAACATGTCGTCGCACACCGAAAATCAACCGAACGCGCAAGGCCACAAGCCAAAACACAACAATAGGCTAAACGCTCTCCTCAACCTGTCGCAACCATCAGTACTGGTGAGAAATCCAGGCTTTAAGCCGGTTGAGTTCGCTGGTCGTCGGTTGGCGTAAAGGCAGGCGCCATTACGAACAGCTGATTAATTTCCCGCCCAGGCGAACCATGCCTGGCACACGCAACCTATACTGTGCTCTATAAACATCCAGTGACTGGAGCGCAAATATGCCTAGGAACTCCCAATCAATGCCCCTGGAGAGACGACCCTCGATCAAGAGATTGGGGCTGCAGCCCGGTGCCGTAAGGGCTCCTCTGTTTACCAGCAACTCACAAGCGCATCCCGGGGTGAGTCCGCTGAATCCAGTCAGTCACCGCAACACCAGTTTTCAGCCTCTCCCGCGGCCGCTCGGACTGCCACCCTATCACTACTCGCTCTCGGAAAACTTCCCCTCCATCGCCGCTCATGTGGCGACCGCGAAGAAAATGGTCTTCCATGTCGTGGCCGATACTGGCGGCGTACAGGATGGCGAGTTCCAAACCAATGTGGCGGATCTGATGATCGCCCACTTGGCCCCGCAGAATGCGAGCACCCCTCAGTTCTGCTATCACGTGGGCGATGTCGTCTATTACACCGGAGCGCATGACGATTACTATGCGCAATTCTATGAGCCGTACTCTCGCTACACCGCGCCGATCTTTTCCATTCCCGGAAACCATGATGGGGAGGTGGATGATCCTACCCGGCAGACCTCGCTCGATGGCTGGGTCGACTACTTCATGCAACCAGTCCCCGATGTGGATCCCATTTCGAAGGATGCACCGAGAGTCGGGTTGGAACAACCCAACCCCTATTGGACATTGACCACGCCATTTGCAACCATCGTGGGCATGTACACGAACGTGCCGGAAGGAGGATCGGTCGATTCGGTGCAGCAGCAATGGATCACGAATGAATTCGCTACCGCTCCCAGCGATCAGCCATTGATCCTGACGCTGCATCATCCAATCTATTCGTTCGACGTATTCCATAGCGGCAGTTCCAAAATGGCGGATGTTCTGGAGAATGCCATTCGAGACACCGGGCGTGTGCCTAACCTGGTCTTATCCGGCCACGTTCATGACTACCAGCGTATAGAACAGACGATTGCACCGGGGGGCCCTACTCCGTTCGTTGTTACTGGTAATGGGGGCTATCACAATTTGCATGCGATCCACTCCAAGCCCGGGGACGTTGCTGCGGATTCAGGCGCGACGCTCAGATACGCTACCGATACCCGCTGGGGCTTTCTTACAATCACGATCGATAGTAAGACAATTAGTGGCGTAAGCGTAGAGGTCGACAGGACGGGCAAAGTTTACAAGGGCGACAGTTTCTCTTACCCGTCCGGCGCGATTATGCTGGCCGGCAAGGCCAAAGTCCCGACACTGTGACGATCTCTGCTCGGATAAGGGGGAACTCCCCCACCCGGGTAGGGAAGGTCCCCCAAAGGTGGTACGGCTGTTTTGCCGGAGTCCTCATCTGACCTATCAACGCTGAAAAGATGAGGGTTTTACGATGAGCAGCACTGCTGGTTTCGCACAATTCTTTTACCGGGTTAACCCAGATAAGACCATCGACGCCATTTGCGGTCATTGCTTTTCAGCCAGCGAGCCCGGCTCTGACAAGAGCACGCTGAAAACCTGGGAAGCCACGCATCATTGTGCTCACTGGCTGAAACAAACGGCTTGATTCTGCGGATTACCAGGGCAGCTCTCGCCCCATGTGGATGAAGCGTCCGTCCGGACCGTCTGCGTCGATCAGTGCCAGGTCCACGCTGGTTTTGGCGCCGTCTTCGACTTCCAACGTGGCGTTGCTTCCACCCATCTCAGTCTTTACCCAGCCCGGGTGGGCCGAGTTCACCTTGATGTGGGTACCCTTCAGTTCGGCCGCAAGATGCACCGTGAACATATTGAGTGCCGCTTTGGACGCGTCATAAGCAAACAATTTTGCGCCCGCAATCGGACTCGCCGGATCGGCATGCAGCGCAATTGACCCCAGAATACTGGACAAGTTCACAATCCGCCCGGCTGGGCTCTTCTTCAGCAGGGGTAGAAACTCCCGAGTCACCGCGATGGTGGCGAAAAGGTTGGTCCCGAATACGTGTTGCAGCTCTTCTTCCGTGGTCTCAATGGTCTTGGGTCTGTCCAGACCATCCTGGGGTCCCACGCCTGCATTGTTGATCAGGATGTCGAGCTTGCCATACTTTTCGGCCACGGCCTTTGCAGCCGCGCTGCGGTCGGCAGATTTGGTGGTATCCAGCTGGACTGCGAACGCGTCGATGCCCTCGCCCTGCAGGGTGCGGGCGGTCTTCTGCGCGGCGTCAAGCGTGCGTGCGGCGACCACAACGGTTACGCCCTTATGACCCAACTGCCGCGCGGTTTCCAAACCTAAGCCTCTATTTGCGCCGGTAATGAGCGCAACCCTATTTTCACTTGCCATGTAAACTCCTCCGCCCAAGAGATGCAGCGGGATTCCTTTCGGACTCGATTTCCGTCCCAATGTCCGTAACGAATGACGAGCGCCCTACATCTCGCTCGTACTTCGCGAGATGTGGGATTCCTCGAACCTCTGCACTCTGAGTGTGGAGGGTGTATGTGACGATCGATCGAGACCTGTTGCCGCCAGAGAATGGCTCGTGGTTAGCTGTGGAATCCCACATCTCGCGAAAAACAAGCGAGATGTAGGGCACCCGTCGTTGGTTACTGGTGAGCCCGGTAGCGAAACGGCGCATCAAAGCAGCGCAGAAGGAGGCGAAAAACTTATGGAGTGGTTACCTTCCCTTCGCGCCATCGTGATTTTGCCGTCCTACTGGCGCTTTTTTCGTTTGCATATTGGGCCTGCGCCGCGCGGCACGGTTGATCTGCTCTCCATCCAGCATAAAAAATGGCTCGCAAGCATGCGAGCCATTTTCCCTGCTGCGATACGTAATGGCGCTAACTAAGTGAAGGCTAAGTGCTGGCTGGCATCGGAGGCGTTTGTATGCCACCCATATGCGCAATTTTGTCAATCATCATCGTATGCTCTTTAATGATTGATTGGCCCTTTGCCACAGCCGCCTTTAGTTCCGGGTTGCTGGTCTTGTTTTGCTCATCCATGAACTCCTGCAGATCCTGGTGATGGTCTTTCACCATGGCCTCCACGTAGGCACGATCAAAGTCCGTCCCGGACTTGGTCTTCAGCTCCAGGTAAGTCGCATGGGCCGCAATCGGCATGCCGGTCGGGTCTTTGAGCCCCATCTGTTTGGCGAAGGGCTTCATGTCTGTTAGCAATTGCTGGTGGTCTTTGATCATCCTGGTGGCAAATTCGCGGACGTTCGGGTCCTTGCTTTTCTGCAAAGCCAGCTTTGCCATGGTGATCTCTGCCAGACTCCCTTTGGCCGAGTCTGTCAGAAACGATTTGTCTGACGACTTTGTGTCCTGCGCCACCACCACTCCGCCGGCAAACGTGACTGCCAGGGCGGTACAAGCCAGTAACTGAAACCTGGATGTTTTCATACTTTCCCCATTTCTCCTGCAAACACTATGAGGTGGGTAAGCAGTACAAAGTTGCCTCCTGGCGGTTCAGGGTGCGGTCTGGGATCGGGTTAGGGGCCGCTTGTCGACCATGACGTTGCCATCCTTCATCACCCAGCGCACCTTGTCGATAACCACCTGTATGTCATCGAGAGGGTCACCCTCCACCGCAACCAGGTCGGCATAGTAGCCGGGGGCAATCGCACCAAGCTGGCCCGGCATGCCGAGAAGGGCTGCAGCGTTTGCCGTCGCGGTCTGCAATGCTTCGGCAGGGGTCATGCCAGCTTTTACCATCCACGCCAGTTCGCGCGTGTTCTGACCGAACATGCTGGCCACGGCGTCAGAACCCATGGCGAATCGAACGCCGGCCTTGTGAGCCCGGCGAGCGGTTTCGAGATTTTCCTGGAGGTAGGCACTGAGGCCAGCCACTACTTTGTCGTCATAGTGGTACTCCGCCCGTGCGTCTATGTAATAGCGATTGTGATCGATAGTCGGCACGTAGAAAGTGCCTCGCTTTACCATCTCGGCCAGGACCGCATCCGGAAGATTGACCGCGTGCTCCACTGAGTCGGCACCCGCACGGACAGCGGCGGCGGCGCCGTCCGGTCCATAGGAGTGAATCGCGATCCGCTTGCCGTACTGGTGTGCTGCTTTCACAGCCGCTTCCATCTCTTCAAATGTGTAGGTCTGAAATCCAGAAACGTCTTTATCGCTGCCGGTGGAGCCGTACATTTTGATCACATCCGCTCCGGCCGCGACCTGCTCGCGCACAGTGCGCAGGACTTCCGGCACGCCATCGGCCTGTCCGCACGGGGCAGGCATCACCGGCTGAAAGGCATCACTGGTCACGGTCAACCCGCATCCGGCAACGAACATGCGCGGGCCAGCCATCGCGCCACGATTGATCAGGTCGCGCATCACGATGTCGTTGTAATGGTCAGCGCCAAGGTCGCGTACCGTCGTGACGCCCGCCTCAAGGGTCTTGCGAGCATTCTCCTGCGCCATATACACAGTGAGCGCGGGCCGCTGCTTTGCCATCTGCTCCCACGGCGAAAGCGGAATCGTGCGATCTGACCAGAAGGTCATGTGAGTATGGACATCGATCAGCCCGGGTATGCCGGTGTATTGACTAAGATCAATGACAGTTGCATCCCCGGGCAGCGCCGCGTCTGCCGGAACTACCTTTTCGACGCGGCCGTCGCGCACCAGCACAACCGCGCCCTTCCAGGTTTTGCCCTGGCCATCAATAAGCCGTCCAAAGCGGATCGCCGTCTCGGCAGCGAGCAAAGCAAGCTGGGTGCAACTGAATGTAAGTATGAGGCATAGGACTACTCTTAAGCGCATCGAACCTCGCCGGTCAGGAAAGCTGCCGAAACTATAGCAGTTCGCGGCCGTTGGACGACCGCACCAATTCCGAGTAGAGCGCCCCACCAGAATCACCGGCCGGTAAGGCATGGCCCGGCCCTCAACGGATCAGGAAGTAGCTTCCGGCTGTTCATCGAGGTAGCTTAAAAGGCGCCACTCCACGTCCGACCGCGTAAGGGAGTGCGGACCGAGACCCTGCAAGTCGACAACATTCGGATCTCTGCGTACCGCGGTCACAGTGAAAGCGCCATTTAGCCCATGCACCAAAACGCAATCTCCGACGTGGGGCGTGCGCGAGCGATTACGAGCGGCCGCACGGGCCCGGCGGAAAGCAGGACTGCCCGCTCCTGGATCGGACGGCCCGGTACGAACCGAGAACACATTGGGTTTGCTGTACAGGTGCCTTTGTCCGCAAGCACCACAACTATCAATCCAATCAGGACAAAACTCATCTTCCGGTAGGCTTTTCGGCGGGTCTTCCGAGGACCGGTTGTGCAGTAACCTCTGCAGTAGCAATACGCCCATACACCCCGGGGATTTACACCTGGCTACCCACCATATTTCTTCACTCTGCATTGAGCCTGCGCGTGCCCCACTCCGCTGTTTGTTGGCATCTTGACCGTACGCGTAGTCTAGCCTGTTTTTCTCCACCACGCCTCAGAGCGTGTACAGGAAGATGGCAAGGAAGGGACCCCTTCCCGGAACAGACGAGGCGGGAGGAAGGGCAAACTGATTGGCCTGCGCTAGGGACTCCAGTTGCTGGGCGGCTCTCGATGTAACTTACGCGCCTGCGTGTGCCCGAGCTCGGTTCATGAGTGCCTGGTGCGTGCCCATGGATTCCTCATCATCCGAGGTGCCGGTTGGACGCAACTGCGTGTAGGTACCTCAATCCCGAGACTCCACGCTTGTCGATGGTCCTCAGGCAGACGTCGAGGATCGCCCAGAGTCGTTGCCGCAGTCTATCCGCGAGCACGGGCGTTACCACTTCGATACACCGCGACAGGTTGCGGAACATCCAATCTGCGCTGGATCCTACCCGAGGCACTTACATGGAATCGTGAACAAATGGGTAACGAAGGGTGGGTCGGAGCTCCGGAGCGCAGGCGCGCCAGGTGACAGTTGACGAGAAATGCCAATTAGTAACCAGCGAGGATCACAAATCATCGTCTTTTCACGGCGCTGCCATAGTGTGGGCACAGAGGGCGGGCTGTGACCATAAAGCTTGTTGCATGCGTTCTGGGGCTGTTTGTACTGTTGCGGCTGGTGCAGCGGATCCAACTGCGATTCCAGTTGTCGCGCGCCAAGCACCGTTCGCTCACCGGTCACGCCCGCTGGGCTCGCCGCTTTGCCCGGCTGGTCCCCTTTTATGACTTTGATGAAAGCGAATTTTTCCGCGCCGACGATGCTCCCGGGACTGTCGCCGAACAACGCCGATCGGCATTTCACCGGCTCTCCCACCTCTTCGCAGAACGTTTCGCGTTGACGGTGCGGCAAACCCAGGAAGTGGAGCAGGGCATTTCAGACCTTCAATTCACCGGCCGCTACCGGGTTCCTTTTCAATTCAGCCGTTACGTTCGCCAGCACCTGAGTAGCGGATCCTTCGCCGTCTCCTCCAGGGGGCCGATCACGACCGATCTCGATGGCAACGAGCACTACGATCTGACCGGGTCGTATGGGGTGAACCTGTTTGGCTACGATTTCTACAAGGAATGCATTGAACGTGGCAGCGAACGGGTGCGCGCGCTGGGCCCGGTACTTGGGGCCTATCATCCCGTCACGGCTGAGAACGTGCAACGCCTGCGCGCTATTTCCGGGCAGGACGAAGTCTCGTTTCACATGTCGGGCACCGAAGCAGTGATGCAGGCGGTGCGGCTGGCCCGATATCACACGGGGCGCAGATACCTGGTGCGGTTCTGCGGGGCTTACCACGGCTGGTGGGGCGAAGTGCAGCCTGGGGTCGGCAATCCCGTGACCGAGCGCGATACCCTCACGCTGCAGGACATGGAGCAACGCAGTCTACGGGTGTTGCGCAGCCGCGATGACATCGCGTGCGTGCTGGTGAACCCACTGCAGGGGCTCCATCCCAATGCAGGCGCGCCCTCCGATTCCACGCTCATCGACAGCAGCACTGGCGCAGGCTTTGACCGGGTGGCGTACACCCAATGGCTGCAGCGCTTGCGCCAGGTCTGCACCGAGCGCGGCATCGTGCTGATCCTGGATGAAGTTTTTCTCGGCTTCCGCCTGGCTCGTGGAGGAGCGCAGGAGTACTTTGGCCTCCACGCCGATATGGTGACCTACGGCAAGACCATTGCAGGTGGTCTCCCAATCGGAGTGGTCTGCGGCCGCGCGAACCTGATGAAGCGCTTCCGTGAAGACCGGCCGGCCGACGTCTGCTTTGCGCGCGGCACGTTCAATGCTCACCCCTATGTCATGGGCGCGATGGCAGAATTTCTGGAACGTCTGGAAACGCCGGAAATCCGCGCCTGCTATCGCGAGCTCGACACCGTTTGGAATCGGCGGGCGGCCTTGCTGAATGCGCGCCTGCGCGAGACTGACCTTCCCGTGCAGGTAGCTCATCTGTCTTCGGTCTGGACGGTCAAGTACCTGCAGCCATCCCGGTATCACTGGATGTTGCAGTACTACCTGCGCGCTGAGGGTTTGGCGCTGAGCTGGGTGGGAACCGGCAGGCTTATCTTTAGTCTCGACTACACCGACCAGGCATTTGCCGTGGTCGCCGATCGCTTCGTATCGGCGGCACGGCAAATGCAACAGGACGGATGGTGGTGGGCCAGTGACACACTGACCAGCAAGTCAATTAAGCGTCGTGTACTGCGAGAAATGCTTCTTGCTCGTGTACGTCGTTCATCGGATCGATCATCTGTCCCCGCAGCAGGTACAGCGGTGCTCGGTGGTAAAGCATAACGTCGTGGAAGGGGTCAGTAAGAATTTTTGTTAACCAGACCAGGCCCGTACGCACATCGCGGATGAAAAACAGGTGAATGGTGCGGAACAACAGGCCGCCCAAGCCCACGGCCAGCCAGATCTCTCCTACATGCTGCACGAAGGTCGCACGATCCGACGGCCCGGAGAAAACGCCGAAGAGGGTCGGGTCGAACCACAGCACCGCCGGGCAAAGAGCCCAGATCGATAGCAGCACGATCTTACGGCGCAGGTTATAGCCGACCTTGATGTCTTCCTTGTGCTCGTGCGTCGCCTGGTTCACCTCATCGTAACCTTTGGGTTCGAAAAAAAAGTGGCCAGACTGACGCGCGACCATCGCGACCAGCCAGCCTATCAAGGCTGCCGCCGCCGGGTTCTTAAACACCAGAGCGTACGCGAGCAGAAAGCTAAGCGCGCTCACCAGGTGGAGCGACTGGTTGATGCGGCTGTGATGATAGTAGCGATGATCGTCGTATCTCTGCAGCCGAAGAGCCTCGAGAAAACCTCGCATCTTTATATCTCCCCCTCAATGGCAGCGATGCGGCCATGAACAGAGCAATATAAGAATGTTCTTACAGGCAGATGAATAGCCGGGGGTGTGGGCTACGATTCGACAACAAACGGGTATGCCGCACGCCAGTCAGAGTGTCTGGCCGTTAGCGGTAGCCAGCACGGCATCATGAGCCGCCCGGCTTAAGCTCACCCTTACATCCCTGGCACTACGAAGATCAAAAGCGGCAGGCGTGGTGGGCGCGGTGACGGCTAGAAAGTCAGCGCGGGTGACATCCTCGAGTACAAAGGAAGGACGCGCATCGGCGGCCATCGGCGCAATCTCCACATGGCTCATTTCCAGATTCTTCACGTGTCGGAGAAAGAAGCCCTGTGCGGGCATCGGCCCGAACATGTTCGGGTCTGGATACTTTTCCGGAGCCTCAGGAGGTGTGAGTTTCGCCTGCCCCGCACCGGCACCACCCCGGTGCTGCATGTAGAAATTGGCAATCTTGATGTCTTCAATGGGATAACCGGGGATGCCCGATAAGATGTTGCAGATCGCGGAGTCAGAGTTATACGACACGATATTCGACACCAGGATGCGGCGAAGACTGCCTACCCGGGTCGAATCTTTCGGTCCACGCAACCGGTTGCCCAGCCGAAAGAACAACGGTCCGTTGATCAGATTGCGCATGCTGATGTTTGAGATAGTGATGTCTTCGCACAAAGCACCGTCTTCGCTCTCCAGCGACAGGCTGTTGCAGCCCTCAAAGATACAGTTGCTGATGACTATGTTCTTGAACCCGCCATTCGATTCGGTGCCGCACTTGATCCTGCCAGTGCGATAGACTTTCTCACCTGCCGGGAAGATTTTATAAGAACCGTCGATCACCGTGCCCAACTGGTAGTAGCCGGTGACGGTGCATCCAGTAATAGTTACGTTCTCGGTAGACCGCGCGTATCCGAGCGCAAAACTCGACTTGGGGCAAATGCCATCATCCCAGGGAGAATTCACGGTGCAGTTGGAAACGTGCGCGTTTTTGCAGCAATCGAGATCGATGCCGTCACGATCGGTATCAATCGTGAGATTGTCGAGAGTAACATTATCGACGCCGGTCAGTAGTAGCCCGAAATGACCACCTTTCAAGATGCTGAAATCCCTGAAGATCACATTCCGGCAATTTTTGAGCGCAATGGCCTTGTTCCCTACCCCGGGTTGTTCGGCCTTGTAACTGGGGTAGTCCCCGCGCCGGTCGCCGTCCCTCCAGGCGCCGAACGACAGTCCTTTGCCATAAATCAGGCCAGGGCCGCTGATACCCACATTCTGCAGGTCTTCTCCCCAGATCAAGGAGTTATGCCAGTGGTTGTGTCCATAGTCCTGATAGGCATCGTATGAGGTCTTCGGTTCGGCAGCATCGTACACTCCGCCCAACTGGCCGGTTGTTTCTGCCGGTAAGGGCGAGGCCGCTGCGAGCAAAATAGCGCCTTGGGAGAGGTAGAGGTGCACATGACTGCGTAGACGGATGGAGAAGCAAAGGAACGTGCCTGCGGGAAAGACGACAGTGCCTCCACCTGCCGCGGCGGCAGCCTCGATCGCGGCATTCACTGCTTGCGTGTCGAGCCGCTGCCCCGTGCCGCTCGCCCCAAAACTGCGTACATCGAAAAAAAGCGGAGTGCCAGCAGGTGTCTCAGCCGGCTGAGCGTTCCCCGGACGGGAAGCGAGGGCAGCGAGAACCAACGGTGAGGCCTTCAGCAGGTTACGGCGGCGATTATCCATGCTGGAAATGTAGCAGAGCAGCTGATGGGCAGGCACCCTGCTTCCGCGGACTACTCAGAGAAAGCTTCCGTTCTCAATCCGGCCGACTCGCGTTTGCACAGGGAGCAGTTCGCTTTATGCCGGACTGATTCCCTGATAGCGAGGACCATGCCGGCGTACGCCTCT
Source organism: uncultured Acetobacteraceae bacterium (assembly GCA_964657465.1). Lineage (GTDB taxonomy): Bacteria > Acidobacteriota > Terriglobia > Terriglobales > Acidobacteriaceae > PALSA-350. The sequence continues at coordinate 479 of CAZZVD010000012.1, read as the reverse complement.
TTCACCAACTCGTCGTAGCGTTCCTTCGAAACATGCACCCTGCCTTCGTTCAGCCGGACGTAGGCATAGGCCTGCCGCTTGCTTTCGACCAGTGCTGCTAGTTGCGTGAATTCGGGACATGGCATACAAAATCGTTATAGCAGGTCCGCCATCCTCAGGGTTCCCATTGAAACAGGAACCGGCCCTGTACAAAAGATACCGATTAGCCCGGGGTGGGTTTCGCATCTCAACCCACCTGGGTAACAAGGGGTTCACACTACTTGCCGCGAACAAACGAGTCACAAAAAAGCCGAATGACGAGTTGGTGCCTGATGATGATCATTCTCGTCCTGTGCGGATTAGTCCTGGCCGTTGCATTGTTCTACGCTCCGGGCCGCGGACCGGCTCCCGCGCAAAAGGCCATCCCAAGGTCGAGTGAAGCCCCCTAGAATGTCGCATTACCCAGGTGGATTACCTCAGAAGACTTTTTTGTCTCCAGG
>CAZZVD010000011.1:0-37853 GCA_964657465.1 uncultured Acetobacteraceae bacterium | reverse complement strand
TGGCGGTCGCCGTAGCTCCGGTGGCGCGGCATTTGCTTCGTTAACCCAGAGCGCCCCCAACCCTCAGCGCGCAGCGCCGCTTACGGCTCGCGCGCTTACGGCTCGACGACCAAACCGCAGGCGATGCGATTCCCCGCGTTTCCCGTCGGGTCGGTCATCATATCGTCCGCTTTCTCATGCACGATGAACGCCGTGCCCCCATTGGCAAACACATAGTTCTTCGCATCCTTCTTAAGCGAGATACTCTGGGTCACAAATGAAATGTGATCCGTGCCGTCAGCTAACACTTCCAGGTTGACCGGCATATCTCCCGCATGTGCACCCTTGGGGTTCTTCGTACCGTGCTCTTTGCTGAACGGGTTCAGGTGGCCTCCCGCTGTCTTGAAATCCGGCCCATCACACTTGGCGTTCTGGTGAACGTGGATGGCGTGCGTGCCCTCAGGAAGGTTCCTGAGGTTGAGCTTGACCTTGACCCCATTACCCTCGGGGGTGAGCGTGGCGCTTCCCGCATCTTCGCCCTGACTGGTCTTGAAGGGCACGTCCACGGCCTTGCCCTTAAACATCGCTGCGGATGCAGAGACCGCCAGCAATGCCGGCAGCGTCACCACACCGATATACATCTTGAGCCACTTGGTCATGCTGTTCCTCGCGTCGTCGCCGTAATTGCCTCGGCCAGACGCTAGCATAACCGACCGCTTCGTCATCCCTCTTCGATTGATCGCGGCCGGGTGCATAGAGGGTTATCCGGCAGGAGCCGCTCTTACCCCATCGAATCATCGGCCATCGCTGCTGGGGCTTGGCAAGCAGCCGGAAGACCACCCTAAGCTGCCTGTTATGAAGGTAATGCTTAGCAAGTGCTATGTACGCTCCGCCGTTTCAGAACCTAGAGTGATAACACGGAAAGAGAGTGGGCCCAGGCATGACTCCTCGCATTTTGATCATTGACGACGAAGCCGACATCCGGGAAGTCACTGCTCTTAGCCTCGAAACCATCGCCGGCTGGCAGGTGATTCTCGCCCCTTCGGGAGCACAGGGAATTCGCCGTGCCTCACTCGAACAACCAGACGCCATCCTGCTCGACGTCATGATGCCCGACATCGATGGACCGACGACTTACCAGATTCTTAAGCAGAACGGGAACACCGCGCACATTCCGGTGTTGCTCCTGACCGCCAAAGTGCAGGGGCAGGACCGGCGCAAGCTGGATGAATTAGGTGCCGCCGCCATCCTCGCTAAGCCATTCGACCCCTTGACCCTGGCCGATCAGATCTCAGACATCCTGGGCTGGGAGCGCCCCGGGGCTTACTACAACGGGCCCCCAGGTGCAGTCTCCCTGGCCGGGCACTGAACCGCAGCAATCCACATCTTTGCCCTTACCCTCGGTCGCGCCGTGCGCCCTTAGGTGGTCGGGCGCGGTTTAACCGCGAGAAATACCGGTGGCAGAGGATTCCCGTTCACATCCGTCAATTTGGGATTGATCTGCTGCGTGTCCTGTAAGGTCGTCGTATTGATCAGGTGCAGCTGGTCATCCCCACTTGTCCCGGCAAAGAAGATGGTGTTATCCGGCGAGAAGATACCGGCCACAGGCGCGATCGCATTGCCCGCCAGCGTAACGCTGCTCAAGGTCCCCAGTGCGCCCGCCGTAGCGGAAGGCTTGTAAACCGGCAACAGCGCCCCACCAGCCGGCGGTGCGGTAGCCGCGGTCCCGTAAGTAATGAATGCCTCGAGCGAGTTGGTAGCGGGGATCACTTCGTTGATGTTGGTGATGCCGTACGCCGCCAGCGAAGTCTGATTGATCGCTGGCGGAGGATCAAACGTGATCCCGGTGGTTTGCGCGTTGGCGTCCGAAGGGCACGCATTGATAGGTACCGTGATCGACAGGTCCGTGAGCACCGCGGGATTCGCCGAGGCGCCAATGATGTGCTTGCCATCCGTAGTCGAAGCAACGTGATCGGACGCCGCCGCAACCGTGGTGGCCTCGGGATAATTCACCACCGGCTTCACTGTTGTCTCCGGGCACTCGCCATAGGCCGACGTGGTCGCACCCGAGAGAAACGCAGCCGCTGCGGGAATCGTGACCGCCACATCCGGTGAGCAGAACATGTTGTAAGTGTTATTTGGGTTGGCCGTGGTGTTGGGCGGGTAAACCGTCGGGTCCGTTGGGATAGGGCTGGTGGTATTCGTCGCTGGGCAAATGCCGGAGGTAGGGGTGGCCTGATTCGCGGGCAGAGTTTCCACCGACCAACCAGTGAAATTGTTGTGGATGTACAGAACGTTCTCGCCGGCGATGTACACCGTCTGCCCATCCGCAGTAAAGGCTGCCTTCTGCCCAATGCCGGCAAAGGAAGTGTAGCTTCCCGTCGAGGGCGTGTAGAGATAAAGCACGCCACGTAACTGATCGTTGATCACTACGGCTGAATTGGTCGGCGAAACCGCCAGCACCACGCCCGGTACGCCGGCCACTTCAGATGCCAGGCTGTTGGTGCTGGCGGTGTACGTCATCAGCTCTTTATAGCTGCCAAAATAAAGAGTAGTCCCGGTGGGATCCAGCACCATGGAATTGGGTGAGTAGGGCAGCTTGATCTGATTGCCAATAGTCCCGGTTGAGAGATCGATGGGGACAAAGTAAGGCGAGCCCGGGCTCGAAACCCAGATGTAGTTGCTGTTCTTGCCCGGCGACGTGATCTGCACAAAATTGCTTAGCACCGGCACTCCCGTGCCCAGCGTACCCATCACGTTGATCGGCGATGGATTGCAGGTGGTCGGCTGGCAAATCGCGGTAATCGCGGAGTTGGAAGGGAAGGTCGCCGTGACCCCGCCCGTCGCGCTCACGGCGATCGAACCGGGGTTGGTCGAGACGTAGCTCAGCGCCAGTCCATTGACCACATTGCCTTTTGTATCCGTTACGGTAGCGGTAAGCGAAAGCGGCGTGTTCAGCGTGACGCTGGCGCTGGTCGCGCCTGTCGAGGCGACGCTCAGGGCAATCTTGGCCGGTGGGCAGGTATAAAAGTAGCCGGCGTTGCTGCTGGTCTGCGCAATCGTCCCCGTGATCAGGGTGGCTCCAGGAGCCTGCGCCGTCGCCACACCGTTTTCGTCAATCGTGACCACGCCGGCGCTGGCCGAGGAATAAGCCAGGTGACCGATCACGTTGTTGCAATCCTTGGGACCGTACCCGCCGGACACAATATCCGGGCTGCACAAGAGCACCTGTTTCCCCGTACTGTCAGTGGTGTACGCAGTCGCGTCCAGTTGCGCGGTAAGCCCCTGGGAAAGGCATTCTGGCTTCCCGGTCGTTTGGTCAGTCGGCCCGTTCACCGAAAGACTGGTGATCCCGGGATGGGCATACACCGCCACCCGGTTACTGGTAAACCCGCCCGCGCTCGCCGTCATATACGCCACGCCGGTTTTTCCCGTGGGAATGCAGGTGGTATAAGGCGCAACCGCAGGCGTTTGTAGATTCCAGGTTCCGCCACAGATGGCGCCGCTTGGTGAAACGTCCGCGATGGTGCGGTCCGTGGTGCCGTAACTATAACTGCTCACAGAGGCAGCAGCGCCGGTGCAGTTCTGCGAGGAGGGAGCCTGCAGTTGCGAAGTTTGCGAGAAGGCTACCGACAAACCCGTGGTCACTGGCTGCAAAGAAATCGAGACAGGCTGGTCTTTGGTATAGCCGTAGCCGGAGCCATTGCAATAGCTCGCATTCTTGTTGGCACAGCCTTGGAGAGAAAGCCCCACAGGAATAGTAAGAAGAGACAAAACCACAAACGTCAAAAACCGCTGCATGAAACCTCCCCGCCGGGTGTCGCCGCCCCCGGCGGTTGATGAACTGCCAACTGCCTGAACACTGATCCCACCCAGCAGCTCTGCCGCAGGCATCGTCTCCAATTCAAATTGGAGCAAGGCTGTGCTTTGCCCGATCGCTGGCACCGTGGACACTCACTCGATGCGCGTGGGGAGTTGTGCGTGGTCAACGTTTTAAGTGTAGAGGGGACTGGCCCCTGAGGCAACCGCCCCAGCCATCCGGGCAACGCTCCCGGCATCTCGCTGCCCGCCTCGCCGGCTCAACCCTGCGGCGGCATATATTGTGCAAACCAAGCCAATGCCCTCGCCAATACGTCCCGCCGGTGCTGCGGCGATTCGAACCGATGGCCCTCATCCGGGTAAACTACCAGCTCCGTCGGCACCTTCTCCGCCCGCAGCGCATGCCAGAACTCAAACGATTGCGGCGCAGGGCATTCTCCGTCCCGGTCTCCCACCACCACCAGCGTCGGCGTTTTCACGTTGTGGATGAAACCGATGGCAGAGCTCTTGGCATACACCGCCGGATCGTCATAGACCGACGCCCCAAAAAACGGCGTCATCCATTGGTCGATTGAGTTTTCTCCATAATAGCTTTGCCAGTTGGCTATCCCGGCCCCGGCCACCGCCGCGCGAAAACGCTGCGTCTGCGTCACTGCAAACATGGTCATGAACCCGCCGTAGCTCCAGCCAGTCAGGCCGACCCGCTGCGGATCGATGCTGGCCTCGGCACTCACCGCATCCACCCCAGCCAGGATGTCGCGCAGATCCCCGTAGCCAAAATCCTTCCGGTTGGCTTGCGTAAAGGCCTCACCCTCCCCGTAACTCCCTCTGGGATTGGGCATCAACACAAAGTAGTCCAATGCAGAAAAAGCAGTCGCCGTGTAACCCAGGCTGGGCCAGCGGGGAAGCACCGCGCTCGAAGGCCCGCCGTGCACGCTCACAATCAGTGGGTACTTCTTCGCTGGATCGTAGTGCGCCGGGTACAACAGCCATCCCTGGACCGGGAAAGCATCACTTTTCCAATGCACCGACTCCGCCTTACCCCAGGCCGGCTTTTGCGCATCGTTGTAGTGGGTGATGGCACGCTCCGGGGCGCCCAATCCGCCCACGTACACCTCAGGCGCCTGCGCAAATGAACTCTTCACATAAGCGAAGCTGCCGTTTGCGGCCAGAGAAAGGCTCTGTTCCAGGCGTCCGTCCCCCACCGTCGCTGGTAGCGTCTGGTAGTTCGCCACCACCGAACCGTCGGACGCATGCACCGCCCCCAGCTGCACTTCTCCCGAGCTGATCCACGAAACCAGCAATTCCGGGGCCGCCGATCCTGCTTTGCGCCAGTCGATCCAGGCCGCCGTCCTTTCAGCATGAGGAGTAATGTTTTTCGGCTCACCCCCACCCGCGGCAATTACATAGATATCCCCGCCCGTCGCACCCTGATCGCTCATCAATCCGCCGATAAACGCGATCTGCGCCCCATTCGGGGACCAGCGCGGTACCGCAAGCTGTAATCCATGCAGAGGCCCGGGCATGTTCTCCGGAGCAAGAATCGACTTCGGCTCCCCCCCGTCCAGCGGCTGCGTGTACAGCTGGGCGACCCACCAGTTGTTTTCACCCGGAGGCGGGGCTGCCGTATACACCACCTGCCGCGAATCGTGCGCCCAGTCATATTCATAGACGTGCAGCCCGTTCGGGCTCACCATCTTCAATTGCCCTGAAGCGGCCTCAATCGACGCCACCCGCTGGATCTCCAGACCCTCCACCCCGATCACGCCGGAAGGTGGTTTCATCGCAGCCAGGGCGCCCGCCGGGCGGGTAGCACCCTCAACATAGAGCGAACCAATGTGCAGGCCGTCGGGTGAGAAGGCCAGGCTGCCGATGCCGCCGTGCAAGTGGGTCAGCCGGCGCGCAGCCAGGGTGCTGGCTGACAGGGTCACCAGGTACACGTCTGCCTGCCCGATAGCGCCCGGCGCCGCCAGGCAATCGGACGTAAACGCCAGGTCGTTCTTCGGGGACCACGCCAGGTTCTCTTCCCGGCACACGCTGCCTGAACCGGCCGTCACCCGCCGCACCCTCGCTGGATCTGCCGTGGGAGCGACGTCAATCTCAGTACCGCCCTCCGCGCTCACCACCCAGGCCACCATCTGGCCGTCCGGCGAGAGTGCCGCCTGGTGAATGGAGCGTGTCTTCTCCAACTCGGCAATCACCTCACCAATGCGCGGGTCAGCGGGAGCCGCCGCCTTCTGTCCCAACGCAACCCCGGCGGGACCGGAAACCCCGGCAAGCATCATGAAACAAAGAGAGAAACAGAGCGGAGAGGCAGCAGACTTAGGACGCATTTGCACGGATGCTAGCACACGCAGGCGAAGGGACCCGCGAGCGCAGCCGAGGCACGCCTGTTTCGTAACCATTGGCGGGTGCCCCATATCTCGCTCGTTTTTCGCGAGATGTGGGATTCCACCAAGCTTCGCCCTTATGTGTGGAAGGCGTATCCGTCCTCATTCGAGATCCGTTGTCGGGAGAGAGTGGCCGGCGGACAGCTGTGGAATCCCACATCTCGCGAAAAACGAGCGAGATGTGGGGCACCCGTCACGCGTTGGGAATGGAGATCACGGTACCGAGATCACGGTACGGGCAATCCTCTCTATCCTCAGTGGCCGTGAGGAATGCCCCACCCTTGTCACCCCGAGCCGGGAGCCGAGGGCCCCGCACTTCTCACCACAACCCTCAGCTTCCGACCACAATGCCCGAATCCCTGGACGGGTGCCCCATGTTCGCACCAGCGTACTTGGGCTGAATACGAGGGCGAAGCCCCTTCCAGTGTTTTCTTCCGTTCGCTAAACCCACAAACCCAGCAATCCCCTTCAACACTAATGAAAACCCCTACTTGCCACCCAAAATCCGCGCTAAACTAAAGAAGTTGGCCCACTTTCCAGGCTGACTGGGCAGGATATTGACGCGAGCCCAACGTCTTGTTATCTTTAAAAGGTTCCGCATGAGCCGGTAGAGTGCGTGCTTGAATGATGTGCGGCGGTGAACTGGACAGGCCCCAAAAGCCATCCCGACCCGCAGCAAGGCGCTCTTAAGACCGGCAGTACCAAGTATGCGGCTCATTCATCAGAGTCCCTGCAAAACGTTCGCGTGATGCCTGGGAAACAATCGCATCGGCCTTTGCGACACCTCCCGCCTGGGGAGGCTATGCGGGCCGGAACTTCGAAACGGAACTGGCTTCTTTTCGGGTGCCTGGTTCGGCACGAGGCGCAATAGCGCGTAAGCGCAATGTGCTCGTGGCAAGCAGGAATCCGTGGAAGAAACGCGCGGCCACCGTCGAAGTTCTCGTCTTGGTTTGAAGTAAGGCCCGAAGCAGCAGCCGCGAGCTTCGTGCACCAGTGGGCGCGGAGTCTCAGCGCGCACCGGTGATGTGCGGCAAGGTTTGTCGCGCAGCGTGTACCGCTTGCGTGAGCCGACGCGTAAATGCGTGGGCTCAAGAAGAGTTTGAAGGAGTAAGGTTTGCCTACATTTAGTCAGCTCGTGAGGAAAGGCCGCACCGCGGTGCGGTACAAGACGGCATCGCCGGCACTTCAGGGATCGCCGCAGCGGCGCGGTGTCTGCACCCGCGTTTACACGCAAACCCCCAAGAAGCCGAACTCCGCGCTGCGTAAGGTCGCCCGTGTGCGCCTCACCAATGGCGTCGAAGTCACGACTTACATCCCAGGTATCGGCCACAACCTGCAGGAGCACTCGATCGTGCTCATCCGCGGTGGCCGTGTAAAGGATCTGCCAGGCGTGCGCTATCACGTCGTGCGCGGCACGCTCGATTCCGTCGGCGTCGCCAACCGCAAGCAGAGCCGCTCCAAATACGGCGCCAAGCGGCCTAAGGTCGCAGCCGCCAAGTAGTCCGGCAAGCAGCAACGTCAACACACGTACGGTTTGAAGGGAACACAAGGGTATGCCGAGAAAAGGACACATCGCGAAACGGGAAGTAGCCGCTGACCCCGTCTACAACTCCTCGCTGGTCACCAAGTTTGTCAATTCCATGATGTGGGACGGCAAAAAGTCGACCGCGCAGGGCATCTTCTACCAGGCGATGACAAACCTGGAGCAAAAGGGCGGCGACGAAGCGCTCAAGCTGTTCAAGAAGGCCGTCGAGAACTGCAAGCCGTTGCTCGAAGTCAAGACCCGCCGCGTCGGCGGGGCGAACTACCAGGTGCCGATTGAAGTCAATCCCGAGCGCCGCACTTCGCTCGCCATCCGCTGGCTGGTCACTTACGGACGCGCCCGCGGAGAAAAGGGCATGATCGACAAGCTCACCAGTGAATTGCTCGACGCGGCCAACGGCCGTGGCGCAGCCATGAAGAAGAAGGAAGACGTTCACCGCATGGCGGAAGCCAATAAGGCATTTGCCCACTATCGCTGGTAAGAACGAAGTCAGTGCAGGGCCTGCCTGCTGCCGCAAGGCAGCAGGCGTAACGAAAAGCAGTAAGCAGAATCGCGAGTCTCTTATCTCGCGCGGAAGTGAGAAAACACCGTGCCTCGTCTAGTACCACTCGATCGCTGTCGCAATATCGGAATCATGGCGCATATCGACGCCGGCAAGACAACAACGACGGAACGGATCTTGTTCTACACCGGGATCACCCACCGCATCGGCGAAGTGCATGAAGGCACCGCGACGATGGACTGGATGGAGCAGGAGCAGGAGCGCGGCATCACCATCACCTCCGCCGCCACCACCTGCACCTGGCGTGATATCCGCATCAACATCATCGATACCCCGGGCCACGTGGACTTTACCGCCGAGGTAGAGCGCAGCCTGCGCGTGCTCGACGGCGCAGTAGCTTGCTTTGACGCCGTGCACGGCGTGGAGCCGCAATCCGAAACCGTGTGGCGGCAGGCAGACAAGTACGGTGTGCCCCGCATTTGCTTCATCAACAAGATGGACAAGATGGGCGCTGACTTTGAGCATGCCATCGACACCATCCGCAAGCGGCTGAACGCCAAGCCGGTCGCCATCCAGATCCCCATCGGGCAGGAAGGCGCCTTCAAGGGCGTAGTCGATTTGCTCGAAATGCGCGCCATTCTGTGGCATGACGAAACCATGGGCGCCAAGTACTCGGTCGAAGAGATTCCTGCCAACATGCTGAAGAAGGCAGAAGCCTTCCGCATGCAATTGGTGGAGTCGGTCGCCGAGAACGACGATGAAATGTTGCACAAGTTCCTCGAAGGGGAAGTGCCAACCTCGGCTGAGTTGCGCAAAGCATTGCGTGGCGCCACCATCAGCATGAAGCTCTTCCCGGTCCTGTGCGGCAGCTCGTTCAAGAACAAGGGTGTGCAGACCCTGCTCGACGCAGTGGTCGACTTTCTGCCCAGCCCGCTCGACGTTCCGCCTATCGAAGGCCACAACCCCGACAACATGGAAGAGGTCATCCTCCGCCATGCTGACGACAAGGAGCCGTTGACGGCCCTGGGGTTCAAGATTATGACCGACCCGTTCGTCGGCCAGCTCATCTTCATTCGCCTCTACTCGGGCCACTTGAAGACAGGTGACACGGTCCTCAACCCGCGTACCGGCAAGAGCGAGCGTATTGGGCGTTTGCTCAAGATGCACGCCAACAAGCGGGAAGAAATCGTTGAGATCTATGCCGGTGACATTTGCGCCTGCGTCGGTCTGAAGAACCTGATTACGGGCGATACCATCTGCACCGATAAATCGCCGGTCGTGCTCGAATCCATCGATTTCCCCGCGCCCGTCATTCACGTTGCGGTGGAACCGAAGACCAAGGCAGACCAGGAGAAGATGGGTATGGCGCTGGCCAAGCTGGCGCAGGAAGATCCCACCTTCAAGGTGCACACCGATCCCGACTCTGGTCAGACCATCATCAGCGGTATGGGTGAGCTCCATTTGGAAATCATCGTCGACCGCATGATGCGTGAGTACAAGGTGGAAGCCAACGTCGGTAAGCCCCAGGTCGCCTATCGCGAAACCATTCGCAAAAAGGCAGAGGCTGAAGGCAAGTACATCCGTCAGACTGGTGGTTCGGGTAACTACGGACACGTGAAGATTCGTGTTGAGCCCAACGAGCCAGGCAAGGGCTTCGAGTTCGTCAACGATATCAAGGGTGGCGTGGTGCCGAAGGAATACATCAAGCCGACCGAGCAGGGAATACGGGAAGCGCTGCAGGGTGGCATACTGGCCGGCTACGAAATCGTCGATGTAAAGACGATCCTGTTCGACGGCAGCTACCACGATGTCGACTCCAACGAAATGGCATTCAAGATTGCCGGGTCGATGGCATTCAAAGAAGCAGCCCGTAAGGCTTCGCCCGTATTGCTGGAACCGGTGATGTCGGTCGAAGTCGTGGTGCCGGAAGAGTACATGGGCACCATCATTGGTGATCTCAATTCCCGGCGCGGCCGTATCGAAGGCATGGAGCATCGGGCTGGATCGCAGGTCATCAAGGCCAATGTGCCGCTGAGCGAGATGTTTGGCTATGCCACCCACATGCGCTCTTCGACCCAGGGCCGCGCGAATTACTCGATGCACTTCAACCGTTATGAAGAAGCGCCACGGTCAGTCTCTGAAGAGATCATTGGCCGCAATCAAGGCAAGTAACTAGCAGATTAAGCAGGAGAAGGGGACGAGATGGCGAAGGAGAAGTTTGACCGGACCAAGCCGCACGTGAACGTGGGTACGATTGGTCACATTGATCATGGCAAGACGACGTTGACGGCGGCGATCACGAAGGTGTTGTCGAAGCACAACCCGAAGATCCAGTTTCGTTCGTTTGATTCGATTGACAATGCGCCTGAGGAGCGGGAGCGCGGTATTACGATCGCGACCGCGCACGTGGAGTATGAGACGGCGAATCGTCACTACGCGCACGTGGATTGCCCGGGCCACGCCGATTACATCAAGAACATGATTACCGGCGCAGCGCAGATGGATGGCGCGATCCTGGTGGTGGCAGCGACCGATGGTCCGATGCCGCAGACCAAGGAGCACGTGTTGTTGGCCCGCCAGGTAGGCGTGCCGTACATCGTGGTGTTTCTCAACAAGTGCGACGCAGTGGAAGACGAAGAGTTGACCGACCTGGTCGAAATGGAAGTACGGGAACTGTTGTCGAAGTACAACTTCCCTGGCGACGATGTGCCGGTCATTCGCGGCTCGGCGCTGGGTGGGTTGAACGGCGAAGCGCAGTGGGAAAAGAAGATTGACGAGTTGATGGACGCGGTAGACAAGAATGTACCCTTGCCGGCGCGTGCCATTGACCAGCCATTCCTGATGCCGATTGAAGACATTTTCTCGATTTCCGGCCGTGGCACGGTGGTGACGGGCAGGATCGAGCGGGGCAAGATCAAGGTGGGCGAAGAAGCCGAGATCGTTGGTTTCCGCGACACCCGCAAGACGGTCGTGACCGGCGTCGAAATGTTCAAGAAGCAGCTGGACGAAGGTCTGGCTGGCGACAACGCAGGCTTGCTGTTGCGCGGTATTGCCAAGGAAGACGTGGAGCGCGGGATGGTGTTGGCCAAGAGTGGCTCGATCACACCGCACACCAAGTTCAAAGGCGAGATTTATGTATTGAGCAAGGAAGAGGGCGGCCGTCACACGCCGTTCTTCAACGGCTACCGTCCCCAGTTCTACTTCCGTACGACGGACGTAACGGGCACGGCCAAGCTGCCGGAAGGCACGGAGATGGTGATGCCGGGTGACAACGTACAGCTGGAAATTGAGCTGCACACCCCGGTGGCGATGGAAAAGGGACTGCGCTTTGCTATCCGCGAAGGCGGACGCACAGTCGGCGCCGGCACCATCAGCGAAATCATCAAGTAAGCAGGTAGTTCGAGGATGACCCACTTAGGCGTGTCTGCTTGAGTGGGGAACATCCCAGAAGGATTTGGACATGGTAGGACAAAGAATTCGCATTCGCCTCAAGGCTTACGACTATCGCGTGCTCGATACCTCGACTGGCGAAATCGTCGAGACGGCAAAGCGCACTGGTGCCCAGGTGGCGGGTCCGATTCCGTTGCCGACGGTGAAGAACAAGTATTGCGTGCTGCGTTCCCCGCACGTCGACAAAAAATCGCGCGAGGCTTTTGAGATCCGTACGCACAAGCGGCTGATCGACATTCTCGAGCCGACGCAGCAAACGATCGACGCATTGATGAAGCTGGATTTGCCGGCCGGCGTCGATGTAGAGATCAAAGCTTTCGAGAAGTAAGCAGGAGACATCATGTCGGTGATAGGAATTCTGGGCAAGAAGATCGGGATGACGCAGTTGTTCGATGACAAGGGTGAAGTGCACCCGGTCACCGTACTGCAAGCGGGTCCCTGTGTCGTAACCCAGCTGAAGACAATGGCGGCGGACGGTTACACCGCAGCCCAGATCGGCCTGATCGAGTTCGTTAAGGGCGGCAAAGTGAACAAGCCCATGGCTGGTCACTTCGCCAAGAACAACGTACCTCCCGTCAAGCTGATGCGCGAAGTGCCCATTGAAATCGCGTCGGGCGCGGACAGCGAGACTGATTCGTTGAAGGCTGGCGACAAGGTTCTGGTCGACATCTTCGAGAATGCCAAGTACGTCGACGTGATTGGCACCAGCAAGGGCCGCGGTTTCGCCGGCGTAGTGCGCCGTCACAACTTCGGTGGTGGTCCCAAAGCGCACGGGCACATGTTCCAGGTGCAAGGTTCCATCGGCGCCTCCTCGTTTCCGTCGCGGGTATTTCCCGGGCAGCGCATGCCGGGACACTACGGTGCGGAGCAGGTTACGGTGCGCAACCTGCGCATCCGCGGTATCGATCTCGACGAGAACCTCCTGATGGTCGAGGGTGCGATTCCTGGACCACGCGATGGCTACGTAATGATCTCCAAATCCAAGGCTCCGCCGCGTGAGCGTCGTGGGTTTGGTGGTGGCGGCACAGTCGATCCGTTGAAGGCTTCAAAGAAGGCTTCCGGCGGCAAGCCCTCGGGCGGCAAAAAGAAGTAACGGTACTCGCCCTGCAAGTTGCAAGACTTAAGGAAACGTATATGGCAACCATTGATGTATTGGATCTCGGCGGACAAAAAGTTGGCTCGTTAGAGCTGGCCGACGAAATCTTCGCAGCAGATCAGATCAACGAAGCTCTGCTCTGGGAAGCGGTCAAGCACTATCGCGCAGCAATGCGCCAGGGCACCGCGGCCACCAAGAACAAGAAGCTCGTCTCCGGCTCGGGCAAGAAGTTGTGGAAGCAGAAGGGTACAGGACGCGCCCGTGTGGGTTCGGTCCGCTCGCCGATCTGGCGCCACGGCGGAACGGTCCACGGACCGCAGCCCCGCAGCTACGACTACGCGTTCCCGCGCAAGAAGCTGCTCGGCGCCCTGCGCTCGGCGCTCGCCACCAAGCTCGCCGACGGCAAGCTGACCGTGGTCGAAAGCCTGGAACTGGCCGACAGCAAGACCAAGGCCTACCGCGTGGCGCTCGACAAGCTCGATGCCAAACGCACCACCTTGTTAGTCGAAGGCGGCCAGGAGCCCGGCCGTTCCCTGATGCTGGGTGCGCGCAACCTTGATCGCGTCGAACTCATGCTATCGAAAGAAGTACATCCCTACGACCTCCTGCGCTACGAACGGGCGATCTTCTCTCGTGCCGCAATCGAGCAGTTGCAGGAGTCGTTGAAGAAAACCGTTTCCCGGCGCAAGCATGCCGATGCGGAGGTGGCCTAATGCCGACTCTTTATAACGTCATCCGCCGACCCCTGATCACTGAAAAAGGCTTGGGCGCGAAGGAAGTGCAAAGCACGCTGGTGTTCGATGTGGCCCCCGACGCGACCAAGACCGAGGTTCGGCAGGCTGTCGAAACCCTGTTCAAGGTCAAGGTGCACAGCGTACGCACAGCGAACTTTCTGGGCAAGGAACGCCGCCGGGGTAAGTTCTCCGGATTTCGCCCCGACTGGAAGAAGGCGTATGTGCGCCTGCAGCCGGGAGAGAAAATGCCCGACTACGTCAACGCCCTGTAAGGCTGATAACCATTCGCAACAGCTGACAAACAGTCGCCAACACGCAGTAGAAGTTACGAGCTAAAAAGATGCCGATCAAGACATACAGACCGATCACCCCGACGCTGCGGTTCAAGACGTCCCTGGTAAACGACGACATTACGACCAATCGTCCGCACAAACCGCTGCTCGCCGTAAAGCAGCGCACCGGCGGCCGCCGCAATTCCGGCGACATGACCATGAGACATCATGGCGGTGGCCATAAGCAGAAGCTTCGCCTCATTGACTTCAAGCGTGATAAGTACGGTGTGCCCGGCACGGTGGCCACGATCGAATACGATCCCAACCGCTCCTCGCGCATCGCCCTCATCAACTACCTCGATGGCGAAAAGCGCTACATCATTCAGCCAGTCGGGCTGAAGGTTGGTCAGCAGATCATGAGTGGGCCCGAAGCCGACATTCTGATTGGCAACGCATTGCCGCTGAAGAACATTCCTTCTGGCACCACGGTCCACAACGTCGAGCTTCGCCCCGGCAAGGGCGCGCAGATGGTACGGTCGGCCGGCGCCTCGGCGCAGTTGGTTGCCAAGGAAGGCGACTACGCCCTGTTGAAACTACCCTCCGGCGAAACCCGCAGAGTGTTGGTAGCCTGCATGGCGACGGTGGGCCAGGTGGGCAACACCGAGCACGAGAATATCTCGATCGGCAAGGCAGGCCGCAACCGCTGGAAGGGCATTCGTCCCACCAATCGCGGTGTGTCCATGAACCCGGTCGATCACCCGCACGGCGGTGGTGAAGGCAAAACCTCTGGCGGACGGCACCCGGTGACCCCGTGGGGCCAACCGACTCGCGGCTACAAGACACGTAACAACAAGCGGACTGACACCTTCATCGTCAACCGCCCCAAGAAGTAAATAGAAGTTTCAGGAGTCGCAAAGCTATGGCACGTTCGACAAAAAAGGGTCCGTTCATTGACGGTCACCTGATGGTCAAGATCGAAGCGATGAACCAGACGAATGACAAGAAAGTCCTTCGCACCTGGTCGCGCCGCTCAACCATCCACCCGGACATGGTGGGACACACCATCGCTGTGCACAACGGCCGTAAGTTCATTCCGGTCTACGTGACAGAAAACATGGTGGGGCACAAGCTAGGTGAATTTTCCGCTACGCGTACGTTCAAGGGACACTCGGCCAAATCGTCAGAGTCGTCCGCCAAGCCGCGCTAGTAAGGTCTAAGGAAGGGTTTCAAAGGTTAAGCCAATGCAATTGAACACACAGGAATTCCGGGCAGAAGCGAAGTTCCAGCGGGTATCGCCGCAGAAAGCTCGCCTGGTTCTGGAGCTGATCAAAGGGCGCCGCGTCGGGGATGCACTCGATACCGTGGCCTTCACCAAGAAGGGCGTCGCGCCGCTGGTAGAAAAGGTGCTCCGCGCCGCCATTCAGAACGCGAACTATCTCAGCCAGGAACGCGATCTCGACGTCGACGTGGACAATCTCTACGTCAAGACAGCGCTGGCGAATGAAGGTCCGCGTATGAAGCGTATCCGTCCAGCCCCCATGGGCCGGGCCTTCCGCTACCAACGCAGAATGGCGCATATCGTGATTACGGTGGCCGAGCGCGTGCGCGGTGGCCTGGTGGCGACTGCGGATGGCGACGTGGCCCCGGCCAGCAAGAAGGCTGGCAAAGGCGTAGCGGCTAAGAAGACTGCGGTCAGAAAGACCGCGGCAAAGAAGAGCGCAGCAAAAAACTGGAAGACGGCCGCGAAGTAGGTTCGAGGAAATTATGGGACAAAAAGTTCATCCTTACGGCTTTCGACTCGGCGTCAACAAGCCATGGCGGTCACGCTGGTTTGTTGAGCGCGACTACGACAAGTTGCTGATTGAAGACATTAACCTGCGTAAAGAGTTGAAGGAAAAGCTGAAAGCGGCGGGCGTGAGCTCCGTCGATATCGAGCGCCCCGGCAACAAGCTGCGCCTGATCATTCGCACCGCGCGGCCAGGCATCGTGATCGGCCGCAAGGGCGCTGAGATCGAAAAGCTGAAGGTCGACCTGCAGAAGCGCACCAACCGGGATGTTTTCATCGACATTCTGGAAGTGAACAAGCCTGAGCTCGATGCCCAGTTGGTCGCCGAAAACATTGCGCTGCAATTGGAAAAGCGCGTTGGCTTCCGTCGCGCCATGCGCAAAGCAGTGGACTCCGCGCTGCGCTTCGGCTGCAAGGGCATCAAGGTACGCGTTTCCGGCCGCCTGAACGGCAATGAAATCGCGCGCTCTGAATGGTACCTGCAGGGGCGGCTTCCGCTGCATACCCTGCGCGCCGACATCGATTACGGTTTTGCTGAGGCACGCACCACGTACGGTGTGATCGGCGTCAAGACGTGGATCTATCGCGGCGACATTTACGAGCAGAAGCGGCGTCAGCCGCAGCCGGCCGGCACCAGCGGCGTATTTTAAGTCGATAGAAATTTAGTAACGATTCGTACTAGAGGCGAAATTCTATGTTGATGCCAAAGAAGGTCAAGTTCCGCAAGCAGCAGCGCGGCCGCATGAAGGGGAAAGCCTGGCGTGGCTCTGAGCTCTCCTTCGGAGACTACGGGCTCAAGGTGATGGAGTGCGGTTACATCACCGACCGGCAGATTGAAGCCAGCCGTGTGGCCATGACCCGCTTTATCAAGCGCGGCGGCAAGATCTGGCTCCGGTTGTTTCCGGACAAGCCAGTGACCAAGAAGCCGGCGGAAACCCGTATGGGTAAGGGTAAGGGCGCTCCCGATCACTGGGTAGCCGTGGTTCGTCCCGGCAAGGTGCTCTTCGAGATGGAAGGCGTCACTCCCGAAATGGCGCAGGAAGCCATGCGGTTGGCGTCGAATAAGCTTCCCCTCAAAACGCGCTTTGTCATGCGCCACGATGTGAAGGTCACTGCGGTCGCCAAGTAGCCGCAGACCGAGAGAGAAGAACTATGGAAACGGAAAAGATTCGCAACCTCAGCGACGATGAACTGGTCCGGCAAGAGAAGCAGACCGGCGAGCAGCTGTTCCGCCTGCGCTTCCAGATGAAGCTGGGTCAGAACGAAGGCGTGAAGAAGCTGCGCGAGCTGCGCAAAGACATTGCCCGCATCAAGACGGTTGCCCGTGAGCGGGCGCTGGGTGGGCAGGGCGTAGGCAAGTTCAGCAAGGCCAAAGCGGCCGGAAAAGGGGCGCAGTAAGCCATGGCGGATGAAATAGTAGCTAAGCCGGAATCGCGGCGTACAGAGAAAATCGGCAGTGTGGTCTCGACCAAAATGCAGAAGACCATCGTGGTCCAGGTGGAAATGCGCAAGACCCACCCCAAGTACAAGCGGGTCATCAAGCTGAACAAGAAGTTCTACGCGCACGACGAGCAGAACTCCGCCCGTGTGGGCGATGTGGTCCGTATTCGTGAGAGCCGGCCGCTGAGCAAGTTGAAGCGCTGGACACTGGAAGAAGTGATTCGCCGGTCCTCGCTGCCGCAGGCAGAAGAAATACCGCAACCAGTCGTTTAAACGCGTTTGTAGTTTGTGGGGGTGGCCCACTCAAGCGTTTTTGCTCGAGTGGGGGACATCTTCAAAGCGCAGATGTGCCTCACTCAAACCGAAGAACGGTTTGAGTGGGCCACCCTGAAGTTGGGTTGAAGCTGGGTAAGGAGAAATACGATGGCAGTACAAATGAGAACCATGCTGGACGTTGCCGACAACTCCGGCGCCCGCAAACTGCAGGTGATTCTTCCCTTGGGTGGCTCGAGCGGTAAGAAGGCCGGGCTGGGGGATGTGGTCACGGCTGCGGTGAAGGAAGCTTCTCCCGACGGTCAGGTGAAGAAGGGCGTCGTGGTCAAGGCAGTGGTCGTCCGCACGCGCAAGGAATATCGTCGCCGCGACGGGACCTATATCCGCTTCGACCAGAACGCCGCAGTATTGATCAACGATGCCGGCGAACCCGTAGGCACGCGCGTGTTCGGTCCGGTAGCCCGCGAACTGCGGGAAAAGAAGTTTCTGAAGATTGTGTCGCTCGCGCCGGAAGTCATCTAGCACCGGGCCAGCGAAAGCGAGGAATGATATGGCATTAAAATTACAACGCAACGATCAGGTCGAAGTGATCACCGGGACTGACAAAGGCAAGCGGGGCCGTGTGCTGCGCGTGCTGGGTGAAAAGGACCGTGTATTGGTCGAGCACGTCCGCATGGTGAAGAAGCACGTACACCCCAATCCCCAACGCAACATCAAGGGCGGCATCGCCGAGCAGGAAGCAGCAATCCAGGTATCGAACGTCATGCTGGTTTGCGGCTCCTGTGGGCCGGTACGCGTCGGATACAAGTTCGAAGGCGACAAAAAAGTGCGCGTCTGCAAGAAATGCGGCGACACCCTGGCCCCTAAAAAGAAGTAAGCGATCTTGTCACGCAACGGTACACGGGCTCGCCGTATCGCCCACCCCGGGACCGTGAAACGAAAAGAGAAGGAACCATGGCAAAGAAAGTAAATGCGCGGTTGAAAGAGAAGTACCAGAGTGAAATCCGGCCGGCCCTGGCCAAGGAGCTCGGCCTCGAAAACCTGATGGCCGTACCCCGCTTGGAGAAGATTGTTCTCAACATGGGCCTCGGCGAAGCAACGCAGAATGTCAAGTTGATGGACCCGCTGGTGGCCGACCTGGCCTCCGTAGCCGGCCAGAAGCCGGTGACGACGCGAGCCAAGAAGTCCATCGCCGCCTTTAAGGTGCGCGAAGGCATGCCCATCGGCGCAATGGTCACCCTGCGCGGCGACATCATGTACGAGTTTCTCGATCGCCTCATCTCGGTAGCCCTGCCCCGCGTGCGTGACTTCAAAGGCGTTTCTACCAAGAGCTTCGATGGCCGCGGCAACTACACGCTGGGCATGCGCGACCAGCTCATCTTTCCCGAGGTGGATTACGCCCGGGTGGAAAAATTAAAGGGCATGAACGTCACTATTGTGACGACTGCCAAGGACGATAACCAGGGACGTGCTCTGCTCCGGCAGTTCGGCATTCCGTTCCGTCAGACGGCGTAGGAAGAGAGACAACATGGCCACTACAGCGAAACGAGTCAAAGACGCACGCAAGCCAAAATTTTCCAGCCGCCAGCACAACCGCTGCAAAAATTGCGGGCGCCCCCGTGCCTACCTGCGCAAATTCGGCTTGTGCCGTTTGTGCTTCCGCCAGTTGGCGCTCCGTGGAGAGATTCCCGGGGTTGTCAAGTCCAGCTGGTAAGTAACCGTTACGGTATTCATAACAACATTCCCGCTGGTTCTGCGGCCATGTATTTCGCTTTAGGCCGGAGCGAACGGGGAGTGGAGGAGAGAGCATGAGTTTAACCGATCCAGTAGCCGACTTTGTGACGCGCATCCGCAATTCCATCCGTGCGCGGCACCAGAAACTGGATGTGCCGGCGTCGAAGCTTAAGACCGAGATCGCCCGCATCCTGAAGGAAGAAGGCTACATCGCCAACTACAAGGCCGCGGAAGAGAATGGCCGCGCAGTGCTGCGCGTCTACCTCAAGTACGGCGCCAACAACGAAGCCGCCATCCGCGACCTGTCCCGCATCTCCCGGCCCGGATGCCGTGTGTATGTAGGCCGCGACGAGATCAAACGCGTGCAAAGCGGGTTGGGCATCAGCATCATGACCACGCCTCGCGGCGTGATGACCGGACGGCAGGCACGGCGCGAAGGCGTCGGCGGCGAGATCCTGTGCGAGGTCTGGTAAGCAGTTCCTGAAATGCGAGCGCGCTCAGCGCGCTCTGGCTGCAGTGGAACGGTGGAGTTGGGGTTGAATAGATCATCCTGGCTCCTTCGGGACTCGCAAGCCGCGAGAGGTTAAAGAACAGTATGTCGCGTATTGGTAAGAAACCTATTCCGTTACCCGAAACCGTGAAGTACACCATGCAGGGCAACACCGTGCTTGTGGAAGGTCCCAAGGGCAAGTTGACCGCCATGGTCCCGGCCGGTATCACGCTCGAAAAGAAAGATGGGCACCTGATCGCCGTGCGCGAGAAAGAATCACTCGCCGCCTTGCACGGTCTGACGCGCGCCCTGGTTTCGAATGCAGTCGAAGGCGTCACCAAAGGCTGGACCAAGGACCTGGACATTGTCGGTATCGGATATCGCGCCGAAATGAAGGGCAAAGGGATGGTCGTCTTTACGCTCGGTTTCTCGCATGCGATCGAGTTTCCTTTGCCGACCGGCATTGATGTCACCATCGATCCCAAGCAGACCCGGATCAGCATCAGTGGCATCGACCGTCAGAAGGTTGGCCAGGTGGCCGCCGACATGCGCTCACTGCGCAAGCCGGATCCCTACAAAAACAAGGGTGTGCGCTACGCGGGCGAACGCTTGAAGAAGAAGGTCGGCAAGACCGGCGCCAAGTAAGTCATAACCGAACGGGGCCGCAGGGCGGCTCCGCTTTTAGGAAAGGAAACAACAATGATTCCGTTAAGACAAAGAAATGTAATTCGCCAGCGCATTCACTTCCGCATTCGCCAGAAGATGACAGGGACTGCCGAGCGTCCACGGTTGAATGTGTACCGTTCGCTGAACCACATCTATGCCCAGGTGGTCGACGACTCAAAGGGCCAGACCCTGCTCTCCGCCTCGACCGTGCAGGCCAAAATCAAGGGTGGCGGCAATGTAGCGGCGGCCAAAGAAGTGGGCAAACTGGTGGCGGAACGGGCCATCGAAAAGGGAATCAAGCGCGTCGTGTTCGATCGTGGTGGCTACCTCTACCACGGACGCGTTAAGGCCCTCGCCGATGCAGCGCGTGAAGCAGGTTTAGAGTTCTAGTCTTTTGGTGTAAAGCGCAGCCTGAGGCGGCGCAGAAGGATTGAAAAGAGCATGGCAACACTCAAGCGGAAACTGGATGCCGGGCAGTACAACCTGAAGGATCAGGTGGTGTCCATCAATCGTGTCACCAAGGTTGTCAAGGGCGGTAAGAACATGTCCTTCGCGGCATTGGTGGTGGTCGGCGACCCTGCAGCAGCGGTAGTCGGCTACGGTTCGGGCAAAGCAAAGGAAGTACCGCAAGCCATCCGTAAGGGCATCGAAGCAGCCAAGAAGAACCTGGTGCACGTGAATCTTTCCGAGTCCACCATCCCTCACCAGGTGCTGGGACGGTATGGGTCCGGACATGTGCTGTTGAAGCCGGCCCCGGAAGGTACAGGCGTGATTGCTGGTGGCGCGGTGCGTGCCGTCATGACCTCGGTCGGCGTGCAGAATGTGCTCACCAAGAGTCTTGGTACGGCTAACCCGCATAACGTAATCAAGGCCACCTTCGATGCGCTGGTGCAGTTGCGCGATCGCGCAGAAGTCGCCGCCGCCCGGGGCAAGCAGGTTCAGGAGCTATATTAAAATGGCAGATACAGAGAAGCCGATGATGCGCCTGCAGTACTACCGGTCAGCGATCTGCACACCGGTGAAGCACAAGCGGGTGATTAAAGGATTGGGCTTCACCCGGCTCAATCAAGTGGTGGAGCGCGAAGATACTGTCTCCATCCGTGGCATGGTGAAAGTCGTGCCGCACCTGGTCCGGATCGTCGAATAACCGGCCAGCATTACATGCGAGTCGGACCGGGTTGAACCCGTCCGGCGTTGAGCGAGGATAGTCATGGCAAAGAATCTTTCTAATCTACGGGCGCCCAAAAAGGCGAACACCGGTAAAAAGCGTGTCGGCCGCGGTATGGGCTCGGGCATGGGTAAAACATCGACCCGCGGACACAAGGGACAACGCTCCCGTTCCGGTTCGCACATGATGCGCGGCTTTGAAGGCGGCCAGATGCCGTTGCACCGCCGTCTCCCCAAGCGCGGCTTCACCAACATTTTCCGCACCGAGTACTCGGTGATCAATCTGGGCCGCATCGCAGAGCTGCACGAGGAGCTCGGCAACGCCGAGCTGACCCTGGAAGCCTTCGCCAGTAAGGGCCTGCTCAAGAAGCGGAACGGTCTGGTAAAAGTATTAGGCGATGGCGACCTGACCTCAGCCATCACTGTGCACGCCCACAAGTTCTCCAAGTCAGCCCAGGAAAAAATCGAGAAAGCCGGCGGCAAAGCAATCCTGGTCTCCTAACTTTCCACCTGTAGCGGACCGGGGTGCCCCATATCTCACGACGTTTTCCAGTCGGGAGGTGTGGGAATTCACAGGACCCAACCCGAAGCTCTTCCGTGCTCCAACCCGGTCCAGGGAACCGACAGGTCAAAACCCGCCCAGGGAATACTAGGCGTCGTGCAGACTTCGCACCGTGCATCCCGGCGAGCCGCAACGTTTGCTGGAACCCCGAAGCTGCGCACCAGGTACCAAATAGAGCTTGAAAGAAGAGCCAAGCCAGAACCGGCCAGTTAGATGCGAATCCCCGCGTTCCCTTTGGAAAAACCGCCACTCATCCAGTATTCTTTACAAGCAGCAGTAACTCAGTTCACGCAGTAGCCACACAGGAAACGTATGTTTGAGAAGATCGCTAATATCTTCCGCATCCCGGATTTGCGCAAGCGGGTTCTCTTCACGCTGGGCATCCTCGGCGTGTATCGCCTCGGCTCGCAAATCCCGACCCCGGGCGTCAACCTCAAGCTGCTGGCTCAATTCTTTGACCAGCAGGCAGGCAGCGCACTCGGCCTGGTCGATCTGTTCAGCGGCGGCAATCTTCGCAGACTGACCATCTTCGCCCTGGGCATCATGCCCTACATCACCGCCTCCATCATCTTCCAGTTGCTGACCGTGGTTTACGAGCCCTTGGCCAAACTGCAAAAGGAAGGCGAAATGGGGCGCCGCAAAATCACCCAGTGGACCCGCTACGTCACCGTAGTGCTCGGCGCCGTTCAGTCGCTGGCCATCGCACTGACACTCTCGCATGGTTCGGGCGGTGTCTCTTACGTGCTCAACCCGGGCATCGGCTTCATCCTCATGACAATGGTCACGCTCACCACCGGCACCGCCTTCATCATGTGGCTGGGTGAGCAAATCACTGACCGCGGCATCGGCAACGGCATGAGCTTGCTCATCTTCGCCGGCATCGTCGTCGGTCTCCCCCGCGGCATCCAGGATCTGATCGACAAAGCCCGCACCCAGGCATGGGGATCCTTCACCATTCCAGCCCTGGTGCTGCTGGTGGTAGTCATGATCGCCACCGTTGCCTTCATTGTCTTTGTGGAACGCAGCGAACGCCGCATCCCCGTGCAGTACGCCAAGCGGATTGTCGGCCGGCGCCTGATGGGCGGCCAATCGACCCACCTCCCGCTCAAGGTAAACTCCGGCGGCGTGATGCCAGTCATCTTCGCCAGCTCAATTCTTTCGGCGCCGCTCCTCTTCGCCAGCTCCACCTTCGTGCAAAACAGCAGCTTCCTCACTCGCGTGTTCGACGGCCTGCGCCTCGGCGAGCCCTGGTACGAACTACTCTACGTCGTAGGCATCATCTTCTTCGCCTACTTCTACATCTCGATCGTGTTCCGTCCGGACGACATTGCTGACAACATGCGCAAGTACGGCGGGTTCATCCCCGGCATCCGCCCCGGCAAGCGTACCTCTGACTTCGTCAACGACGTCCTGACCCGCATCACCCTGGTCGGTGCCCTGTACCTCGTCGTCATCTCGCTGATCCCGCAAATCCTGATCAGCGGCATCCACCTGAACAATTTGTGGCTGGTTGGGGGCTTTTTCGAAAAGCTGCCGACCTGGGTCACCCATGGCCTGAACTTCACGTTCTATTTCGGTGGCACCTCGCTCCTGATCGTCGTCGGCGTGGCCATGGATACTGTCAACCAGGTCGAATCGCAATTGATTATGCGTCACTACGATGGCTTCTCCCCGCGTAGCGGCCGAGTCCGCGGAAGGCGTTCGTGGTAAAGCCGCAACCTGCGGCGAACGCAACCATGACCGGGCCATCCACGCAGGAAGAACTGACCATCCCCGGTCCCATGTTGCTCATGGGGGCGCCGGGCGTAGGCAAAGGAACCCAGGCGAAGCGGATCATGGCCGCCTGGGCCATCCCTCAGATCTCAACCGGCGACCTGCTGCGAGACCATCGCCGCCAAGGCACGCCGCTCGGAGCCCTGGCCCAGCAGATCATGGATGCAGGCCAGCTGGTGCCCGACGACCTGGTCAACCAGATGGTCGCCGAACGGCTCACCAATCCGGATACCGCCCGGGGCTACATACTCGACGGCTATCCCCGTACCCTGGCCCAGGCCCAATGGCTCGATAGCCGCCTGGCCAGCGGGAGCGTCACCGACAATCCTTCCGGGCTGCCGCTGATTGCAGTAAGCATCCAGGTAAGTTATACTCAGTTGTTGCGTCGTATCACGGGTAGACGCAACTGTCCAACCTGCCAGCGTATTTACAACGTCTACCTCCAGCCGCCTAAAGCCGACACGGTATGCGATGTGGAAGGCACACCGCTGGTCCAGCGCGCGGACGATACAGAAGCAGTCTTCCATGAGCGCATGCGGACGTATGCAGCGCTGACTGCTCCGGTGGTGGAGCATTATCGCGCCAGCAGCCGGTTCGTGGAAGTGGACGGCGAACAACCGGCCGAGCAGGTAATGGCGGGCATCATGGCAGCGGTAGCACGCCTCCGATCCCAAAGCTGACGTAACGGAAGAAAGAGAGTAGCGCAGGCCCATGGCCATCATGATCAAGACGCCGCAGGAAATCGAGAAGATGCGGCGCAGCGGAGCGGCGGTTCGCGCAGTGCTCGATCACGTGAAAGCACTGGTGAAGCCAGGTGTCACTACGCTGGACCTGGAGAACGCGGCAGAAAGCAAGATGAAAGAGCTTGGCGCTACTTCAGCGTTCAAGGGATACCGCGGTTATCCCTGCGTGCTTTGCACCTCGGTCAATGAGCAGGTAGTCCACGGCATCCCTTCGAAGGAGCGGGTGTTGCGGGATGGCGACATTGTTTCGATCGACTGCGGTGTGGTGCTGGATGGCTATTACGGCGACTCGGCGATCACGTTGCCGGTGGGCCAGGGCGTCAACGCAAATGCCAGGCGCTTGTTGGATGTAACCCAGGCTTCGTTGGAGACTGCGATCAGGGCGGTCAAGCCGGGAGCGACGCTGGGCGATATCGGCGCAGCCGTACAGGAAGTAGTGGAAGCCGATGGCTTCAGCGTAGTCCGGGAATTTGTAGGTCATGGGATTGGTACCCGGATGCACGAAGATCCGCAGGTGCCGAACTACGGGCAGCGCGGAGCAGGAACCAGGCTACGCGCCGGCATGGTGTTAGCCATCGAGCCGATGGTGAATGTTGGCAAGCCCGGCGTACAGGTGTTGAGTGACGGTTGGACGGCAGTCACTGAGGATGGCAGCTTGAGTGCTCACTTCGAGCATACGGTCGCGGTAACGGCCGAGGGCGCTGTAATTTTGACGCAGTAAGCAGAAAGCCCGTGGCATGCGCATCGTGGGCGGAAACAGGATAACGTTTGTCGAAGGAAGACGCGATTGAAGTAATGGCAACGGTTGTAGAAACGTTGCCGAACGCGATGTTCAAAGTCGAGCTTGAGAATAAACATCAGGTTCTGGCGCACGTATCGGGCCGCATGCGGAAGAACTTCATTCGCATCCTTCCCGGCGACCGGGTCGCAGTGGAATTAAGCCCCTACGACTTGACGCGCGGCCGCATAGTCTATCGCTACAAATAAAGTGGTTTAGTCAGGAGCAGTAATGAAAGTACGGGCATCAGTAAAAAAGATTTGTGACAAGTGCAAGGTCATTCACCGCCGCGGTGTAGTGCGTGTGATCTGTGAAAACTCCAAGCACAAGCAACGCCAGGGCTAAGCGGTAACAAACCAAAGGGTGCCCCATATCTCACGACGTTTTCCAGTCGGGAGATGTGGGAAACGCAAAAGCCAGCTCCAAAGTTCTTACTCCGCCGCTACCCTAGCGGCTCACACCGGCCCCGGAGAGGCTAGTTAGCCATAAAGGCTTGCGTTGAACCTCTCCAGAAGCCTCCAACGGCTATCTCGATAGCCCAAACCCGTGATCGAGCGGCGAAGCTGCCGATCACTCAAAGGAACACCATGGCACGTATAGCTGGCGTCGATTTGCCCCGTCACAAGCAGGCAAGAATCGCGCTCACTTACATCTTCGGCATTGGTGACCCTCGTGCAAAGCGCATCCTGACAGCGGCGAACGTAGACCCGCTGAAGAAAATTCAGGATCTGGGCGAAGACGAGGTCAACCGCATCCGTCAGGTGATCGAAGCAGAAGGCCAGATCGAAGGCGATCTGCGCAAAGACGTTTCGATGCACATCAAGCGGCTCATCGACATTCAGTCCTACCGTGGCCTCCGCCACCGGCGCAACCTGCCCGTTCGCGGACAGCGCACCCATACCAATGCCCGCACCCGCAAGGGACCCCGTAAGGGAACCATCGCAGGCAAGAAGAAAGCGACGGCGAAGACCTAATGGCGAAACAGGAACAGAAAGCTCAGGGCGCCGGGAAAGCCGGCAAGAACAAAAAGTTCAAGAAGCGCGAGCGCAAGAACGTCCCCTACGGGCTGGTCTATGTGCAGGCGTCTTTCAACAACACCATCGTGACCATCACCGACGGTCAGGGCAACACCCTGTCCTGGAAGAGCTCGGGTTCGCTCGGCTTCCGTGGGTCGCGTAAAGGCACCCCATTCGCGGCGCAGCAGGCAGCCATGAACGCGGCCAACCAGGCGCGTGACCACGGTCTGCGTTCGGTCGATGTGCGCGTCAGCGGCCCCGGCTCCGGCCGTGAATCCGCCGTGCGTGCCCTCGCCGCCGCCGGGCTCGACGTTCGCTCCATTCGCGATGTCACGCCCATCCCCCACAATGGCTGCCGCCCGCCCAAGCGCCGTCGCGTCTGACGCGTCGCTGATATTTGTAACCGTTGCCGGCGCTTAAACGCCGGCAACCTGGTGGACCGGGACGAAGGACGCTTGCTCACGGCAATGCGATCTGTAAACCGGTCGGCCTCTGAAGTCAGGAGAAACTACGTGGCACGTTATACCGGACCCGTCTGCCGTCTTTGCCGTCGCGAAGGCACCAAGTTGTTTCTCAAGGGCACCAAGTGCTTCTCTGAGAAATGCCCGATCGAAAAGCGAAACTTTCCTCCCGGCCAGCACGGCCGCGCCCGTAAGCCCAAGATCGTAGGCTATGGCCTGCAGCTGCGCGAAAAGCAGAAAGCCAAGCGCATGTACTTCACGCTGGAAAGCCAGTTCCGCGCTTACTACGAGAAGGCATCCCGCACCCAGGGCGTCACCGGCGAATTGCTCCTGCAGCAACTCGAACGGCGTCTTGACAACGTGGCCTTCCGCCTCGGTTTCGCCAGCTCCCGCCGCCAGGCACGCCAGATCGTCCGTCACGGACATCTGGAAGTGAATGGCCGCAAGGTGAACATCCCCTCCTTCCAGGTAAGCGTGGGCGATGAAATCAAGATCCGCGAAGGCAGCAAGAAGATGTCGGTCCTCGAGATCGCTGCCGAGTTTGCCAGCCACTCGCAGTCACCCCGTTGGCTCGAAGTCGATCACACGAATTTGGGCGGCAAAATCCTCGCGCTGCCCAAGCGGGACGACGTCAACATGCCGATCAATGAGCAGCTGATCGTCGAACTTTACAGCAAGTAAAGCCTGGCCCGCTGAGGGCCTGTGCTTTAGATAGAAACGAACGCAGTAACCCGCCGACCGTCGCAGAATGCTTCGCGACGGCGTGCACGAAAGGAACACCGCTATGCTTTGGAGAGGATTCCAAAAACCAAAACGTCTTGCAGTCGACACCGACACGCTCACCGAGAAGTACGGCAAGTTCAGCGCTCAGCCCTTTGAGCGCGGCTTCGGTACCACCATCGGCAACGCGTTGCGGCGCACCCTGCTCTCGTCCATCGAGGGCGCGGCCGTCACCGCCGTCAAGATCGAAGGCGTACTGCACGAGTTTCAATCCATCACCGGCGTCGTCGAAGATGCCACTGACATCATCCTCAACCTCAAGCAGATCCCCTTCAAGTTGAATGGGGAAGGCCCGAAAGCGCTGTACCTGCGCGCCGACCAGCCAGGTGTGGTGACGTCCGGCATGATCGAAGCCGATGGAGACGTGGAGATCCTGGACAAGGACGTTTACGTCGCCACTGTGAGTGAAGGCGGCAAGCTGGACATGGAAATGCGCCTCAAGCGCGGCCGTGGCTATGTTTCTGCCGACAAGAACTTCGATTCCGATCTGGGCATTGGCTTCATCCCCGTGGATTCCGTTCACTCCCCAGTGCGCAAGGTCAACTACACCGTCGAAGCAGCGCGTCTCGGTCAGATCACTGACTATGACAAGCTGACCATCGAAGTGTGGACCAATCGCTCGGTACTCCCCGCGGATTCGCTCGGCCTCGCGGCCAAGCTGCTCAAAGACCACATGAGCATCTTCATCAATTTTGAGGAAGAGATTGAAGCGGAAAGCGCGCACGACGAAGGCCGCATGCAGTTGCGCAACGAGAACCTCAATCGCTCCGTCGAAGAGCTTGAGCTCAGCGTACGCAGCTACAACTGCCTGAAGAATGCAAACATTCAGACCATCGGCGAACTGGTGCAGAAGACCGAACCAGAAATGCTGAAGACCAAGAACTTCGGCCGCAAGTCCTTGAACGAGATCAAAGAAATTCTCGCGCAAATGGGCTTGTCCCTCGGCATGAAGATCGACGAGCACGGCAACGCGGTACCTGGGCCGACCAGCGTACTGCCGGCGGCGACACTGGCGGCGAGCTACAACCGCTTTGACGACGACGATGAAGATGATGACGAAGATCTCGACGTGGATGTACCTCTCCAGTCCGAGCCCGAGAACTTCTAAATCAAGCACTATGGCAGTGACCGGTTAGCCGGTCACTGCTTGATTTCGCAGGAAAGAGAAACCCATGCGCCATCGCAATGCAGGATACAAACTAGGACGAAACACAAGCCATCGCCGCGCCTTATTGCGGAACCTGGTGACGTCCATTCTCCTCGAGGACCGGGTTGAGACGACCATCACCAAGGCCAAGGCCGCCCGTCCTCACGTCGAAAAGCTGATCACCCTGGGCAAGCGGGGCGACCTGCACTCACGCCGCCTGGCTCTGTCCTATCTGCAGACCCGCGAAGCGGTCTCCCGTCTGTTCGACACCGTAGCTCCCCGCTATGGCGATCGTGCCGGCGGCTACCTGCGCATCGTGCGTACCGGTTTCCAAAAAGGCGATGGAGCCGAGAAGGCCTTCATCGAACTGCTGGGTTCGGAGCACGAGCTGGACGAGAAGCGCCAAAAGCGCGCCGAAGCCCGCGCCAAGCGCCGCGAAGAGATCGACAAGGCCATGTCTGAGAACCCGCCACCCGACGGTAGCGGCAGCACCCACGCCTAAGCCCATCCCTAAGCAATAACCCCCGGATTCCCGGACCGCGCCCCTGGCGCCTCCGAGGATCCGGTTCTGCCTGCCCAAATACGAACCCGCCCGCTCCGCTCGCTCAGCCAGACCGATGCGTATCCCACCCCGTTCATCCCGTCGTTAACTTGCACTGCAAGCAGATTGCTCGGGAAGACAAGTCGGCGGCCTACTAGCGGCACACTAGCGGCACACGCGTCCCAGCACGTAACCAAGTGGGGTGCCCCGTATCTCCCGACGGCTTCGCCTTTCGTGCATGTCAGAAGGGTGCGCATCTGGCTGAGCTCCGGGGCAGGCAACTTGGCCTTTCCCCTGAACGGCCGCCCCTACAGAAGAAAATCTTTGTTGACATGCATACTGTGTGGCGCATAGTGTCTATCGCATACTATGCGCGACACGGTAAACCCATTGAACCATGATGCCTTCGAGAACCTCAGGCTTGAACTTCGCCGCGGCTCGGTGGTTCTGGCCGTCCTGGCCGCCCTGCGCAGGGAACAGTACGGCTACACACTACGAAGAACACTCTCCGATCACGGCCTGGAAATCGACGAAGGCACGCTCTACCCGTTATTGCGGCGCCTCGAATCCCAGGGTCTGCTCAACAGCGAGTGGCGCGAGGAAGACAAGCGCAGGAAGCGTTTTTACCTGCTTTCCGCAGACGGCGCCCGTGTTCTGGAACAACTTCTCGCCGAGTGGCGCAGCATCGATCTCTCTCTCGAAGAAGTCCTGAAGGAGCAAAGTCATGGAAATGATTGAACGTTATCTCGAAGCGGTAAAGTTCTGGCTGCCGGAAGGGCAGAAGAGCGACATTGTCAACGAGCTCTCCGCAGATATCGCGGCCCAGGTCGAAGAACGCGAGGCCGGGCTCGGTCGCGCTCTCACCGAGCACGAAGTTGCGTTGATCCTCAAGCAACGTGGTCGTCCCATCATCGTAGCCAACCGCTTCCTGCCCCAGGAGCAACTGATCGGGCCGCTCCTATTTCCGGTCTACCGTTTTGTTCTGAAGATTATTTGCCTCTGCTATCTGCTTCCATGGGCGCTGGTGTGGGCCGGAATGATGACCTTCGACACCGCCTATCGCGCCCAGCAAACCCGGGTATCGTGGTTAGCCGCGATCGCATCCGCGTGGAGTGCCTGGTGGACGGTTGCATTCGTCGCCATCGGCTTGGCCACCCTGGTCTTTTCCATTCTGGAACGCGCTCAGGCGAAATCGCATTTCCTCGAGGAATGGAGTCCGCGAAAGCTTCCGCCCGTTCGCGTTCTCAACCGAATCCCACGTGCCAACTCCACTTTTGAGTTGGTCGCAAGCCTGCTGTTTTGCGTTTGGTGGGCGCTCAACGCTTTACCCGGGATCATCCGTTTCGGCAGCGCGGTCCGCATCGAGTTCGGACCGCAATGGGCTTGGTTCTTCTGGGCTTACCTCGTCCTCGCCGCCGCCAATGCCGCGCTCGCGGCCGCCAACCTGCTGCATCCTCACTGGACAGTCCGTCGAGCTGCGTTACGGCTGCTCAACGACTGCGCGGGAGGGGTCCTCTTCTGCTGGCTTCTCCGCGCTCACATCGTCACCAGCTTCTCAGCATCATCCCTCACCGCGGAGAAATCGCTGCAGGTAACCCGAACCATTAATTTTTGGATGGCTTTGGCTTTCCCCTGGGCCATCCTGGCTACGGCAGTTCTCGCCGCGGCTGGCATCTACCGCGTCCTTCGTGTAAAAGCCTCGGAAGACTCTTGAGCGGGCACAAAAGCAAAAGTGAGGGCGCCAGAGAAAATCCTGGCGCCCATCATCGTAAAAGCTGTGATCCCTTCTCAGAAATTCGCCCGCAGCGCGAACTGCAGCACGCGCGGAGAATTTGCTTGCGAGGTAATCCGGCCGAAGTTGGAAGTGCCCTCGGTCAGACCTGGGTAGCCAAACTGCACCCGGTTGAACAGATTAAACGCTTCTGCCCGAAATTGCAGATTGATGTCTTCGTGAATGGGAAACGTCTTATACGCAGAAGCATCCCATTCCGCGACCCCTGGCGCTCGTAAGTTTGGATCGAGCCTGGGCTCGTTGCCAAACGTGAACGCAGCCGGTTGCGTGAAGCAGGACGTGTTGAACCACTCGTTCAGCCTGGACGTAGCCGCACCCGTCATCTGCTTGGTGCAGCCAGGCACATAATTCGGCCGGGAACCGCCACCGAAGGAGTTGGTCAGGTTCTGGTTGGTGCCAAACCCCAGAGGAAAGCCGGTCATCAGCGTGGTCAGACCGCCCAGCCCCCACCCGCCAATCACTGCATTCACCACTTTCGGCGTGTTCGCCAACATGGCCTGGCCACGCCCGATCGGCAGATCGTACACGTAGCTGACTACCAGCCGCTGCGCGGCATTGTTAGCCGACAACGATTTCTCGGCGCGCAGATTGCGCGGATCCTGCACTCCTGGCACCGAAGCCTCGAGCCAGCCGGTAAGCGTATCTGTGTTGCTTAACAATTTCGACCAGGTGTACGCTCCGTTGATGGAAGCACCCCGGGCAAACCGCTTCTGTACCTTTAACTGGAGCGAATTGTAGGTTGACGAAGCCAGATCGGCCGAAGCGCTCGACAGCCCTGAATATTGTGGATACGGCAGCAGTAACTGCCCCGCCGAAATCGTCGGCGCCCCAAGGCTGTACTTGGAGCTGATCGTGCCGTAAAACGGATTGGCCACCTGCGCGATGAGAGCGTTGCCCATAGAGAGATCCTGGTCAGGCAGCGTGTTGAAATTGATACTGCCGAAGGGGAGATGCGTGCCCTTGGCCCCACCATAAGCAAGGTTGAATACCAGGCTCGAGCCGATCTGCTGTTGAATGCCGGCGTTGAACTGTTGCGTATAGGAATAGGGATTGTTAGGAAAGTTTTCTGTTGGCCCGGAGCCGAGCAGCGTCGATTGAAACGCGGAACCGCGCGCAACGGGAGTCACCAGCCCGTTGGGAAACGGATTGCTGATGTCGTTGGCGGGCGTCAGCCCGTTGTTGATGGAAGTCACCATGTTGGTCGTGGAAGAGTTGATGGGATCGCCGCTGGGAAAGTTCGAGGAAAATTCGATATCGTTCGGCAGCCAGAAGATGCCGTATCCCGCGCTCAACACCGTATTAGGGTGCATTTGATAAGCCATACCCACCCGCGGCGAAAACTGCATGTAGTCCGTGTTGTAGGCAGAGCGTGAACTCCGGCTGGGTGAGTTGACAAGTCCGATCGCGCCCGCGTAGTTACCCAGCCCGGCCGCCGATAGTACCGGGTTGATGGTGGTCGGTTCGAAATAGCTGATGCGATCGTGCCGCTCCGTGAAGGGCTTGATCACCTCCCAGCGAACACCCGCATGCAGCGTGAGCTTCGCGCTCGCCCGCCAGTCATCATTCACAAAGAGAGCGGGGTAAAGCTGCTCAGCAGCGATCGGGGTGACGATGGCCGAGTTTGCACTGGTGGGGTAGCCGAGAAGAAAGGATGCCAGCCCCGCCCCGCCCTTCCCCGAAAGGGGATTCTGCGCGGTAAATCCATTGTTAAACGTGTAGAGACCGGCGGATTGGTTCTCCTGCACGTAGTTGAACGTGGCCCGTAGAAATTCGCCCCCAAACCGCAGCGTGTGGTTCCCAATAAACCTGGTTAGGTTGCCGGAGATCCGATCATCGTCGGTGGCATTATGGATCGTGCTGTCGGCGCCGGCGCTGCTGAAGATGCCGCTGGGATCGAAGCCGCTGATCGACATGACCGGCGGACCAGGAAACTGGATCTGCGACTGCAGGCCGGCGGGTTGACCAATACTCGTCACATTGAAATTACTGAGCAGCGGCGAGCGGGTGTAAAAGAAGCGAAGATAGCTGATGCGCAAGTCAAGCAGCGTTTTGGAGCTGAACGCGTAGTCGTCCGCCAGAACAAAGCTATGCGTGTTGAAAATCTCTGCGCAGCGATCCACGCAGATGCCGTTGAAGGCGTTGGTGGGCAGGTTGTTGTTTTTCCAAAACGTATACCGCGCGCTGATGTGCTGCTTGTCTGAAACGTTCTGGTCGATGTGCGCGACCGTCTCATAGTTGTTGCCGCCGCTGCTGCCGGTCGTGGTGTAGTTGATGCCGGTAGGCGGGGCGCCGGGAATGTTTGGCGCAGGGAAGAACTGCTTCGCATAAGCCAGCGCAGTCGGGTTCAGCCGCCCCTGCGGAATCTGTGCCCCGCTAAACTCGGTGCGGGTGTATTGGGGCGTGCCTGGGGCACAGGCAGGGAAGCCGGATACCCCGCAAGTGGTCAGCGGATCGTAAATCGGCGTACCCAGATCCGCAAGGTTGCCCTGCAGCTCTGCCGCTGTGGGTACGGTGGTAGTGTACGTGATCCCCTGACGCAGAGAAAAGCCTTCGAAGTTCACGAAAAAGAAGGTCTTGTTGTGACCGTCATACAGGTGCGGAATGTAAACCGGGCCACCGACGTTAAAGCCGTATTGGTTCTGCGTAAACGCGGGGTTAGGCAAGTGCGCCTGGTTGCCAAAATAGGTGTTCGAATTGAGCACCTTGTTGCGGATAAACTCGTATGCCGTTCCATGAAGCTGGTTGGTCCCCGACTTGGTTCTGAACTGCACGGCGCCCCCCGCGAGCCGGCCGTAGTCCGGGGTCAGGTTATTCGTCTCCACCTTGAACTCCTGCAACGAATCCTGCGTCGGCACCAGGGAGGTGATGTTCAGGTATTCCGTGTTCACAGGTGCGCCATCAAGGAATGTGACGCTCTGGTTGGCAAACCCGCCGCCAATTTGATAATTGCCCCACGCAAACGGGTTGGTGCCGTTTGGATTTTGTTGCGACTGCCCCTGCGGCACGACCGAGGGCGCTAGTGCCACCAGGTTCATGGCGTTGCGGCCGTTGAGCGGGATCTCGTTCGTCTGGCGCTGGTCAATCACCGTGCCCAGTGACGAAGTCTCCGCCTGGATCAATGGTGTGTTCGACTGAACCGTAACCACCTCGGTGGCTGTTCCCAAAACCAGAGTCAAATTAATCTGCAGCGTGGAGTCCACCTGCAACTGAATCGGTTCCTGCGTAAGCTGCTTGAACCCGGTTTGCTTCACCACGATGCGATACTGGCCGGGCGGCAAATTATTAAATTGGTAGAACCCGGATTCGTTCGTCGTCGCCGTGCGGGTATCCCCCGTTCCAATATTCTGCAGCGTCACCGCCGCGCCGGGAATTACTTGACTGCTGGGATCGCTGAGCGTGCCGTTGATAGCACCGTTGGTACCCTGCGCATGGCTGTATACCGTCGCTGCACAAAGCAGTATGAGCAAAGCGGCCACGCGAAACCAGGCCAGGCTTGATGACAGCATTTGGCGTGACTTGCTTGCGCGGTTAACAAGATGGCGGGAACAGGAAACTGAGATGGCCCCGGACTGCTTTGCGGCAACTTCTATAGAATTTGATTTCACTATCAGAATCACGTGCGGCCTCCAGGAGATGTGTCAGCATTTCAGCGCAGACGAATGTGCGCTGGAATGGGCTTGCTTGCTATGACTTGCTGTGGTTTCGTGCCGTGCTTGGTGTCGCAGCGTGCTTCTTAGTACAGACGGCAAAGTTATTCGCCCCGAAACATAACTGTCAAGCGAACTCGCATTTCTGCCCAAACTCGAGCACTGTTCCATTGCTCGGACCTCGCTTCTGTCTCGCGAAACGTCATCCCAAGTGACGCACTACACTAGCTGCCAGACTAGCTGCCACGAAGGGCGATCAGAAAACGATGACGAAAATCCTGCCCACGCTTCTGGCAACCCTCGGAGCCACAATCAGCATCTTTACAGTGCGCACGCCGCAGGGCATCAATTTCGTCCAGCAAAATTCCCCCACCAGCAGCAAATATCTGGTCGAGACCATGGGTGGCGGCGTGGCGCTATTTGACTACAACAATGATGGCCGGCTCGACGTGCTGCTGATCAATAGCGGGTACTTGTCACCATCCATGGCGACGCCGCCGGAATTCCGCCGCAACCTGCCCAAATACTGGAATCGCCTGTACCGGCAGGAAGCGAACGGAAGCTTCACCGATGTGACCCAGGCGGCAGGCTTGGCCAATGCCGGCAATGCCAACTACGGTATGGGCGTAACCATCGGAGATTATGACAACGATGGTTACGAAGACATTTACATCACCAATTACGGAAGCAACACCCTGCTGCACAATCAGCGCGATGGCACTTTCGCCGACGTGACCCGTAAGGCCGGTGTGGCGGCCGGTGGCTGGTCCGCTTCCGCCGGCTTCGTGGACTATGACAATGACGGGCGTCTCGATCTCTTTGTCACGCGCTACATGCAGTGGAGTCCGGCAGAGAGCAAGGTTTGTGGGGGCGACTATCGCACCTACTGTCCCCCAGGCTCGTTTCCCGCAACCACGAATGTTCTCTATCGCAACAACGGCGACGGCACGTTCACCGATGTGAGCGAGTCCTCGGGCATCGCGCGCAAGCCGGGCCGTTCCCTGGGCGTGGCGTTCAACGACTATGATGGCGATGGCTTTCAGGACATCTTCGTGGCCAATGACGGCATGGAAGAGTTCCTCTTTCACAACAATAGAGATGGCACCTTCACCGAACGTGCGCAGCAGGCAGGTGTCGCCCTCACGGATGATGGCAGCCCGTACGCTGGCATGGGCGTTGATTTTCGCGACTACGACAATGATGGCAAGCCGGATATCCTGGTCACCGACCTGGCCCGCCAGGTATACGCTCTCTACCACAACGACGGTGACGGTTCCTTCAGCTACCGCAGCCTGCAAACGGGGCTGGCGGCTTTATCCGCAGCGAGCTCAGGCTGGGGCGTGGGCCTGGTCGACTTCGATAATGATGGCTGGAAAGATATCTTGGCGGCACAAAGCCATGTCATGGACAACGTAGAGCAAATCAATCCGGGCATGCACTACAAAGAGCCTCCATTGCTGGCCATCAATCACCAGGGGCGCTTTGAACGCGCCAGCCCGGGCACAGCCACACCAGTGGCCGGCAGGGGTGCAGCATTCGGAGATCTGAATCAGGACGGCAGCATGGATGCAGTGGTCAGTGTGCTAGGGGGAACCCCGAAGTTCTTCTACAACCGCGGTGGTCGCGCCCACTGGTTGACCCTCACCATGGTGGGAACGCGCAGTAATCGAGACGGCATCGGCGCGCGCGTGGTGGTGAACGGCCAGACACAAACGGTAACCACCGCGGGCAGCTATCTTTCGGCGAGTGACAAGCGCGTGCACTTTGGTCTTGCCGACGCTACACGCGCCACCATTGAAGTGTTCTGGCCCTCGGGCGCGCACCAGTCGCTTAAGGATGTTGCCGCGGATCAGTTCCTCACCCTGCAGGAGCCCCGCCAGCCGTGATCGCCCTCTGTTGTTTGCTGGCACTAGCGATGCAACAGCCTGCTTCCGGCGTGGTCGATCATATGCAAGCGGGAATAGCCGCCGAGAAGCAGGGCGAGCACGCCGCAGCGCTCGCGGAGTTTCAGAAAGCCGCTCAACTGCAGCCGGACTTCACCGCAGCCTGGGTCGATCTCGGCATGGTCTACATGGGTCAGCACGACTATGCCGGCGCCATCGCTCCCCTCAAACGCGCGGTCGCTCTTGACGCAAACATCGCCGCAGCCCAGGAGATGCTGGGTTACGCCCTCTATGCGCAGGGCTATGCCGCGGAAGCATTACCCTATCTGCAGCGGGCCGGCAATGACGGCATGCTTGGTTTGGCGCAATTGCAAACCGGCGATCTGGTCAATGCGATTGCCCATTTACAGGCTGGCCTGGTGCAACATCCCAACGATCCCGAATTGTTGTCTGCCATGGCGCGGGCCACCGGCGTGCTTTCAAGGGAAACGAAAGACACACTGTTACAGACACATCCCGAGTCCGCCGAGGCGCACCTGGCGCTGGCTGCGGATTACCAGGCGCTGCAAAAGTCTGCAGAAGCCGAGGCAGAATACCGCAAGGCGCTCGATATCCAACCGGCCCTCCCCGGTGCGCACCTTGATCTGGGCGATCTTTATCAAAGCAGCCGGCAATGGCAGAAAGCGGAGCAGGAGTTCCGCGCCGAGGCCAGGCTCAGGCCGGGCAGCGCCGAAGCCGCCTATCGACTGGGCAATGCGCTGCTGCAGAATGGAAACGTGCCTGCCGCGGTGACGGAACTACGGCGTGCGGACACCCTGCAGCCAGACATGCCGGAAACGTTGTACGCCCTCGGCAAGGCCGAGGCCCTCGACGGCAAATCCGCGGCCGCCGAGAAAGACTGGAACCGGCTCCTTGGCTTGGAAAAAGACACAGACCTCGCGCAAAAAACTCACTTTGAGTTGGCCACCCTCTACCGCAAATCAGGCAAGCCAGCCCAGGCAGAGCAGGAAATGAAAGCCTTTCAGGCAATCAAGAATCTCAGGAGTTCGCCGCCTGGGGTACTCCCGCAATAAACCCTCAACTGCGATCTTCTGCAGGCTGCATCCGCGAAACCAGCCTCCTGCGATTTCCTCCTGACCAACACCCGTACACAACACCACAATGCCCTAGCCTAGCCCTAGCCTGCTTTCTCACCACAACCCTCAGCGTCCGACCACAATGCCCTAATCCCTGGACGGGTGCCCCATTGGGGGCCCCGAGTCCGCCAGGTCAGTTCCCTTGATTTGCAGTATCTGCCCCATGTTCGCCGACTCCGGCGTACATGGGCTGAATACGACGGGCGAAGCCCTTCAAACGTTCTCACTCCACTTACTAAAAACATCGGAAAAA
>CAZZVD010000010.1:0-39045 GCA_964657465.1 uncultured Acetobacteraceae bacterium | reverse complement strand
TTCGGTAAGTTCAGCCACCCAGCCCAGATGAGCCGATGAACTTACCGAAAACCAGACTTCACGGGAAGGTCGTGCAGCGACGTCGCGATGCTGGACGTGGACGCAATTCGTTGTGCTAAACCTGGCATTCACCTTTTCCCAACTGTCCCTTTAGCCCTACTACGGTGAGTACTGCAACGCTGATCATGCTGCTTAGGTAAACCTGCTGCCAATCGCGGTTTGGTAAGTACGGTTTTCCGTCGAAGGCTTTGGCCAGCATGAAGGAGCATGTATTGAAGACGTAGTGCAAAATGATTGCGCCGAGGATGCTCTGGCCCGTTACAAAGTACGCGACTGACGCGAATACGGATACGGCGATACAGATGGAGATATAGAACCAGAAGGACATGCCCTCGTAGATGTGGCACAAGATTAAGGGAAGGTGCCAACTCGCCCAGATCACACCAACGAGCAAGGTCGCCCTTGTTGGTCCGATGAGCGCGGTTAGACGCGGTATCAGGTATCCGCGCCATCCAAACTCTTCTTCAAGCGGGCCACCAAGAATATTCGGCCATATGCGTGCCAGGGGCGTGAGGAACGTAAGCGAGATAACCTTGTATCCGGGCGCGGCGCAAATGGTGTACGGAATGACCACGAACGCCACAATGATCAAAATTGGTCCTGTAAACAGATTAAGCCACGGACGCAGTCGCTTAGGTGGAAAGAACCTGCTCGGCGTTCGCCATCTGCCGGTCTCGTACCGCACAGCCACGAAGCTTGCCAACAAGGGGCCAACCGTTCCCATTGACACAAAGAGCGGAAGGAAAGCGTTGAAGTGCGTGATCTTTAATCCTGCCGGACCGATAAGCAGCGGAAGCCAAATGATCCATGCGACAGCACAAGCCAAGGCAACAAAGAGGGTCAGCGGTTTCCAGGCAGTCATCAAATAACGTTAATGGTAAACGCACCATCCGACATCTGGTTTTGCGCGAAAGAAGTCGATTTTGCTCGCCATCCAAAACGCGGTCATTGAGAACGGGATCGGCCGCAACTTTTGGTCCCCGAGGGGGAGCTTACCGCAAACCAAACCCGTGCCGGCGCAAACCCATCAGCGGACAAGCTCGGAAACAACTTCGACTTCCTGTTGCCGCGTACTCCCCGGAACGTCGAGGGAGCCAAGCACCAAAGATTTGCCCTGAACCAAGGTGGACGTTCCCTCAAGCGTGGTCTGCCGAATGATGGGGCGACTAGTGACAGACAGGCGTGGCACCGTTGCTACGGCATCGACGGTCGTCGCAGAGGCAAGGGTCATGTAGGTCTGTCACTCCTCCCACTTGGTCGCGCCACTGTGGAAATGGATGAAATCCATCCGCAAAACGATGTGCAAATCGTCACCGCCGGCATCCCGACGGAGCTCCTCAAGACCGATTCCCTTCATCAAGGCATCGGCACCAGACAACGTCTCTCGCGTAGAAACACTGTTGCAAATGTTGCTCGGCAAAAAGAGTTGCATCGTGATCCATCTTGTGTTGGGATAAACGCATTCGTGAGCGCCTTTTTAGAGATGTCCCTGTCAGATCATCCGGTTCATCGGGCCCCCTGTTTCTGAACGAGTAGTGACAAAATCTCCAAGAGGTGGTTCCCATGAGGAAGGCAAGTCTTTGCCTCGCTGTCCTTGTGTTCACGCTCGGTAACAGCTCATGGGCGCAGATCGCCAACAACACTTCTCTGGTGGGAACTGTTCTCGACGCAAGCGGCAGCGCGCTGGCAGGCGCCCAGGTGAAGGCCGTCGAAACTGGTACGAAACGAACCTACAATGCGCAAACCAATGCCAGCGGCTATTACGCGATTACATTTATTACTGCCGGCACCTATGACATTACCGTGCAGCAGACAGGTTTCAAGACAGAGACCAAGGTAGGCGTTCCGTTGCCGAACGATCAGGCGGTGCGCACCGACTTCGCGCTCGCCGTCGGATCTACGACGGAATCAGTGAGCGTGAGCGCCTCGACGCCTCCGCTATCCACAGACGACGCCACCCTGGGTGAAACCTTCAGCACCAAAATGGTCGAGGACTTGCCCATCAATGGGCACAACGCGCTCGAGATCGCTGCGTTGTCTTCAAATGTTGTGATCGGTTCCAAAACCTCCTATACCGGCGTTCCCCCGGGCGAAGATTTTCAGGGTGCCGGCCAGCGTGAAATCCAGAACAGTCTCACGCTCGACGGTGTTTCCATCATGAACAATCTCATCACCACGGCGCCGGCGCGCCCCAGCAGCGATGCCATCTCCGAAGTGCAGATGCAAAGTGGAAACTATCCTGCGCAGTACGGCGCCTATCTCGGCATCCATATCAACCTGGTCAGCAAAGCAGGAACCGATCAGCTGCACGGCGCGGTGTACGACTACGTGGAGAACACCATCTTCAACGCCAAGCCGTTTCTGGCAACGCCCAGCAGTCCGCGCTCCGTCCTCCACTACAACCAGTACGGCTTCACGCTCGGCGGCCCTGTCGTCATCCCAAAACTCTACAACGGGCGCAACCGAACCTTCTTTTTCGGTTCTTATGAAAAGCTCGATCAAATCGGCCAGAATACCAACGTTGCTTCTGTACTGACGCCCGCGATGGAAAAGGGAGATTTCTCTGCTCTGGGCGGGTATAGCGCCGCCACCGGCACCTGCGTGCCAAATGCCGGGGTGGCTATCTGTCTCAAGGACCCGACGACCGGCCAGTACTATCCGAACAACCAGATCCCGGCAGCCGAAATCAATAATCAGAATGGCCAGGTCGCGCAAAAGCTCGAAACCTATTTTCTGGCGCCGAATGTGGCTGGTACGCAAAACGGCACACTCAACAATCTGAACGCATCCTTCCCTACAAATGTAACCATCACGCAATCTCTCGATCGGGTCGATGAAAGCATCGGCGAGCATGTGCGGCTGTTTGGGCGCCTGCACTGGCAAAACCTGAGCATCGTTGGCGGAACGGTTCTGCCCAGCGGATCTTCCTACGGACCGACAGACAGCCGCAATTACGCGTTCGGTTACACGCACGTCATCAGTGCCGCGCTGGTGAATGACTTCCACCTGGGCGTGAACAAGCTGCTGTCGAATAACCTCAACTATTGGGCGGAAAACAATCTGAAGACGACTGGAACCAGTCTGGGGATCCCGGGTTTTACCGCGGATACGCTTTATAACAATCCCGGAATTCCGGTGATTACCTTCAGCGCTGGTATCACTGGCGCCTACTCGACTTTGGGCAATGCAGGCAGCAACTGGTACCAGGATGATCGCACCTATGACCTGTACGACGAGTTGAGCTATACGCGCGGCAGGCACACGATCATGGCCGGCCTGGAATTCCGTCGCCTGACCCTGGGCCGCGAAGCGTCGAACAATCCGTTAGGACTGTTTAACTTTGCTGCCGGCACTGCGGGTGTCAACTCCACCGGCTACGCCGCGGCCGACTTTGTGCTGGGCCTGGCAAGCAACGATCAAACCCCCATCGCCACTATCAAAGGCTCGGTGGGGCAGTGGCGCGATGGTTTCTTCGTACTCGATAACTGGCAGGCGACGCAACGGCTTACCCTGAACTACGGTCTGCGCTACGATCTGCCGACCGTACCCTATAGCCTGAACGGTTTTGCGCGCATTCTGAACCCTGAAGAGACCGCCTTGATTCCCGCCTCGACGGCGACCTCAGGCGCGACCTACACACCCACCCCGGGTTTTGAATTTCAGAATCCTCAACACGACAACTGGGGACCGCGCATCGGTCTGGCCTATCGTGCGATGGGCAGCCTGGTGCTGCGTGGCGGCTTCGGCGCCTATTACAACGCGAACCAGTTGAACAGCTACACATTGGCGACCGGCAATTATCCGTTTGCCGCGACCGTGAACTACACCACCTCGGCGACCAACCTGCTCTCGTTCACCAACCCTACGCCGGGTGCCGGCAAGGCCGCCCCCGTGGCCGGTGTCCCGGGCACCTATGTGAGCGCCTTTACCGACAACCCCAACAACAAAACAGCGCGCAGCTATCAATGGAATGTGGACGCCGGGTACGGGCTCTGGAATGGCGCCGGGGTCGACGTGGAATATCTGGGCTCACATTCTCTGAACCTCGACCGCAGCTTTTACGACAACCAGCCGCTCACGCCCGGCAATCCGGGTCAATTGAATGCACGACGGCCCAACCAGCTTTTTGGCGAAGTGCGCAAGATTCAGAATGACGCCTATTCTCACTACGACGCACTGACAGTCGTTCTGCGGCAAAGAACCTTTCATCAACTCGCCGGGCAGCTCAGCTACACCTGGTCGCATGACCTTGACCTGTCGGCAGATTCAAATGGCGGAGGCACGTTATCGCAGCAGTACAACCCCGCCGCAGACTACGGCAACGCCAACTGGGATATTCGTAACCGCGTCGTTGGCGTGCTGACGTACTCGTTGCCGTCGTTTGGCGCTTCTCGCCTGCTGGTGCGGGAAGCCGTAAGCGGTTGGCAGTTGAACGGAGTGGTGAACGTGCAATCAGGTCAGCCCTTCAACGTATCGTTGAATTACAACAGCGCGGGCTTGAGCCAGGGGACACAGCGACCCAATTTTGTGCACGCGCCGCACGCCAATTGCAGCCTGAAGAACTACATACTCAACACCACCTGCATCGACGACACGGCGTACACGTTACCGGCAAATATAGCTGCAGGGCAATACGCCTTTGGCAACACCAGCAGAAATACATTGCACGGCCCAGGGTTTTCTTACGAAAACGTTTCCTTGTTCAAAGACTTTCCCATCTACGAACGGCTGAAGTTTCAGTTCCGTGCAGAGGCCTTCAACGCGTTCAATCATCCCAGCGCCGGCAATCCTAACGCAACCATCGGGCATGATTCGAGCAGCGTTTCGCAACCCACCTTCAGTGGGTTTGGCACGGTCACCACCGTGCAGCAGATCCCTGGCACCTTGAGTGGGGCCCGTGTTCTTTCGCTCACCGGCAAAATTATTTTCTGAGGTAACCTGCGGATGCTGCGGCCGTGTGTAGAGTGGCAGGGACCGTCTGTGCCCGGGTAGCCCGGAACAATTATGGCAATTCGTAATCGAACACGTAGGAGTGCTTGCCCTGAGCGTCGATAAGGATCGTCAGTTCTCCGCTCAGCCCAGCGAGCCCTTTCGTCCCGGAATCTTTGACCACTACGATCTTCATCACGCCGGATGCGGGATCGCCTTTCCTCATGGTTGCCGTATGCGCGAGATAGAAGCTGCCGCTGCGGCCGGCGAGCGTGACCGTTACATGGTCCATCGCCACATAGGCCATCGCGCCGGTGCTCTGGGTCAAACTGGCCAGCATCTCGCCCTTTGCGGTGCCTTCCAGATCGCCGTGGAATGTCTTTTCCAGCGAGTAGCAGGTTAATCCCGCATCCTTGCCTACGGGTGAGGTTTCTACCGGTGTCGTCTTCACGTCAAACGTTCCCTTAGCCTGCATGTGTCTCCCCTTTTTGGCGCCGTGCGCAGCGCCGCCCAGCATGATCGTTGCGAATACCGCTGTGATGCCTAGTATTCTTGGAATCAGCTGCATTTGTCTCGTCATGCCTCCCCTGAATCACAATAAGACGGAGTCCCTGGTCGCGATTGAAAAAACGCGACACGAGCCTGCGGCCTTTCCTGCGCAGGTGGGGCGACCCCGCGGCGTTCTGCAAGCGAACGACTCGCGCGGCGAGGCGTTCTTTCATCAACGCCTTGCTCCGCCGCTGGAGTTCGCAGCCTGGGTGCAGCATTACTGGTATGTCCAGTGGGACCTGCGCGACGCACAACCCAGCACTG
This sequence comes from uncultured Acetobacteraceae bacterium, assembly GCA_964657465.1. Classification (GTDB taxonomy): domain Bacteria; phylum Acidobacteriota; class Terriglobia; order Terriglobales; family Acidobacteriaceae; genus PALSA-350. The sequence goes on along the minus strand of CAZZVD010000010.1, from coordinate 33,243 downwards.
CGGAAACGCTGCCCCACCCAAGCTGCTATCTCGTCTTCGAGCACGACCTGGAGCGTCCCACGCAAGACGCTTGCGTGCTCGATAAGGCGCAGGTCTCCGGCGTCAACACAGGAAAGTTCTCGCGCGTGATGCAAGGCCACGGCCGTGTCTTCGGCCTGAAATTTAAACCCGGTGGGCTGCATCCGTTTCTGCAAGCCTCCGTCTCCACACTCACGGACCGCGTAGTTCGTGCCGCTCAGGTCTTCGGGCAGAGCATCCTGCAACTGGCGGCGCAGCTTCGTCTGCTTGAGACGCCCGAAGCGATGTCTGCTGCCACCAGCGATTACTTCTCAGGGCATCTGCCGGCACCGGATACGCATGTCGAGCTCAGCACAAGGCTGGTCCAGACCATCTTTGACGATCCATCCATACTCACGGTGGAAACGCTCGCTGAACGCGGCGGGCTCAGCGTTCGTTCGCTGCAGCGGCTCTTCAAGAACTATGTAGGCGCGTCGCCGAAGTGGGTCATTCGCCGCTATCGCCTGCATGAACTGTTAGAGCGCTTTAACTCCGGCGATGACCTCAACGGCGCGCAACTGGCCCTCGATCTGGGCTACGCAGACCAGGCACACCTAATCAACGACTTTCGCGAACTCGCCGGCTATTCGCCTCAGCAATACATCCGCCGGACCAGCCCGAATGGGAAGCAAGTATCTCGTGCAGTCGCCCAAGATGGCCTCTAGGCGGTCACTCAACGAGCGCGCCGGGGCGATGGAAACGAAATCGAAGTTACCGAGAATGCGACTTTCGAGGAAGAGGGAGAGCCGATTCATTCGGAGAAGGCACCAATAATACTCAGGACAGCGGACTGGCTCCGCGTTTCTTCCCTCATGGGGTTAATACGTCGAGCACATCGTCCTGGCCTTTGCCGACCGGATAACTAATGAAGTCGACAGCGTTGCCAGTCCCGTAAGCTTGACGGGAATCGTCCGCGAATACCGAGGTGAAAACGGTGTATCCCATTCCAGATTCGCCTGCCTCGTACAACTTGCATTTCGTGCAGGCAAACGGCTGGGACTTTCAGCCAAGGCATCCACGTCTGCAACTGAAATGTAACTCCCTTCCCGATGAGCAGACCACAACAGCCTCAACCCCGCAGCAATCGCGTCGGACTTCATTTCGTCACCGGCGGTCTCGCGGCCGAACCATCTTCATGCTTGGACAACGTGGTGAACGTCCCGATGTTTGTGGCGAACATGGGGCACTCGTCCAGGGTTAAAGGCATTGTGGTTGAGGCACAAAGCTGATCAGCCCTGCAACCAACTCGGGTGCCCCATATCTCACGACGTTTTTCAGTCGGGAGATGTGGGAATTCACTGCTCTCACCCGGCAACTCGAAGGACGCTGGCGGGCCGGTTACAGTCATTCGATTGAGGAGCTATTCCGTGATCACGCGGTCGGTGGGAAAGCTGCGCAGTCGATCACTGACAACGGAGTGATGGGCGGGCGAAACTGGCCCTCTCCTGAACTGCAGTAATGCTTGAATGGTCGGTTCCTAGCTCCAGGTTCGTCTGTTCCCTGTTCGCCGTTAACTCAGTTGCGTAGTGCGTGCATCGGATCGAGGTCTGCCGAGGAGCAGCATATGGCGCTATCGCCGATGCGCCACAGTTGTTGTGGCTTTTCTACTATCAACGGGCGCAACATCACTTGCTGAATGAGTGTGACTATCGCTGTGGTTACCCCGATTCCCAGAGCCAACGTAAGCACTGCCGTCAGAGCGAAACCGGGGGATTTCATCAATTGCCGCAAAGCAAACCTGCTATCGCGCCAGACACCTTCCAATTCCAATGCTGCATCCTCAGCCACTGTTAGCTCTCTCACCCTAACCGAGTTTCCGAATCTCAGCCGCACCTGGCGACGGGCGTCCTCGTGGGAAATTCCGGTCTGTTCGACATCCTCCGCCGCCATCTCCAGGTGTGCCTGCAGTTCGGCGTCGATTTCGGCGCCGAGCCGGCCGCGTCGCCACAGATCACGAATTCTAAGCATCCTGCAAATCGCTCACCTCACGCGTATCGCAGCAAGGCGCGAACACCCTTGACGAGCCGCTCGAAGCTCGCTTCCGCCTTATTCAGTTGTTTCCGACCGGCCGCGGTCAGGCGGTAGTACTTTGCCCGCCTCCCCGTTTCAGTGAGAGCCCATTTTGAATTGATCCATCCGCCTTGCTCCATGCGGTGCAGCGCTGAATCCGCCCACCCGCTTCCACTTGTAGCAACTCGTCGCTCTCGCTGTGGATGTGGAGCACGATTCCGTAGCCATGCAGCTTTCCTCTCTGCGCGAGAGTCTTCAGCACCACGAGATCGAGATTCCCCTGAAGATCATGTCTGGGCAAAGAATTGTCTCCTTCCTGCCGTTGTATACCTAGAGGCATAGGCATGTCGAGCAGGATGTCGATTTAAGTTGCCGGCCTAACCGTGGCTTTTGGGGACCGGCAAACTGGGGCCGCTCACCACGGTTCTTAACACGGAATGACGGAAGACTGAATTGTCAAAGGTGCGGCTGAGTTGCGGGTTCTTCTGCGTATCCGATGCTGGAGCTCATGTGAAGATATGTGGAGGGAGGAGGGCGCACAGCAGATCCCTCGGCTGCGCTCGGGATGACAAAGGGGAAAAGGTCCGTGACTTTACTCGGCAACTACTTCACGTTCGCACTGCTGCATCTACGGCACGGCTGAAGTCGTGCCCTGATACAGGACTGAGGAGGGACTGACAAGATGTTCACTAAAGTGTGTAGTTCTTGTAATCGTTAGGTTACTTCCCGTCTGTCGTTGCTCGGTCACTTGCCCAGCACTCGTTTGCCCTGCGCGAGGAAGTTACCGGCAACGAGACTCTTCTAGAACCACATTGGTGATGCAGAAAACCAAACCAACGGTTCGCTCTTCAGTGTCGCTGGGGGAACAGGGGGAGCTGTATACCTCGACCAATGAAAGCGATATACAAGCCTCCAAATATGGCTGCGGCCCACCACCATGCGATCTGGCGACGCACCAGCAGTGTCCGCCCTGGTGTTGTGCGCGGCAGCAAACTGTCAGCCCACAGGAGGCCCCACAATCCACCGAACGCAGCCGGCATGGTTGAGATTAGGAGAAGCTTAACCCCAAGAGGGTCGAGCGCACCTGCCACACAACTGAAAAGAGCCGCCGCACAGTATGGGAGTCGGCCGACGATGTTGTACGTTCGACTATTCGCTATGAAAGGGCGTACCGACCTGGCGAGAAGCGACACGGCCAGGAAATACATCGCGGCGCCGAAGAGGGCCATGCCAGTTCGCAGGACGACTTGATGCGGCAGCCCACGAATCACCTCGTTCCAGTCGCCGAAGCCGGAGATCGCTGAAAACAGAAAATATCCGGCCCCGGGAAGCAAATTGAACGCTGCAAAGATCCAGAAGAAGTAGCGCACATTTGCGAGGTTCCCCGCGATGCGCGAAGCCAAAAGAGAGCCTGCTCCGAAAAAGAGATTGACAAGCGTCCCTCCGGCGTAGACCCAACGATCTGGCCGCAGCGATGAGAGATGATTGCTCGTAAGCTCGGTGGGCATATCGCCGCGCAGCCAGGCGGTCAGGCCATGACCAATTCCTTCATGTAACAGCGTCGCTGAAGCGGAGGCCACGACAGCCATGCTGATGATAGTGAGTTTGTCATGACGATCGGGCATGATAGCCAATTTATAGCAAAACGCGAATGCCGTTCTGGTCAACTGGTCAATCGACTCGGAACACGGCGAGCGCTGCCGGTCAAGCTTTGAGCGCGTCCTGCCGTCACGGTTGCAGATATTGAGGTTTTAGAGAATGGGTGAGAGCTTCACTATTGGCTTCTCCCCAACCACCCGCTCGGGTGCCCCATATCTACCGACGTTTTCCAGTCGGGAGATGTGGGATTACGCCGCGCTCAACCCGCAACCCTAAACCTGCAGCAGACTGAGAGGCTAACGTGTCTGTGCTCCTAAAATGCTTCTGGATGTTTGGAGTTGCCGGTGGAGAGCTGCTTAATCCCACATCTACCGACTAGAAAACGTCGGTAGATATGGGGCCACCCCAGCTTGTGGTTGGGGAAAGGCCGAGCACATTGAGGCGTTTCGCGGCTAGCCTCGGCCCGGCTAGTGGATATTGCCCTTCTGCTGGCGATTGTGTAACGCTCGAACACCTGCTACCTCCCTTGCCACACCACTCCCCTGGATTCGGCAGCTAATGCGAGAAACTGCCAAATCCACACAGATGTGACGACCCATCTTCGCCGCCCTTGCTTCGGCGTGCTGCAATCACACCTACGCTAGAACCGGTAGTTTGCCGAGAACTGCAGATGCCGTTCCTGCGATCGCACGTTCTGGTCGGAGACGTTGCCGAAGTTGGTGTCGGTGATGCCAGTGTCAGGATTGCCATAGCTTACGCGATTCAACGCATTGAACGCGTCGAAACGGAAACCTACCGTCTGTTCGCGGATTACATGGAAGTCTTTGAAGGCAGACAAATCCATGTTGAAGAAGCCGGGACCGCGGGTGTTGCCGTTGCGGGCAGTGCCGAAGGTGTTGGGAGCCGGCGCACCGAAGGCGCAAACGCCGTTATCGACGCCAGGCGTGGTGCACGGGATGGCAGAGGCATCGGTGCCAAACCAGTTGTCGATGGTGCGATCGACAATCTTAAGCTTGCGATATTGGTTAGGCCGCGATGTGCCAAAGCTGTTGGAGTTGTTGCCGGGACCGGTGATGGTCTCAGGGAAGCCGCTATAAGCAACCGCCGCGGTCGAAAGCTTCCATCCGCCGATCGCTTCGTCGATCACCCGATTGGCCCCGGAAAGGAACATCTGGCCGTGGCCTACCGGCAAGGCGTAGACGGCCGTGCCGCTCACATTGTGCTTCACGTCGTAACCCGAAGGGCCCCAGTCGGCAGCGCTGTCGTAGTAGTTCTGGAAGGCTCCGGAAAATCCGTTTACGTTCAGCCCATAGTTGCCCAGGCTGTTCGTGAAGGCCCGGCCGAAAGTGTAATTCACCGTGAACTCAAGCCCACGGGTCAAGCGCTGGCGCAGAACTGCCTGCAACGCCTGGTAGTTCATCGCAGCACGGGATTCCGTGATGAGCAATGAATTGGATCCGATGCTAACCGAGGGATCGATCGCGTTCACGCCCAGGTAAGGGTTGTTGTAGTAAGGCGCCGAGGTGGGGTCGCCATTGACCCGGTACTGGTTGAGGTTGCCGTAATCCTCTATATGCTGGCCCTGCTCGCCAAGGTAGCCGAGCTGCAGAGACATGCTGGGGGTGACCGCGTATTCGGTGGTCAGGCTCCACTCCTGCACGTAGGCAGGTTGTATGTTCTGCGGATAAACGTTGAAGGTGCCGCCATAGCTAACGCTGCCGCCGGTGAAGCCCTGCTCGGCGGTGCGGGGGACGCCTGGGTCTCCAGGGGTGGGGGTCACGGTGGTGACGCTCACGGCCTGGATGAACGGCGTGATCGAGGTGAGGCGTTGATTGGAGGAGTTGCCTTCGTAGAAGCTGGTCGCGCCGTAGCCGCCACGAACCACGAAGCGCGGTGATGCCTGGTAGGCAAACCCGAGCCGGGGCATGATCTGCTTGAAGTTGCCCTGATAGCAACCGCGACCATTGCAGATACCCGAACCGGATGGAGCACCGATGGGCACCGCGTGCGCGTAAATCACCTGCCCGGTGGCAATGTTGACGTTGCCGGTTTTGTTGTTCTGCTCGACCCAGGGCTGGTCATATTCCCAGCGCACGCCGAGGTTCAGCGTCAGGTTGGGCAATGCTTTGTAGTCATCACTGATGTAGACCGCAGTGCGCCACTGGCGCTGGCCCACGTTGACACTGGAGAGGGTGGCCGCAGCCGAGCTTACGCGATCCAGCAGAAAGTCTGCGCCGCCATACCCTGGCGCATTGCTCAACGATGGGTTGCTGGTGAAAGCGCCGGTGTAGTTGAGAGAACCGAGATACCCGTTGTTGTTGCTGGTGGGGTAGTTGTTCTGGTAGCGGAGGGCCTGTATGCCGGTGCTGATAGTGTGCTTGCCCCGCTGCAGGGTGAGGTTGTCGATATAGCTATAGGTATTGTCGATGACGCCGCCGTCAAAGGCCGGCGTACCCACTCCGCTCAACCCGCCAACGATAGCGCCTCCGCTGGCGCTGATCGGGCTTATGTTCTGGAACGAGAATCCGTTGAAACGCTGATCATTGAACGCGATGCCCACCTTGGAGTTACCCTTGGTGCCGAATTGCCCGGTGGGGTCTTCCGGCGCGCCTTCGGTCCAGTTGGTGCGGGTGAAGCCAACGCGAGCAGAGTTCACGATGGAGGGCGAGAAGATGTGGACCCAGTTTGCGCCGGTGACCTTGGTGGGAAAGAGATTGGAGGCCGGAAAGCTAATGGCCAGCACCGCAATTTTTCCATCGTAGGCGGTCGACATGGAGTAGAAGCCGGTGATTTTGTCAGCGTTGCGCGGATCGTACTCGATCTTGATGTCACCCTGGTTATTTGTTTTGTATGTGCGCTGCGGGCCCTGCAGGTTATTTGCCACGATGCCGTCAGAGGGCGTGGCATTGGGCAGCGGATACAGCGTCGGATTGCTAAACAAAAAGGTGGCCACCGGGTTCACGACCGGAACACCCATGTTGCCGACGTACGGCGCAAAGCCCTTGAGGGGATCGTAGAGCTGAACGGGATTGCTGCCGGCCAGCAAGGAGGAGAAATCACCGTTGCGCATCGCCTGGGTGTAAACGCTGGCTTGCCCGATGCCGCCCTGGTGATAGCGGGAGCCGAGGTAGTCGACAAAGAAGAAGAGCTTGTCTCGCTTGATGGGACCGCCGAACGCGCCACCGAATTGCGCTTGCGAATAGGGCTGTACCGGGATAATGGGCACTGCGTGGTTGTTGTTCCAGGAGTTCGCGTTCATGCGATAGTCCTGCACATAACCGTAAGCGGATCCGTGGAACTGATTTGTCCCGCTCTTGAGCACGCTGACCACGCCGCCGCCATTCACGTTTCCGTAGTCTGCGGGGGAGTTGGCGGTGAGGACCTTGACTTCCTGCAAGGATTCAGGTGCCGGGCTGTACGAAATCAGATTGTTGAAGCTCTCGTTGATATCAATGCCGTCGAGCGTGTAGTTGTTGGCCTGAGCCCGGTTACCGTTTAGATTGACGGAATCGGTGTAGTAGGTGCTGCGTTCTATCACCGTCGTGCCCGAGGTACCCGCGGTGCTTACCGAGCCCGGCAGGTAGAGGGTCAGCGCCGAGAAATCGAGCCCGTTCAGCGGAAAGTTACGAATGGTGTTTTCTGAAAAAGTGCCGCTGAGGGTTGGATCATTGGTGTTCAGGACAGGGGCGGTGGCTTCTGACACAGTTACGGTGGTCGCCGCGTTGCCCACGGCAAGCTTCACGTTGAAGTTGGCGGTTTGCACTGCTTCCAACTGAAAGACGGGTACGGTCTGCCGGCCGAATCCGTTCGCCTCAATGGTGAGATCGTATCGCCCGATGGGGAGGAAGCTGACGCGGTAAACACCTGCAGCATCCGAGGTGGCGGTTGAGCTGACTCCGGTATCCACGTTGTGGGCAATGACTCTTGCCCCGGTGAGGATGGCTCCGCTTTGATCCGTCACGGTTCCGGTGATGGTGCCAGTGACGGTTTGGGTGAAGGCGGGTGCTGCGCAGAGCAGCACGAACAACAGACATCGGATCGACGTGTGCAGGTTTTTCATTCGGTTTGCGTCCTCTTTGCTGGCCTGAAGGCTTTTGCTGCGGCAGATGCTTTGTCAGGTCTGCTCGCCGGTTCCCTGGGTCTGCTTATCCGGTCTAAAAGCCGGTATGACCCACGTGAACAGACGATATCATTTTAGGCCTGGTTTGATCACTTCGCAGCCGGTCAAGCTGTGCTTGACGTGGTGGGAGCCAAGCTCTCTACGAAACGACAGCCTGGCGGATGCCCGCCTGAAATCGAGTTCCCTGCCCTGCTGCGTGCCCAACATCCATCGTGTAGCCGCACGCAACGATGCTGGTTGGTTTCGACAAGATATTGCCTGGTGCAACCATGTGCCCGTCTCTCCACGAGAGGGAGGGCCAGAATGCTCACGGGGCGGTGTGCTTCAAGTTTGCCAGCAGGAATTTCGAAACGATGCCAAGCAGAGGCGTTGAACGAGACTGGTTGTCCCGATCCAACCTGTTCACGTTGATGATCAGGGAAGCATCCAGCTTGCTGAAGTAGTACATTTCGCTGCTGTAGCCGTCGATCGTTCCCGAATGGCCACAAACTCCCGGCCCCGTCGCGATGCCTTCGCCATACACGGCGTTGGTCCCCTCGAGTAGCTTTCCTTCTAATTGGGCCTTGAAGGTCGCAGGTTTGAGCAATGTGCCCAGACAGATTGCACGTGAAAACGCATGCAGGTCTGCGGCATTTGAAATCACGGCGCCGGCGGCTCCGGCGAGCGGGGGGCTGAAGAGCGTTTTATCATCAAAAACTTTTGTCGCCGGGTTCCAGCCGTATCCATGAAGGCCCCCTGGCACGTCGATACCGGTGGGATAAGTGGTGTGGCTTAATTTGAGCGGGATGATGATCGTATTCGTGATCAACTCGCCGATGTCCTTGCCCGTGACACGCTCCACGATTGCGGCGAGTATGTCGTAATTGAAATCGGTATAAACGCCCACGGTATTTGGCGGTTTGAACTGGGCTCGAAGTTTCTCGTAGGAACGCATCTCCTCGGTGAACGAAGGGGCCGGCGCCAGCGGCGCATCGTAGACGCGCGCCAACACCTCGTCGTCATTGGGTGCGGGAATGCCGCTCCGCATTCTCAGGAGATCGTCGACGGTGATGCTTTCAGCATAAGGAAACGCGGGAAACCATTGAGAAACAGTGTCTGTCTTTTTAAGCTGCCCCCGGTCAACCAGTACCAGGATAGCCGTGGCGGCAAACGGTTTGGTGATGCTGGCAATGCGAAATGGTTGGTTGTGCGTACGCAGGGTGCGGGCTTTCAGGTTTGCCAATCCACCGGCGAAGGAATACTCACCCTTGCCGGGAACCTGAATATCGACTTCCAGGCTCGGCAGGTTGTTCCGTTTGATCAGGGCTTGCAGCTCGGCGTTTAAGCTTTTAGTTGCTCGCGGCGCAAAGAGCGATTTACTTGTCTGGGGTTGTGCTACGGGTATTGCGAGAAGCACCAGGAGGAAAGCCCCGGCCCATCTTGTGTGAGCGTTTGGAGGCACACGGTTGAAGATTTTCAAATGCCACTCCGATCGGCGCGAAGGATCTTAAGCGATGCAAGTTGGCGGAGAATGTCCTATGGTTTCTTTCGGAAGCATATCTGCTTCTCGTGCTTTTCGCTAAGCAAAAGGGTGGGAGGATGACGACGCGACGGCGCACTGCGTCCCTTCGCTTGTCCGACGCTGGACGGCAGATGGAGAATGTTGGTTCGGAGATATTGCTTATGTTCCCGAGATTATTTCGCGGTGCCGGTACTCACCGGCTGCCAAAGCTCGATCGGGTTGCCTTCCGGATCATGAAGTCGCGCAAAGCGGCCATAGGGGTATGCGGTGGGGTCGAGTTTCACTGCAATCCCCGCTGCTTCCAACTGTGCAGCCATTTTGTCCACATTACCGACACGAAAGTTGATCATCCACTGCTTCGTGGGGTCGCCAAAGTAGTTGGACTTTTCGGAGAAGGGTGTGAAGCTTGTCGGCCCAGCTTGCTGTTGCCACACAGGGTCGTCGGCGCTTTGCGGAGTTATGAAGATCCCAAGATGGTCCCGGTACCACTGCGCCAGCCCTTTGGGATCCTGCGCACGGAAGAAGATGCCGCCAATACCAAGCACCTTTTCCCGGGGCATAGAGGGCGCGGCAGAAGGGGGCTCCGCGTCCGCAAACGAATTGGACAGAAGGGCCGATCCGGCGGCGGCGGTGAGCACTCCAATCACTGAACGGCGTTGCATTTTCACAGGGTCCTCCAGGTCTGCCCGAATTATACGGTGATCGGCCGGAGTGGCCATGTCCAGGCAAAGCAAAGAACGGACACGAGCACCGGCTTGAGATGATTACCTGGAACGAACGTCCGCAGGACTCTCCACTCTAGTACGAACATGCGGAGAACTGCATTCTGGAGGGCGAAATGGGTTCCTCGCACGGGTCACCGGGCCGCAGGCTTTGTTGGCTGGATCCTTCCCGCGTAGGCAGAACAGGACTGTGCTTTAGCTAGCCGTGCTAAGGACCGAGAGCCAGTGGTCGGAGAATAAGTAGATCCACTGTCGCTTGGGGTAGATCCAGATGCCGGACAATCATGCGTTCCCGCCGACGACCTTCGGGTGCCGCCATGGTACACCTTTCCGGTGACAAACTCGGGCGCTTTCTATCTCACGACGTTTCCAGTCGGGAGATGTATGAATTCAATGCCGATCATCGGCAGCTCTTTCCTGGTAGCTCTGGTTGAGGAACAAGAGGGTAAAAGCCCGCCCACATCTCCCCGCTGAAAACGCGGTGAGATATGGGGCACCCGGCTTAGTGGTCTGGTCCAAAGAATGGTGGTCGATCCGAACACTAAAGAGGGACAACGCGGCTCCGTAACCAACTCAGGCGCTCCCTATCTCACGAAGTTTCCAGTCGGGAGATGTGGGAATTCACTGCCGATCATCGGCAGCTCCTTCCTGGTAGCTCTGGTTGAGGAACAAGAGGGCAAAAGCCCGCCCACATCTCCCCGCTGAAAACGCGGTGAGATATGGGGCACCCGGCTTAGTGGTCTGGTCCAAAGAATGGTGGTCGATCCGAACACTAAAGAGGGACAACGCGGCTCCGTAACCAACTCGGGCGCTCCCTATCTCACGAAGTTTCCAGTCGGGAGATGTGGGAATCACTGCCGATCCCGTAACAAGATCAATCAGGTGGAAACCGCCAGGTTCGGCCGCTAATCAACGAAATTGTTTTATTTTTTGCCTGCGTCAACAAATCTCGGGTATAGTCACCTCCGTCCGCTCCCCCCTGCGGATATCGGTGCGGAACTGCCGAGTGTAGTTGCGGAACCTTCCACCTCATTGCCGGAGCCTCACCATGAAGCCTTGCTCTACCCTGCTCACTTCCCTTGCCTGGTTCTTCACACCCCTGGTGTTGGGTGCACAAGCCGTGTGCCCAGCCGGGGTTCAACCGGATGGGTTCATCAATTGGGCCCACTTGCCTGCAGCCCCCCTGATCACCAACGGGACTACTGCACCCGTGACTGTGACGATTCCTGTCGATGGTCGTCCTGGTCTTACAGCCACTGTGCAGATCCCAGCGCTTACCGGTACTTCGTCGACTCCGACGCCCGCCTACAGCGTCAACGGGGACCGGCTGCAACTCAATGCGTATGGCGCCGGCCTGCAGTCGACCATCCACATCACCTTTAATACGGCAATACGCGGAGTGAGTGTCAACGGTTCGATCGCGGGTACGATCAATTCGCTTACCCTGACCGCGTATACGCAGATCACGTCGGCCCCGCAAAGCACACTCAGCATGTCACAAGGCGGCAGCGTGCAAGGCCAGTTCACGCCGTTGCAGGTGCGGTCACTGACTATGCCGCAAATTACTTCCATCGACTTGAGCGTAGACGCTAATTTGGCTAGCCCGCCCCCTGCTACCTTTGCCAACCTGCGCATTGAATCGGGGCTAGCGCCCATTCCTGATCCCTTAAACCAGGTGCCGCGCAGCGGATTAATGCAGTGGCTACCGTCAGAAGATGCCAACCCCACCGATTGGCCGGACGTTTCTAATAACGGACATGACGCCGTACAGACCAATTCTGCCAGCCAACCGCAGTTGACGTTTGATGGCCCGCACTGTCGCCGGTCTCTCACATTCTCCGGCAATCAGTTTATGAACTTCACTCTTCCAATCTCTGGCTGGAGCCAGATGACCATCTTTCTGGTTGCGAAAGCCGATGGCGACGTCTTACCCGGGCAAGCTACGTCGAACAACGCGGCGGTTCTTTGGAATGAAAACCAGTACTGGGGAAATACCTATATTGGCCCCTTCTGGACACACGACACATTTCGCTTCGGTACCACGCAGACAGGCAACTATCCCGATTACGAAAGACCTACGACCATCGGTGGTGACTTTACCGTAAACGCGGCGGTTCATAACGGGGGAACCGACACTCTCTACGTCAACGGGACACAGGTGCTACAGCAAAGCGGCAAACTTTCCGTTCTTGGGGGCATGGATGGGACAGCGTTTCTGGGCCGCGGCTACAACAACACCTACTTCAACGGAGCGATCAGCGAAGTGCTGGTGTATAACCGTGCCCTGACGACCCCAGAGATGCAGGCGGTCACAAGTTACCTTGAGACCAAATTCGGCCTGCCTCCCGGCGCTCCGTAAATACAAAAGGTGGAGAAGTCACTGAAGCCCTAACCCCTGGGCGGGTGCCCCCTATCTCACGAGTTTTTTCAGTCGGGGAAATAGCGGCGCCGGCTGCTCACTGCAGCTTTCCTGCTAAGTCTGTTTGAGGAACAAGAGGGTGAGAGCCCGCCCATATCTCCCCGCTGCAATACGCCGTGAGATATGGGGCACCCGGCGTAGTGGTGTGGTCCAAAGATGGTGGTCGATCCAAACTTTAAAGATCCCGATCAGGCCGTTCGCTTACGCGCTTTATCGAGTGTCTGGCGGAGGCGGTTGCCCACCATAAGATCTTCCCCTGGCTGCAGGGTCACACAAATAATCTGCTCGCGGTTCCGTTCGTCTACAGGATTACCTTTGGGTTTCCCCTTCATTCGTGCTTGACAACGGGCGCCAATCCACTACCATATGGTTGTGGATCGATTGGGAACAACCTTTGCGGCTCTGTCTGACCCGACCCGGCGAGCGATGGTTGCGCGACTGGCAAATGGGCCTGCCTCTGTGCATGGATTAGCCGAACCGTTTGCGCTCTCGCAGCAGATGATCTCGAAACATATTGCCTTCCTGGTTCGGGCACAGATAGTCATCAAGACCAAGCGTGGACGCGAGAGTGTGTGCACGCTCAGGCCAGAGGCGCTAAAGACGGTCAGCGACTGGGCGATCAGCTATCGCAGATTCTGGGAAGAGAGTCTGGACAAAATGGATGTGGTGGTAACTCGTATGAAACAAAAAGGAGATGAGCAATGACGAACAACACGGTTAACGAGACAGAGCGCATGGTTGTCACACGGATTTTTGATGCTCCACGGGCGTTGGTTTGGAAGGCGTTTACCGACCCGGAGTATGTGAAGCAGTGGTGGGGGCCGAAGGGTTTCACTGCACCTGTTTGCAAGATGGATTTCCGTGTGGGCGGGAAGTTTCTCTATTGCATGAGAGCGCCGGACGGCCAGGAGTTCTGGAATGCTGGTGAATACCGGGAAATTGTTCTGCACCAGAAAATTGTTTCCTCCATGTACTTTTCCGATTCTCAGGGAAACAAGGTAGAGGCAGCGCATTATGGAATGGACCACACGGCCATCGACGACGCGTATGACGTGATTACTTTTGAAGATTTTGGAAACGGTCAGACGAAATTGACATTCACCGGGAATGAGACTGTGGAGCAGGCGATCAACAGCGGGCAGGTAGAAGGGTGGAACCAGATACTCGACAAAGCCGCTGCCGTGATTGCGGGGCTGGCGCCGGGGAAATAAGTGGAGACCAGTTGATATGCAGCTGAACCAGGCGCAGCGCCTTAATCATGGATGGTGAGTCCTTCCAGGGTTATTGGCGCTGCGCTTGCCTGGGTTGCCATGAACCTCATGCGGGCGGTCTTCGGGGTTGGATACGGTTGGTGGGGTTCTCACACTTTCTCACTGCACTTACTAAAATATTGGAGAGACATGGTTTCTGAACGCGATTGGCAGTGTAAGCAGGATCGTCCGGTATGAATCGACGGAAGTTTTTAACCAGCTCCATGGCCGCCGGCGCTGACTATCCATTACGCGCGGTGGCGAAAACGATTCCTCTGATACATGACGCCGCTGCGGCTACAGAAGGGACCCGCGTAGCCGTGCTGGTGGTGGATACGGATCGTGCCAGTGTGTCGATCGACCCACGGATCTACGGACAATTTCTTGAGCACATCAATCATTCCGTGGAAGATGGGCTGTTCGCCGAACAGGTGCGCGGGGCGGGGTTCGAGGGCGACGACTTCAAGACGTATTGGGAACCAGTCGCGGAGCGCGGTCGTGTTGCACTCGTCGATCAGGAATTTCAGAACGGAAGGAAAAGCGTGCGGTTGCAGGTGGAGGGCGGCCACGCGGCGATACGGCAAGGGCGCTTCTTCTTCGATGCCGGCGTAGCCTACGAGGGCTCACTCTGGGTCAAGCGGGAACGAGGCACGCCGCAACTCACGCTGCGGGTGCAGGGAGCGCATGGCGAGCCGATCGCTTCCGTGCCACTGCGGGCAGCAGGGTCAGCGTGGCAGGAGGTTCGTTGCACATTTACGAGTCCTCTGCGAAGCACACAGGCGTCTGTCGAGATCGCCGCAGCAGGTAACGGGCAGGTGCTGCTTGATTTTGTTTCCCTGATGCGGGTCCAGGCCCGGCGTGACGGCATGCTGCGGCCTGACCTTTACCAGTCGGTCGCCGGGTTGCAGCCTTCGTTCATTCGTTGGCCGGGAGGTTCTTTCGCATCGACCTATCGATGGAAAGAAGGCATTGGACCGTACCCGGCACGGGGATACCATCCCAACACCTACTGGGGCGGTTATTCCGATTACTACGGCTTTGGTACGGACGAATTCCTCGGGCTGTGCCATCGTCTCGGCGCGGAGCCGCTGATAGTGCTGCCCGCGCAGGGGACGAGCGCGGACCAGGTCGACTATGCGATGGACTGGGTGCGCTATGTGAATGATCCGCCAGACACTGAGTGGGGGAGAAAGCGCGCGGCCAACGGGCATCCGGCACCGTATGCGGTCAGGTATTTCCAGATCGACAACGAGCCAATGAACAACGGATTTACGGCCGAGGCATACGCCGCGATCGTCAACGTGTATGGAAGCCGCCTGCGTTCGGTGGCGCAGCAGGCGCGCATTGTTGCCTGCGGTCAGAAGCGTTCGAGTGATATGGACTGGAGCGAGACAGTGATCGACCTGGCCGGCGCACACTTCGACATTCTGGGCTGCCACAATTATGAGTATGAGCCGGCCAACTTCGAGACGGGCCTGCGGCGCATTCGCGACTACCTGGTGAAGCTGGGAGACTATGTGCGTGTCTCAAAGCATCCGCACATCGAGATTGCGGTGCTTGAGTGGAGCCTGCAACATACCTACGATTGGCGTGCCGGACTGCACGCGGCCGGCAGCCTGATGCTGTACGAAGAGCTGAGCCCGAGTCTCACCATGACGTGTCCTGCGCTGCTCATGCGGAACACCAGCGATGATCCGAAATGGACGGCTGCCATTTACCACGATCATGTCTCGTGGTTTCCGGGCGGAAGCTACTCGGTTGAGAAGCTCTTTCGTGAACACTATGCCGAGCAGTATCTTGCCTCTGCGACAGGCACATTTGCGGATGTCGCCAATCGTAAGTTACTGTTCGATAAGATCTCGACCGTCATCCCGGAAGGCTGGACACCGGGTTCTGTGGACGCCATCGCCACGGCCAGTGCGGATGGCCATCGATTGGTGATCAAGGCAGTCAATTACGAGGCGAAGAGCAATACATTGCTGGTGCGGCTGAAAGGGGCGGCGGCGCCAGAGGCAGCAACAGCAACCCTGCACACAATCACGGCGGCGCCGGGGCAGACCGCATCCATGGAGCATCCCGAGGCGATCGCCACTGTCAGCCGCCCGCTTGCCTACGGACGAGAGTTCACCGTGGTGCTCGACCCGTACTCTGTGGCTGTGGTGGACATCCGGAAGGCTTAGGGGGCGAACGGCTTTTTTCGCCGACGATTACCGGCACATCGCGGCTATCGCTACAGGCCCTTTTCGCATAGTATTCGCTTGTGTCGAAATCGGCTGCGGTTTCCACCGAAACCTGAACCGCCATCGACCTATCCTGGATTTGCGGAAGTGACTGTGATTAAGCTGCAGGTATTGGCGATACTTCTGGGGGCGAGCCTCGCATCGGGGCAAAGCGTGAACGACTTCAAACCTGCGACGTCGAACGTGCTGGACGCGCAATATCCTCGCGTCGATAGCGGATCGCGGGTTGAGATCCGCTTCAAGGCGCCGAATGCCACCGACGTCATGGTGAACTTCTGGAGTGATCCGAAGATCAAGATGGAGAAGCAGCCCGACGGCTTCTGGACGGTGACAACGCCCGCCCTGGCGCCAGGACTGCATTACTACACCATCAATGTCGATGGCGCGGAGGTAAACGACCCGGGCAGCACGGCCTACTTTGGCGGCAGCAAATGGGCGAGCGCCGTCGAGGTGCCTGAAGCGGGAGCAGACTACTATTTGCCCAAAGAGGTTCCCCACGGGCAGGTGCGCGAGGTGTGGTATCACTCGCCGGTAACCGGCAGCTGGCGCCATGCGTTGGTCTACACGCCGCCCAACTATGACAGCCGGACTACGACCCGCTACCCGGTGCTCTATCTGCAGCATGGTGGGGGTGAGAATGAATCGGGATGGATACGGCAGGGCAAGGCAAACTTCATTCTCGACAATCTGCTTGCCGGGGGGTCCACACGGCCGATGCTGATTGTGATGGCAGATGGCTACGCCAGCCGGGCCGGCTACCAGGTCCCCGACCTGACGGGCAAGCCGTTCGGATCGCCAGAGATGATGAAGGTCATGCAGGAGCGAATGGGCGCCTTCGAGGACGATATGACACAGGTACTGATCCCATTCATCGACTCGACATTCCGTACCCTGCCCGATCGTGAACACCGGGCGATGGCTGGGCTCTCCATGGGCGGCATGCAGACATTCCAGGTCACGTTCCATCATCTTGACCTTTTTTCTTATATTGGCGGCTTCAGCGGAGCGGCCAATGTGTTTATGGCGGGGAACGACAAGTTGGACACGAAAACCGCGTTCGGTGGCGCTATGGCCGATCCCGCGGCGTTTGCCAAGCGAGTGCATGTCCTTTGGATCGGTGTCGGCACAGAGGAGCCTGCGCGCATGAAGTCGGGATTGCAGAATCTGCATACCTCACTTGCTGAAGCAAAGATCCAACACATCTTCTACGAGTCGCCCGGCACTTCGCACGAATGGCAGACCTGGCGGCGCGATCTGAAAGACTTTGCTCCACGACTGTTTCAACCAGCCAGCCAGGCATCGGTCGCCATGCAACGACAGTAGAATGCTGGACGGCAAGGCGGCTTGTACGAGGCCAAGTGGAGCCCCGCTCTCCGCAAGGCCCTCCGGTTCCCCGCTATCACGGATTTTGCATTTTTTCGCCGCGTTTAGGAACCGCATTAGCCAGTCCTTGACCCATCCGCATCTAAATCTGGGTAGCATTCACAGGCTATGAACCTTTGGATAGCCGGGAGGCGCCCTCACCATGACAAATCGCAAGAGCGTTGTTTTATCGCTGGTACTTACCTTCTTTCTCGGGCCGTTTGGCATGCTGTACAGCACGATCCCAGGCGCTATCGTGATGCTGATTCTTTACGTGGGCCTGGGCATTATTACCCTGGGCTGGGCTATCGCCGTGCTGCACCCGATTGCGATGATCTGGGGAGCCTGGGCGGCTGACCGCGCCAATCGTTAAGATCAGCTGGAAGTGACCTTCGCGAAAAACGCATAGCATCGACTCTGGGTTCATCTTCGCGAGCACCAGGGGACGCATGTGGCATGCCTGACATCGGACGGACTTAGGTGTACGATTCTGACGTTCGTTGGATCAGCTTTCTTCAGAAAGGTAGAAGGTGCAGCAGATGAACACTAACCTACACCTGGGATTTCAGGGAAACTGCGAAGCAGCGTTTTCCTTTTACGAAACGGTCTTCCACAGCAAGCGACTGGTAACGATGAAGTATGGAGATGCGCCGCCCGATGTACCCACATCCGCGGAGTCGAAGAACCTCATCATGCACACGGCGATGAGGATAGGCAGTTTCACCCTCATGGGGGCGGATGCGCCTCCCGGACACGGCAAGCCTTTTGGCGGGTTCGATATATCGCTAGACGATCCCGATGAAACAGAGATACGACGTCTGTTCAGTGCGCTCAGCGAAGGTGGCAGTGTGATGATGCCGCTGGGGCCAACCTTCTGGACACCCTTATTTGGCATGTGCACCGATAAGTTCGGCGTCTCCTGGATGATCAGCGTGCCAGGACCTCAAAGTTAACCCGGACGCTGTGGCTGCGGGGCCTGTGCTGGAACACGATTGGGAGCGATGACCCGCGCCAGCATGGCAGCGCCGGGCACGGTACGCTGAAAAGTATGAAAGTTTTTGTCGGCACGGCAGGGTGGACGGTGCCGAAGCAACACCTCCACCTGTTCTCTTGCTTGCAGGAGAGCGCAAAGCCTTCCCACCTGAGCTTGTATGCGAGTCGTCTGCGCTGCAGCGAGATCAACTCCAGTTTCCATCGGCCGCATCGGCTCGCCACCTGGGAGCGATGGGCGGCGACCACCCCAGATGACTTTCGCTTTGCCGTAAAGGCGCCCAAGCTGATCACCCATACGGCCAGGCTAATCAATACGGGAAGCGCCCTGCTGCAGTTCTTCAACGCGGTGCGCGGGCTGGGTCAGAAACTTGGACCCGTACTGTTCCAGCTTCCACCAAAACTAGCTTTTGACGAAGGTGTCGCACACGAGTTTTTCACCACGGTGCGCGAGTTGCATTTGGGTGCAGTCGTCCTGGAACCCCGTCATCCAAGCTGGTTCAGCGTCGCAACCGATCGTCTTCTGCGAAGCTTTGATATCGCTCGCGCAGCCGCCGACCCACCGAAAGGCTCGGAGCAGGCTGCACGCCCCGGAGGATGCCCAGCCGTGGCCTATTGGCGTCTCCATGGTGCTCCCCGCACCTACTACTCGGAATATGACCAGCTGTGGCTGAAAGCTTTTGCCACGAAACTGGAAGTACTTCGCGAAGTTTCGGAGACGAAAGAAACCTGGGTGATCTTTGACAACACTGCTTCGGGGCACGCCACCTCGAACGCGGTATGGCTGGTTGGTGCTTTGAGCACGGGCAAGGAGCAGACGTAGTGCTCCTTGCCCTGTCATAGTGACGCCGCCCATAGCCAAGCGAAACCAACCCAGCCATGGGGCGCTCAGCCGCTTTCTACCCGACACGGCTGCGGTGACTTACCTGCCTAGTCGAAGAAGCCTCGATCCTCCTCTAACAGGTGGGCCCTGGCAGCTTTTACATTGAAGGTGACGCCCAGGCCCGGCTTGTCCCAGACTTCGATGAAGCCGTTTTTGACGATGGGGTCGGGCAGGCCCTCCACAATGTCGTACCACCAGGAGGGCTGCCCTTTGGCGTATTCGAAGGCGATGTAATTCTGCGGCGAGGCTGCCCCGAGGTGCACCTGGGCGGCAATACCAAACAGGCCGTCGAAAATGCCGTGCGGCGCCACCAGGATGCCGTGCAGATCCGCGTACTCCGCGATCCACTTCAATTCGGCAATGCCGCCCACATCTTCCGGATCAGGACCGAGCACGTTCACTGCCTGGGTCTCGATCAGCTCCATGCAATTCTCTCGCAGGTAAAGCTCCTCGCCAGTGTGGATGGGCGTGGCGGTGCTTTCGGTGAGCTGTTTGTAAACCTGCGCTTTGGGATTGGGCTCGTAATCGCCGGTGAGAATGTCTTCCAGCCAGGCCAGGTGGTAGGGTTCCACGGCGCGGGCAAATTGGATAGCATCTTTGAGCACCCAGCCAGGGCCGCAGTCGAACGCCAGGCCGATGTCTTCGCCAAGCACCTTCTTAGCGGCCGCAACACAATTGATACAGTTCTCCAGGCCGCGCTCGGTCATCATGCCGCGGTTGATGTACGGTGGCGCCGCTCCGGTGCCCTTCCAGCTCTCGCCGTACCAGGTGTCGGGGATGTCGCCCATCATCGGTCCATTGTGAAAGCCGATGGGCATCTTGACCAGGGTGTAGCCCTCCCTCGCATCTTTCATTTTTCCGGCAAACTCGCCATAGCTCTGCGGGTTCAGAGGGAAGGCCATCTTGTCTCCGAAGTTGTTTTCCACGTTTCCATAAGGACGAACACGGTCACGCAGTTTGCCCCCGAGCAGCTGATATACCGGTAGACCGGCCGCTTGTCCGGCCACATCCCACAGCGCAATCTCAATCGTGCTGACGCCCGCGCCCCAGGGCTTGGAGGCGCCTAGCCGGCGGATCTTGAGCATGATGCGAGCGATATTGGTAGGGTCTTCGCCGATCAGGTACGGTTTGTAGTACTCGATCATCGCCCTGACGTTGCGCTTGCCGTTTTCCGCCTGGGCGTACCCCGAGATGCCCTGGTCAGTCACGGTGCGCACCGTGGGATTGCTGCCGATAACCGCACAGCGAATATCGGTAATCTTAATGCGTGCCCGGCCTGCAGTATTTTGTGGCGGATTAGCTATCTGTGCCTGCGACCCTCCGGCGAAAACGGCGGCCGCTGCGCCCGAGAGTGAGCCCATGAAACTTCTACGTGTCCAACTGCCCATTGATCATTTCTCCTGGTCTTTGCGAGCCTGTGCGTCGCGAGCTCACGTCTTAAGGTAACAAGTCCTGGCAGGCTGCGGGCGGACCCGCTTCTGCGCATTCATTGAAAACCTGCAGCAAATGTGGGACTTCATAGAGCGCAACCATCAACTCTGTCGCGCTCTCATACTTGTTGGACGAATGGAGAGGGTAAGAGCCCGCCCACATCTCCCGACTGGAAAACGTCGTGAGATATGGGGCACCCGGTCCCGTGGTGGAGATAGACCGTCGATTTCCGGAATGCTTTAGGATTCTGCGCCTTGATCATCAAAAACCAGCCGAAGAGTGGCGAAGCATGACGGCATCCCGCCACAAGATCGCGCATGGGCCTGCTGAGCGGCGATGGCCCAACCGCTTGCTGCGCGCAGCCGGAGGTCATGAGTGATATGGTGATGCGCATGCTCTGGGTGCTCGGAGGTTCGCATGAAAAGCTTCCACTTGCTTTTACTTCTGCTGACGGCTTCGCTCTTCGCGCAGCAGCCTTCAGTACCTGAAATACCCTACCGATCGGTTCCCGACTTTCTGAAGCTACCGGCCAATTTGTATTTTGGAGAGGTTGCCGGGGTAGCAGTCAATTCGAAGGGACATATTTTTGTTTTCTCCCGTGGCAGTACGACGGGGCCGGCCTACGGAGCGAGTGCTGCGCAGCTTCTCGAGTTTGGTGCGGATGGCAACTTTGTACGCGAGATCGGCCACAACCTGTATGCGTGGTCGTACGCGCACTCGGTCAAGGTCGATCCCGAAGACAACCTGGGTTGCTGATAAGGGGTCCGACATGGTGATCAAGTTCAACCCGGAAGGGCGCGTAGTCATGGTGTTCGGCCGCAAGCAGGAAGCTTCTGATGAGGGCACCGGGCCATTGAAGCACGCCAGGCCGCCGCTACCTGCCGAAGATGGGACCTTTCGACAGGTGACCGATATTGCCTGGGATAAAGCAGAGAACGCTTACATCAGTGACGGCTACATAAATTCGCGGGTTGCAAAGGTCGATAAAGACGGCAAATGGCTCAAGTCCTGGGGAGAACCTGGAAGCAAGCCCGGGCAGTTCAGTACGCCGCATAGCATTGCCGTGGATGCTGCGGGTAGCGTCTACGTTGCAGATCGCGGGAACCGCCGCATACAGGTATTTGACGGCGAGGGGAAATTTTTGCGGCAAATCAGCATTGATGTCCCTTTCGATCCCAGCGCTCGCCCCGCCATCGGGGACAAGCGGGAACAGCCGAATCCAACCATGTCTTCGGGTTCCCCTTGGGCAATTTGCATCACTCCTCCGCCTAACCAGGTCATGTACAGCTCCGACGCTTTTCCCGGAAGAATATACAAGCTCTCGCTCGATGGTAAGGTGCTCGGCGTGTTGGGAAGGACGGGCAAGCTGCCGGGCGAGTTTGGGTGGATCCACGAAATTGCCTGCCCCTCTGAAAACGAACTTTACGTCGCGGAACTTTTAAACTGGCGCGTGCAGAAACTGATTCTCGAAGCCACTCACTGAGCTCGGGAGGAATATGCACAACAGTAAGCGAACGATGCTCACTCTCTCTTCCTTCCTGACGGTCGCGAGACTGATGTGTGCACAAGCACCTGGGCCTGTTTCGCCGCGCCCGGCACGGTCGGTGATCACGTAACAGTGTTGTATCAACCGGGCAAGCAAGGAACGGCGATGATCGATCGCGGGCTTCGCAGTGGGCGCCTTGTAGCCGGCCTGGCCCTACTCGGTAGGGTGTTTGCGAGCCTGGGGTTCTTAACGCTGAGTTCTCGTTACGGCTCCGCAGAGCGCAGCAATGCAATGACTAACAAGAGCAAGGGGAAATGCAAGTAGGTTGCTGAAGATCTCACCTTACTTATTTTTTATTTAACACGACAAGACGGCTCTCGTCTCCTGAAAATGAAAAAACTTCTGCTTTGCTCCCCGGCAATCGGCGAAACTCCTCCGCTGTTTACTGCCGCAGCTTTCCCCGTTAAGATGGACATATCCTCAACAACCAAACTGAACTAAAAGCGAGTCGTCTTAACATCCTTCCTACGATTTCCATGCAAAAACCTCAATCTCAGGGTAGTTATTTTCAAAAGCAAGCGCGTATCGACGTGTTCACGTTTGCTATCGTCGTGCTCACAAGTCTTTGGTTCTTCTACACGCCTTTGCGGCATCTCAGCCGCATCATGCCGTTCGTAGAAGATGACTTTTATTACTACTTGAAAGTCGCGCAGAACATTGCTGCCGGCCGCGGCTCCAGCTTTGACGGCTTTACTCTTACGAATGGCTATCATCCTCTTTACCTGATTGTTTTCGTTGCCGTGAGCAAGCTCACCACCAGTCTTGTGGGCGTGTTTCGCGCGTTGTGGCTCCTGGGCACGTTGGCGGCCGTGAGCAGCTTTCTGTTTGCGCGCAAACTGCTCGAGAGACCGGGCAGCGAACCTTTCCTGACGAACGCACTGGGGCTCCTTTTTCTCGTGCCGTGTCTGCATATCTTTTGCCAGGGCATGGAGGTTACGCTCACCTTACCCCTGGGCCTGGGCCTCTTGTTGGCCTTCCGCTCTCAACCAGCGGCGTGGAGCTTTCTGCGAGCGGCAGGCATTGGCTTACTTGCAGCCCTGACCGTGTTGTCGCGGTTGGACGCGGTCTTCCTGGTGTCCCTGCTGATAACCTTCACGCTCGCCGAGCCTCAGCAGAGGAAAGGTCTTGGCCTCCGTCAACTTGGCGGGTTTGCCGTTGGCGGCAGCCCTCTGCTGTTCGCCTATTTTCTTTTCAACCGCCTCTACTTCCATACCTGGATGCCCATCTCGGGTTCGGCAAAACAGCTCAAGTCCAACCCGTGGCCTACGCTGACAGGGATCAAGAGCGGTGGATTGAATACTATGTTTCTGGCAGCCTTTCTCCTATCGGCAGCGATCCTCTTCCTGCTCGTGCGGAAACGATTGACCGCGCGCGAGCGTCCCTGGCTGGCTGCTGCTGCCGCGTTTCCTTATCTGCAGATCGGTGTGCTCTCCGTGGTCAGTGACTGGCCATTGTGGGGATGGTATTTCTACAGCCTGCGTTTTGCATTGCTGGCTGGATTGGCCCTGCTGCTCGCGATGCGTTCCCCTGCATGGAGATGGCGCCCGCTCATGCCAATCCAGGCCGCCGCCTATGGTCTTGCTCTTCTCCTGATCCTTCGCACACACTGGAAAAAAGAGCCGCAGATGGAACAAATTTACGATGCCGCTGTGCAGCTTCAGTCCTTTGCGCGCTCGCACCCGGGCGTGTATGCCATGGGTGACCGCGCCGGGATGGTGGGCTATCTTCTCCCCGATCCGCTGGTACAAACCGAGGGTCTGATGATGGACACCCGCTACCTGCTGCATCTGAGACACCAGGACGATCTCCTGACTACGCTGCACAGCTATGGCGTCGGCTACTACATCGTTTCCGAGCGCCGCGCCCCTACGCAGTTCGAGAAGCAGCGTGCGGGGTCATGCTTTCTAGCGGAAGAACCTTATGTCACTGGTCCTACGGCGCTGCACATGCGCGCCACCTTGTGCGCACCGCCCGTGGCCAACGTCGTTACGGAGAGTGTGGTCAACCACGTCTACCGACTCGATCAGCCAGGCTTGGCGCCTGCCAAATACGGGCAGCCAGGATGACTCTTAGCCAGAGCCAACTCCATACGGACGAAACCGGGCAGGTCACCCACTCACCTGGATCTACACCGAGGTATTCAGACGGCATCCTGCCTCCGCCTGCTACATGATCTGTCGCCGTCACACACACATTTCCACGCAAGCTTCGCTTGCAGGGCCTTCACGCATCCGTCATGGCAATGAAAATGCCCGGTCTGACCCAGGTCATTTGGGCCAGCCGGGCAGTGATGTTACGAGCGTCCGTTAAACGACTGAAGGCAACAGGTCATACCGATCGAGGTTCATCACCTTGTTCCAGGCCGCGACGAAATCCTTGACGAACTGCGGGTGCGAATCCGCACAGGCGTAGACCTCAGCGGTAGCGCGCAACTGCGCGTTCGAGCCAAAGATAAGGTCGGCACGCGTCGCCTTCCACTTCACCGCACCCGTCTTCCGCTCGCGACCTTCGAAGGTGTCCTTCGAATCCGTCGTCGGCTTCCACTCGTACTTCATGTCCAGCAGGTTCACAAAGAAGTCGTTGGTCAACTTCTCCGGACGATCGGTGAACACGCCGAACTTCGTGCCGCCGAAGTTAGTGTTGAGCATGCGCAAACCGCCAATCAGCACGGTCAGCTCGGGCGCGGTCAGTCGCAGTAGCTGTGCCTTATCCAGCAAAGCGACTTCGGCCGGCTCCTTATCGCGGTAGCCGTAGGAGCGGAATCCGTCGATCCTGGGCTCCAATGGCTGGAACGACTCAACGTCGGTCTGTTCCTGCGAGGCATCGGTACGGCCAGCGACAAAGGGAACGGTGGTCTCGATGCCGGCGTCCTTAGCCGCCTTCTCCACACCTGCTGCGCCCGCGAGCACGATCAGATCGGCCAGCGAGATCTTCTTGCCGCCTGCGGCGGACGCGTTGAACTCGCCCTGGATCTTCTCCAGCGCCTTCAGCACGCGAGCCAGCTGGGCCGGCTGGTTGACCTCCCAATCCTTCTGCGGAGCCAGGCGGATACGAGCGCCGTTCGCGCCACCGCGCTTATCAGAAGCACGGAAGGACGCAGCCGAGGCCCATGCCGTCGACACCAGCTCGGAGACCGAAAGGCCAGACCCCAGCACCTTCGCCTTAAGGGCGGCCACATCCTGCTCGTCCACCAGCGGGTGGTCCACCTTGGGGAGAGGATCCTGCCAGATGAGCTCCTCCGCCGGAACTTCCGGGCCGAGATAACGGAAGCGCGGACCCATGTCGCGGTGGGTCAGCTTGAACCACGCGCGTGCAAAGGCATCGGCGAATTTCTCAGGGTGCTCGTAGAAGTCACGCGAGATCTTTGCGTAGGCCGGGTCAGCCAGCAGCGCGACGTCGCTGGTCAGCATGGCGGGCTGCTTCTTCTTCTGCGGATCGTGCGCGTCGGGCACAGTGTTCGCGCCCGCGTCCCCTTTGGGCTTCCACTGGTTGGCGCCGCCTGGGCTCTTCGTCAGTTCCCACTCAAACTTAAAGAGATGGTCGAAGTATTCGTTGGTCCACTGCGTAGGCTTGGTCGTCCAGGTGACCTCAAGGCCGCTGGTGATGGCGTCGCCGGCAATGCCGGTTTTGTAGGCACTGGTCCAGCCGAGGCCTAGATTTTCAATCGGTGCACCTTCGGGTTCGTGTGCAAGGTGGGTTCCGGGGCCGGCGCCGTGCGTCTTGCCGAAGGTGTGGCCACCGGCGATCAACGCGACCGTCTCTTCGTCGTTCATGGCCATGCGGCCGAAGGTGACACGGATGTCTTTGGCAGACCCGGCAGGGTCCGGTTGGCCCTCAGGGCCTTCCGGGTTCACATAGATGAGGCCCATGGTGGTTGCGCCGTAGGGAGCAGCCAGTTCGCGTTCACCAGAGTAGCGCTGGTCTGTACCCATCCATGCGGCTTCGGCGCCAAAGTCAACGTCAAGATCCGGCTCCCACGTGTCGGGGCGTCCACCGGCGAAACCAAAGGTCTTGAAGCCCATGGTTTCGAGTGCGACGTTGCCCGCGAGGATCAACAGGTCGGCCCAGGAAATCTTCTTGCCATACTTCTGCTTTACCGGCCAGAGGAGCCGGCGGGCGCGATCGAGGTTCACATTGTCTGGCCAGCTGTTCAGTGGAGCGAAACGCTGCTGACCGCGTCCGCCACCGCCACGCCCGTCATAGGTGCGGTAGGTGCCGGCGGAGTGCCAGGCCATGCGGATAAACAGCGGACCGTAGTGGCCAAAGTCGGCCGGCCACCACTCCTGCGAGTCCGTCATGATGAACGCCAGGTCTTTCTTAAGGCCTTCGTAGTCGAGTGATTTGAATTCCTTCGCATAGTCAAACTCCGGCCCCATGGGGTTCGAGAGTTCGGAGTGCGCGTGGAGCAGTTCAAGCCGCAGATGATTCGGCCACCAGTCGCGGTTGGTGCGTGGGCCGCTGGGTTTGCTCACCTGGCTGGGTGCAACCGCGCCATGAGCAACAGGACACTTTGCTTCGCCCCCTACCTGCGCGTTCACTTCAGATTTTGCTTCGGACGTAAATTCGGATTGTTCGCTCGCCATTATGTATCTCCTTATGGTCTTGCATGTTTGAGGATGATCCCGGTTGACTATCGAGCGGTAGCCGTCGTTCGCGCTCGCTGACGCGCACCGAGTTTCGGCGCGCACTTGGTACAGAGTCCACGGAAAATGAGTTCGCACTCGCGAACGATGCGCTTACCCAGGGAGCGCGTTGCCGGCCTGGGCACGTCGTACCACTCTATGTCGTCCACATGACCGCAGCGGTCACAGATAAAGTGATGATGCAGGAGGCCCTTTGCATCGAAGCGAGCGGCGCGGCCTTCGACCGCTACCTCGCGCACAAGACCGGCCTGCACCAGGTCACGCAGGTTGTTGTAGGTGGTGGCTCGTGAAGAGCGAGGATCTGTACTGTTGACAGCCTCGAAAATTTCCACGGCTGTAGGGTGCCGGTTCTGCTCCATAAGGAATGCCATCACCGCGTATCGCTGCGGGGTGCAGCGCAAACCGCTGCTTTCCAAGGAACGCCTGATCGCTTCTGTGTCCACCGCAGATTAGACTATCTCTAAGATGAGATTAAGGCAAGACTGCGGGTTTGTGGGGACTGTGGAAAAGACACGGTAGACACCATAGACAGGTTAGGGCCACCTCGGCGAGGAGGAATGGCACGCAGAACATGCGACAGACAATCCTTCGCGCCGCTTCCGGCTTCTAACCTCGCAGAAGCAGAGCTCAGACGCGCTGCAGAGAGGTGACAATGAGCTCAGATCCGATTGTGTTGATTGCGGGTGTGCATGGGGTTTCCGGGACTGGGGCCGCCCAGCAATGGATCGCCGTGCCTGGGGCAAAAGTCTACGGGCTGTCTCGCCGCAAAGCGGAAGTCCCCGAGGGTGTCGAGGCCATGGGCGTCGATCTGCTCGATCGCGAGGATGTGCAACGGAAGCTTGGCAGGTTAACCGGCGTGACCCACATCGTGTTCGGCGCATACATTGAGAAGCCGACTGCACGGGAAAAATCAGAAGTGAATGTAGCGCTCCTGCGCAACCTGCTGGATGTGGTCGAGGCCGCCTCCCCGTCACTCGAACACGTAACGTTTTATCAGGGAGGGAAAGCATACGGCGCTGACCTGGGACCATTCAAAACACCCGCGCGCGAGGACGATCCGCGACTAATGCCGCCAAACTTTTACTACGACCAGGAAGATTTTCTGCGCGCACGGCAAAAGGGCAAGCGGTGGAGTTGGACGGCTCTTCGGCCCGAGGCCATCTGCGGCTTTGGCGTCGGCAACCCAATGAACCTGGCCATGGTGATCGCGATTTATGCCGTCCTTTCCAGGGAACTTGGGTTGCCGCTTCGCTTTCCGGGAACGGAGAAGGCATATCACGCTCTCTACCAGGTGACTTCGGCGGAGATTCTCGGCAAAGCCACCGTCTGGGCAGGCAACAGCGTGAACGCGCAGAACGAGATCTTTAATATCACGAACGGGGATTACTTTCGCTGGCGGCATATGTGGCCGCAGATTGCCCGCATGTTTCACATGGAGGTGGCAGAACCGGTGCCGATCCCGCTGGCCGTTTATATGGCTGACAAGGGCGCGCTCTGGGGCGACACGGTGTCCCGTTACGGTCTGCGGAATATTCCTTATGAGCAGGTAGCGGCGTGGAGTTTCGGCGACTTTATCTTCCACAGTGAGTTCGACAATATCTCAAGCACGATTAAAGCGCGGCAGGCCGGCTTTACCGATTGCATCGACACCGAGGAGATGTTTCGCCGACTGTTTGAGACCCTGCGCGCGCTGAAAGTCATCCCGAAGACGTGATTTCTGCGCCCCGTAACAGCGTGTCGTGAGATGTGGGAATTCACAGCACCCCACCGGCAGCTCTTTCCTGCCGGATCTGGTTGAGCATAGAGAGAGTAAATTCCCGCCGCTGTGGTGTGGTCTCACCCTGGTGGTCAATCCGAACACAAAACCCTGGCTCCGTAACAACTTCGGGTGCCCCATATCTCACGACGTTTTCCAGTCGGGAGATGTGGGAATTCACAGCCCCCCACCAGCGACTCTTCCCCCGCAACTCCGACTCAACAAGAATCGTTCAGCTCGCTCGCGATTGCTGGGTTTGGGCATAAATGGTTGGCACCAGGGTCAACCGAGCACGTTGCGGGCTGGCCGTTGCTGAACGCATGCGCAAATGCCAGATGATCCCAGCGTGTGCGGCGGAGCCAATCGCGGCCACCGCTCGTCCAATCCACAACCCCTCCACAGACATACCGCCGTAGAACGTAAGCCAGTACGACAAGGGCATACCCAACAACCAATACCAGGCCGTACTGATGAGCATGGGCGTGCGCGTGTCGCCGAGTGCACTCAGCGCGGCACTGTAGATAACTCCGGCGGCGTCGCCCAGCTGAATGAATGCACAAATGAGAAAGATCGGTTCGGCTGCCGCGACAACCGAAGGGTCGTTGGTGTACAGACTCCCCCACAAATGAGGAAATCCGGCAAACAGGCTCGCAGCCACAACGATGTAGCCCATCGCAAGCAATAAGCTCGCTTTTGCCGACCGAATGACCTGCGACACATCATTTCTGCCGGCACTCTGTCCTACGCGAACAACGGTCGCGTAGGACAGGCCTGAAGGCACCATGAAAACCAGGGCATCGAGATCCAGCACGACTTGGTGCGCGGCAAGCAGTTGCATGCCCAAGCGCGCGCACAGAATGGACATAAACGTAGACACACCCAGGTCGGTCAGGCTGAGAAGAGAAGAAGGCCAGCCTATGCGCAGCAGCACGCGCAGCCGCTTCAGGTCTGGCGCCAACATCTGCCATGAGAGCGAAGCGCGGTTCTTGCGAAAGCTAATCCAGGTTCCCGCCACGAGCAACGCGGCCATGTAAAAGCGAACGATACAAGTAGCCCATCCGGAACCCGCAATACCCATCGGCCGTGCGCCAAGGTGACCATAGAGTAATGCCCAATCGCCACCCCAATTCACTAGTGCAGAGGTTACCAGCGAGACCATGATCAGCAACACCCGGTCGATCCCTTGCAGATACCGGCGCAGAGCCATGTACAGCAGCAGTGGCGCAGTGGACCAGACGAGTGCGTGCAAATAGCGGCTTGTTTCGGCGACGATTGGAGCCGGCGTGCCGAAGTGCGGCAACAGCGGAATGGCGCCCAGAGTTAGCCCCATGACTACCGGCGAGCCGATCAACACAAACCATATGGCCTGCCCAAGCGTCCGGTTGCAGTCTGCGCGATCACCCGCCCCGAACGATTGTGCGACCAGCGTGTCGATACCGGCCATTAGTCGAATGGCACAAAACACAATGGCATAGAAGATGGTATTGCCGAGCGAGGAAGCGGAGATCGCCAGGGCGGAATGAGGTAGCCTGCCAATCATCAGGGCATCGATGATGTAAGTAGACATCCAGCCCAGTTCGCCCAGGGCGAGAGGGCCGCCGAGTCGTGCAGTGAACCTGACTTCGTCCGGGAGTGTCGTTGCCTCGCACGGCTGATCTTTTACCAAAGCGATAGTGCGCACGTTGTAGTGGTAACCTCAGCGCTTTGGATGCGATTCGCCGCCTACCGCCACGCCAGATTGCGACACGGTGAACAAATTGCGGAATTCATTTCTACGGTGAGAAGGTGTTAAGCCAATCCGCTACCAGACGCTCCGCAGGAGGGTCCGCTAGTAATGAAAGCGGTATCGAAGTTCCCCATAGATTTGCCGGGGATCGTTGTAATGAAAGCCTCCAAAGGTCAGACTGTTGTCGAGCAGCAGTCTGCGATTGGCGGCATTCAGGGCAGTGACTGACACGGATACATTGTCAGTGAACTGCTTACCCAGTGTCACGTCAAACGTGGTGTGCCCTGGAAGGTACGCACCGTTGAACGGCGAGGGCGGGTCGGGAAAACCATTAGCGAAGCCCGAGCCGTAGTAGACGTTCGTGGACGCAACAACTCTCCATGGCAGGTTTGCATTGAAACCGAGATTGAGCGTGTTGCGTTGGTCGTGATCCAGTGGACCATAGTCAAAACCGGCATCACAGGCGGGTGATCCAATTGGTACACAGATGAGGCCGCCGGTGATGGCGCCCCGTTGCTGCGCGATCTGATTCGAGTAGGCGAGATGTCCCTGACCAAACCGGCCAACGCGAGGTGAGTGAATACTGAGTTCCCATGCCCGCACCAGGGCACCGTCGACCGTTACCGGATAGTAGATACTGGAGGCTCCGATATTGGAGTGATCCAGAAAGTTGTGGATGCGGTTGGTGAAGGTATCGGCGTCAAGCAACCAGCCTTTGAACGGGATTTGTAACCCGAACTGATGCTCTTCATCACGCTCCCCGTGCAGGGGCACAAAGCTGGTGTCGCTGGCATTCGCGTAATCCACCACCGGACCGTTGGCCGTGAGCAGTGGGGGCGGCTGGTAGTAGCGACCGTAAAATGCGCGCAGTACCCAATGCAGGCGAGGTAGTTCAATCGCCACGCCCGCGCGTGGATCCACAGCATGTTCCGTAACCGCGGAAACAAAATTTGCCTGCCGGAGCCCGGCGATCAATGTCAGCCAGGGTGTCGCCTTGAAATTATCGGAGAGATACTCCTCGATCAGACCACCTGCCGCTGCATCAGCAATCCTGAAGTTCGCGAAGCTGCCATCGTTAAACAAAGAGCCGAAGATATAGCTATCGTGCTGGCCCCAACTGTAGACGCCTGCCTGGATGGTATTCCTGGCGATGTTGGTAGTGATGTTCGCCTGGCCGCCTGCATAGTGAGAGGCACGATCAGAGGTAGTGGCTACCGGGAAGTCGTCAGGCTTCGATCCATAGTCTGCCTGGTTGTAGTGGTAGAAGGGCGACACCTCCAGCAGCGTCGACTGGTTGAAGGTATGCGCCCAGGTGAAGGCCGCCAGCCCATCTGTCTCGTGTTGCGCGTCTCTAAGTCCAAACGAGGGGCTTAGTTGATTACCGTAACTGTCCGGATTGGGATCGTAGGGAATCTGGAAGTTGTCTCCCCTCAACTGAGTGACCAGGCGCAACTGGTCGCGCGGTGTGCGATTGGAGAGAAACGAGGCAAAGCCGCCATAGCCATTTGCCGCGTCGTGCAGAACCTGGCCTACCGGCGGCGCCAGACCGTAATCGGTACGATTGCCGTTCAGGCTGAAGTAGTAGGCGGCTTTTTCTGAGTGGTCGCCAAAGTTGAGCTGGGCATTCGTTTGCAAGAAGCTGCCTGCACTCAGGACCAGCTCGGCCTGCCGATTCCGTTCGAAGCCGGTGCGCGGCACTACATTGAAAACCCCGTAGGTGCGGTCACCGACATCGGCGTTGTAGCTGCCGCGCTGCACTTCGATGTAGTCGATGTCCTTGGGATCGATCTGAGAGCCGATGTTGGAAGCAATGTTGGTGTTAGGAATCTCTACACCATCGATCAGCCAGGCGACTTGATGTCCCCCGCGCATGTGCAGCATGTCATGCGTCATGTAGGAGCCGGGTACGTAGTCGGTAATCATCTGCATGCTGTTGCTTCGATCTGCGCCGGGAGTTCGTTGAATGTCCTCGCGATTCAGCGTAGTGGTGGGAGTGACTGAATCCACGTTGCCACCACTCCCCTGCCCTACGATGGAGACGGATTCGTTGACGACGGCAATCGTTAACTCAAAGTGCAAAATCGGCGAAGTACCAGAAGCAAGCGAGAGGTTTCGCATCAGCGGCGCGAACCCTGACTGCTCGACGGTCACCATGTAGTCGCCAAAAGGCACAGCCTGGAAGCGAAACGCGCCATCACGATCCGTCACGGTCGACCGCGTGAAGGCGGAATGAGCGCTCTTGAGCACGATGGAAGCGCCTGACAAAGGCCGATGCTGCGGATCGTGAACGATCCCCTGTATCTCACCAAAGACAGTGGCGCCGGCTGTACTCACATGCAAGAGCAGGCCCAACACAAGAAGAAGCAGCCGCAGGCACGCAGCTTTGCGTAAAGACACGGGAACCTCCCCGTCACCGAAGTGACAGAACGCTATGAAGAGAAATGATGATTCGGGCGTTTAAAGGAGGTGGATCGGGGGGCCGCGCTTTTGCCCGCTGCGCGCGAACGCGATGCGGTACCGTGCCTCAGTCTGGGGCAGTGCCGCCGGTCGTACAAACAAGGGAATACCAGCGTTCTGCCTCCACTGCGGAGTAAAACCATGCGGTTGAGGTGCCGTCGTACTTAAGGGGGCGCGGGGGCAACGGTTGGGAATGGGCCCGACGTTATGCTCGCCCGCATGCGCGTCCATGGCCTGATCGTTCCCTGCCATAGCCATGCAATGATGAGCGCCAGTGCGGCGGCAGCACGCCGGTACTGCAGCGGAGGCACCCACGCCAAATAACGGCGCGGTGAGTAACAGGCCGAGCGCGATCGCCATCATCATTTTGCAAACTCGGATATGGCAAACTCGGCGCATCTCTTCCCGAGGATACGCCAAACCCAGATCAGCGCCAAGCAATTGCGGCGGGGACCGGGCCGGTCCGGACGGCCGATCTGCGCGCAGGAAGCACGGTGAATCGGCTAGTTAGCCCCCAACTTGTCATCCCGA
>CAZZVD010000009.1:0-39290 GCA_964657465.1 uncultured Acetobacteraceae bacterium | reverse complement strand
AACAAGCTGGGGTGCCCCATATCTCACGACGTTTTCCAGTCGGGAGATGTGGGAATTCACAATCCTCCACCGGTAACTCTCTCCCCTACAAGCGCCCAACGACCCGAAAAAGGGAACGGGAGTGCACAAACAAAAGCCCCCGGCGCAGGCCGAGGGCTTTCGTTTTTGGATCGCGTGCGGGGTTTACTTACCGGATGGAGTTTCCATGGTGATACCGCCCGGGGTTTGCTGATTCTTCTTTTCTTCGTTCGCCTTGCGAGTCGCCATAGTCTTGTCGCGCCATTGGTCGAACATGGCCAAGTCTGCTTTGTGGGCCGCTTCATCGCCGCAATCCAGATCTGCTTTGCGCCGGTAAAGCAAGCTGAGGTACGACATGGCGTCATCGTAGCCAGGGCGCAACTCGACTGCACGCTGAAGTTCCTTGATGCCCTCGTCGACCAGTGGCTGGTTTGTCGTGGCAAGCTTTTGGCAGGCAGCCTTGTCCTTGATCATGTCGCCGTTATCCTGCATGCCCAGCCCGTTGCGGGTGGCAATGGCATTCTTGTAAGCCACACGCCAATCAACCACGCCGATGGTGTAGTGGGCGACGGGGTCATTGGGATCCGCGACCGTGACCTTGCGCTGCCACTCCTTCGCCTGTTCAGTCTTCCCTGTGTTCAGGTAGACGGCGCCGATGCCCTTCAGTGCGGTGAGGTCATTCGGGTCCTTGGCCAGCACCTGCTGATAGGCGTTGATCGCCAGCTGTGCGTTCTTCGTGTTCTCGGGAGTATTTGCGTCCGGAACTACCTGCTGCGCGTAAGCGGTCGCAAGATATAAAGGAGCGTTTGCCAGCGTAGGGTCAAGCCGCTCGGCGTTCTGGAAGTGGTCGATCGCCTCTTCAAACTTGGCGTTCTTGTATGCCTGGACACCCTTGATCAACTGATCACGAGCCTGCAGCTTGCTGCACCCGGTAACCATTGTCAGCAGCGACAGGGTGACGATCGCCAGCACCGGTAAATATGCGCTTCGCTTCATTCTGGTTCAAATCTCCTTATGTTCGCCAGGCTGCGCCTGATCGTAAACAAGCTTACGCGGGCCTGCCACTTAAGAGGAAATACTCCGCGCAGTGATTGTAATTGGTTTCAGTCTACTGGCAAGTGTGGTCTAAGAACGAAGCTCCGCGGCTGCCCGTGAGGGAGCCGCGGAGCTTTTCGCAAAGCGCTTTGTAAATCGATGCTGACTTGATCGTTGTAAGCCATGAGGCAGGGTCGGGCACCTTTCTTTCGATGCCAGCACAACCCTAGCGGCTGCCTTGCTGGCAGCCCGCCTGGAGATTCCGGAAGGCTTACAACCTTCTGACCCTCAGACGGGCTTGTGGCCCGATTAAAACAGAAATACAGCGTTACTGACCAGCAGCTACCTTTGGCGTAATAAGACCGATGTGGTCAACACCTGCCGAGTGGCCGATATCCAGGACATCTGCGACGGCAGAAAAGTCCAACGCCGGATCGCCCTTGACGAACATCACCTTTTCGGCCCGGGTAGCAAAGATACCTTCCAGCTTGTTCAGGAGATCGCCATGCGCGATGTCCAGCTCGTTGATCTTGTAGCCCGGGACTCCGCCACCGGGACGATGGGTCACCTGCACCACGATTGTCCGGTCGTTATCCTGCTGCTTCTGGGGATTCTTCGGCGGCTGCGGCACCAGGGCGTCGAGGCCCTTGGGCGTGACTGGTGTGATCACCATGAACACGATCAGCAATACCAGCAACACGTCGATCATGGGCGTCACGTTAATGCTTGAATTGAGGCCGCCACCACCACCTGTATCAAATGCCATGTTCCATCCCTCTTTTTCTGGCTGCGTGTGCCTGAAACGTTAGTGCGCTGCGTGCGAGCTTCTGCTCACTGGCCTGCAGGAGGCGGTGTTGGTCCCGTTGCGTCTGCGCGACGATCGGTCAACAACCCAACCTGGTCGACGCCTGCGGTACGCACATCGTCAATCGCATCCATTACGGTGCCATACTGTGACCGCGCATCCGCGCGCATAAATATCTGCTTGTCAGTCTTGTTCGTCAACAGGTCAGCCACCTTGCCGCCCAGGTCTGCCATCGAGACCTGATTCTGGCCGAGGTAGACGCGGTTGTCGCGGGTGACTGCAATGACGATGGAATCTTCTTTATCGACGTCAGGCATGGAGGTCGGGTCGGTGACCTTGGCCAGCTCGACGTTTACCTTGTTCTGCAACATGGGCGTGATGACCATGAAAACGATCAGCAGCACCAACATCACGTCCACCATGGGAGTGACGTTGATGTTGGAATTTACCTTGGCGCCTTCGTTTCTAACTACGATTGCCATTAGTTTTGCTCCGTGGGTCGAACAGCCCCACCTTCAGGATGACTTGCTGTCAGTCTCTCCGCGACAGGGTCCAGTGGGCACCGTGCGGGAGAGGCGAATCTGTTTTGGGCTTACCTGGTCATGTTAACAGCGGCTTCGCTCGAAACCACCAGGCTGGGAAGAGATGAACTTCGTCCCAGCCGGTGCAGGATTCCCGCCATGAAGTTGCGTGCCAGCCGCGTTAGCGGCGGTGGCTCTGCTTGATGAAGTAGTCGATCAACTCACTGGAGGAGTTGTCCATTTCCACGTCAAAAGCTTCCACCTTACCCGTGAAGTAGTTGAAGGTCATAACGGCCGGGATGGCAACGAGCAATCCGAACGCCGTGGTGACCAGGGCTTCCGAGATACCGCCGGCGACTGCGCCGATACCCGAAGTCTTCTGGGTTGCGATCTGTTGGAAGGCGTTCAAAATACCAACCACAGTGCCGAACAAACCAATAAAGGGCGCGGTGGAACCGATGGTGGCAAGACCACCCAGACCCCTCTTCAACTTGGCATGCACGATGGCCTCAGACCGCTCGAGTGCGCGCTTGCTGGATTCGATCTGCTCTTCGGTAATGGCGCCGCCACTGCCGTAGTTGCGGAACTCCTGCAGGCCGGCGGTGACCACTTCCGCCAGGTGCGACTTCTTGTTGCGATCGGCAACCTTCACTGCTTCGTCCAACTTGCCTTCCTTCAGAGCGCCGGCAACGCGGGGAGCGAACTCACGCGACTGCTTACGTGCTGCGCTGAAGTACAGGGCGCGATCGATGATTACGGCCAGTGACCAGATCGACATGATAAAGAGCACGCCGACGACTGCCTTGGCGGCAGGCCCCATGTTGTGCCAGAGCTCCATCGGGGAGAAACCGACGGATGGCGCCTGATCCTGGAAGAAAAACATGGCAAGAGCTGCCTGGTGGGCGGCGAGTTGGGAGAGTTGAGCGAGAATCACTGAATCGTTCCTCCTACGTATTTACTTCGTTATAGCTCTGAAGCAACCAGATGCTAGCACCGTGAAACTTCGGGACGATATGACCCGAAGTGACCACAAGGGGAATGGCCGGCCCACGGCGAAAAACGGAGCCGGCTACAGGTGTTAACTGCCGAGATTGAAGACCACGTTGACAGTCGTTTCGACTTCGACAGGATCTCCATTCAGAAGATATGGCTTGTACCGCCAGCCGCGCACCGCATCCATAGCCGCCTGTTGCAGCATGGGAGGACCACTGATCACGCGGAGGTTCTGGATGGTGCCACTCTTCGATATAGTTGCCTGCAGCTGCACCGTGCCCTGGATACGAGCGGCTTTGGCAATTGCGGGATATTGAGGAACCGTCTTCTCAAGCAGGTTTCCTGCCATGACGCCCGACGAGATGCTCAGCTTCTTAGGGGGTGCCGCCTTTACGACAGCCGGACCGGTGCCGACGCCGCCAAGGATACCGCCCATCACGCCGCCGGGAGTGCCGCCGCCCATGCCTTCCATACCGGACACGCCGGCCATGGCAGGAGGTGCTGCAGATTCCTTGATTTGCTTGATCTCTTTCGGGATCTTGCTGGGCGCCTGGAGCTGGTTCTCAATCATTTCTGACTTGATCTTGACCTGAACCGGAGCTTGCGGCGGTGGTGGCGGGGGAGGCGGCGGTGGGGGTGGCGGGGCGACCAGCAGCGTCGCCATCATCTGCGTAGGCAGAGCTTCAGGGTGCAAGAGCGGCCAAATGATGAGCGCGGCCAGGATAATCGCATTCAGGGCAAA
Source organism: uncultured Acetobacteraceae bacterium (assembly GCA_964657465.1). Classification (GTDB taxonomy): domain Bacteria; phylum Acidobacteriota; class Terriglobia; order Terriglobales; family Acidobacteriaceae; genus PALSA-350. The sequence goes on along the minus strand of CAZZVD010000009.1, from coordinate 35,176 downwards.
CGTAGCGATTGTCCAGTATTTGCTCTTGGTTTTGAGCTTGCCACCTGACTCCATTAATGAATCTTCAAACATCGCCTTACCTCGGATATTCGAACTTGTACCAATGTAGACACCGATCATCGAGATTTTGATCCCGATGGGTGATTGGCAGAACAGCTGAAACTGTGCAAACTGTGGAAATCTTCAAGCTGGGGCCCGACTGCTTGAACTTTGCGGTGACTCCCGCTTGTGACTTTGGTTTGGATGCGTGTTGGGACTGGACGTGAAGGGTTTTTTTGAGCGGGAGTTATCCTGATCGGAGAGTTCAGGCGGGGTTGGAGTTACTGGTCGGGCGCGGTGAATTCCCACATCTCCCGACTGGAAAACGTCGTGAGATATGGGGCACCCCAGTCCGCTGCTGGGCAGCCAGTGTTTTGGATCCCAGTGTTTTGGATCTTAGTACCGCCCCATTCCGCTGTAGATCCGGCGGTCTTTAGATTGGATTCCGAGTCTTGGTGGTCGTCTGGTTAGACCTTTCGGGCCTAGACCTTGGCTCGCTTGCCTGCGGGCAGTGCTGCTTGTTTGCCGTTTCTGGCGCGCCAGTCCTGGTAGGCCACAAGCATCGGCGCAGCCACCGCGATCGAGGAATAGGTCCCGATCAGGATGCCAACCACCAGAGCAAACGAGAAGCCGTGCAGAACTTCACCGCCGAAGACGTACAGCGAGAGCACGGTGAGAAACGTCAGTCCTGAGGTTAGTACGGTCCGGCTCAAGGTCTGGTTGATGCTGCGATTCACTACGTTGGTCAGGCTCTCGCGGCGAGATAGACGCAGATTCTCCCGGATACGGTCGAAGACGACGATTGTGTCATTCATCGAGTAGCCGATCAGCGTGAGGATTGCCGCAATCACCGTCAGGGTGATTTCCTGGTTGGTCAGGCTGAAGGCGCCGATCGTGATTAAGGTGTCGTGGAATACAGCTACCACCGCGGCGACGCCGTAAATCAGCTCGAAGCGGAACCATAGATAGACCAGCATGCCGAGCAGGGAGTAGAGCGTTGCCAGCAGAGCCTGGCGGCGCAAGAGGGCACCCACCTGCGGTCCGATAATTTCCTGGTTGAAGACGTGGAAGCCGGAGAGGTAGGCTCCCTGCTTCAACTGGTTGACGACCGCTGGATCGGCTACGCCATTCAGTTGATCCATGCTGCTGAACATCCCGCCCAGGTCCCGGTCGCGATGGTCGAGGATGGCGCCAGCCTGCTGGGCATACTGGGGCGTGCTCGGTTGCAGAAATTGGCCTAGCGCCTGCCTGCCTGCGTTATCAAGATCCAGCTTGCCCTGGTTCCCGGTGCCGGCGCCAGCGTAGTTCGCATTCAAAGCCTGCACGATGGTCTGCCGGCCGGCATCGAGCGCCGCGTCCTGGGTTTCCTTCTGCGGGAGCGAAATGATGACCTGGTGGCCGGTCGTGCCATACGACTGAATGCTGGCGTCGTGGATGCCGGAACGGTCGATTGCCTGACGAATGCGGTCTATGTTGGCTGGTTGGTCGAATTGCACGTAGACCAGCGTGCCGCCGCGGAAGTCAACGCCCAGGTTGATGTGGTGCCAGAACAGAATCGACAGCAGGCCGGCGACGCTGAAGACCAGAGAAAAGGCGAGGAAATACCACTTCTTCCCCAGCCAGTCGATATTAATGCCACGAAACAGTTCCACTAGAAAACTCCGTCTTGCTGGTACGCGCGATGCCGGGCACTAACCGATGGAAAGTGCCTCTCCCCGCTGCTTACGCTTGAGAATCGAATCAAATATGTGGCGGGAGACAAACACTGCGGTAAACAGGTTTGCCGCCAGGCCGAAGCTGAGGGTGACTGCAAACCCCTTCACTGGGCCGGTTCCGAAGAGGAACAGGATAAGCGCCGAGACAATGGTCGTGACGTGGGTATCCAGGATGGTCGTCCACGCGTGCGCGAAACCCTGGTCCACTGCCGAGGCCGGCGCCTTGCCCGAGCGCAACTCTTCCCGGATACGCTCAAAGATCAGCACGTTGGAATCGACGCCCATACCGATTGTCAGGATCACGCCGGCGATGCCCGGTAAGGTAAGCGTCGAACTGGTAAAGCCCATAAAGCCCAACAGGATGATCAGGTTGAGCATCAACGCGAGATCCGCATTGATGCCTGCGCCGTGGTAGTAGATCAGCATGAAGATCATGACGGCGAGCATGCCGACGATCGAGGCCATTACGCCTTTACGAATGGAATCAGCACCCAGCGAAGGACCAACGACGCTTTCCTGCAGATAGTGGATCGAGGCGGGCAGAGCGCCGGTACGCAGCATCAGCGAAAGATTCTGTGCCTTGTCTTTGCCCAGGCCCGTGATGCGGCCCTGGTCACGAATGGCCTGCTGGATATTTGCGGCTTCCTGCACCCGGTTCTCGAGCACCACCGCCAGGGCCTTGCCTATGTTGGTGCTGGTGAATTGATAGAAGCGGTCACCCGCGCTGCGGGTCAGAATGAAGGTTGCATCCGGCCGGCCGTTTTCGTCCACGGAAGGCTGCGCGTCGCGGAAGTCATCTCCGGCAACCACCGGTAGCCGCTGCAGCACGTAATACTGGCCCTGCAACGCCGGGTCACTCCCGCCATACGCCATGATTTCGTTCTCGGGAGGTACTGTGCCGCCGACGCTCTGGGCTGCGGCCTCCTCCGACGCGAAGGGACCACCGACCACCAGGTGAATTTCCAGACGCGCGGTGGACTGAATGATGTCACGAACGCGGCTCAGGTCGTCCACGCCGGGCAATTCCACCAGGATCTGGTTGGTGCCCAGGTTGTACTCCTGGATGGTGGGTTCGGTGACGCCCAGGTTATCGATGCGGGTGCGGATAGTATCGATCGCCTGCTGCAGCGCGTGCTGCTCGATCGACTGCACCTCAGTCTGCTTCATGGTCAAAGTAAAGGTATTGTTTGCACCCGTGGCGACTACGTATTGGTTGCCATAGCGGGAGTCCAGCAAGTTCCGCACATCGCTCGCCTTGGCGGCGGGAGTCCCATGAATCTGGATCAGCGCAGGCTGCTTTGGATCAGGCTTGAGAACCGAAGTGGCTGCAAATCCACCCTGCTGCAGGTCGGCTTGTATCCGCGCCGCTGCATTGTCAGTCTCCGCGCCCACTGCCTCTTCGACCATTACCTGGAGGACCAGGTGGATGCCGCCCTTGAGGTCCAGACCGAGGTGGATGCGATCGGTCAGTGCCGACTTCCAGGCAGACGGGCCGATTCCCTTCGGGATCCCGAAGATTCCATAAACAAAGACGAGAAGGATGGCAACGATCAGAAGAGTTTTACGCATGGGAGTCGAACCTGGTTTTCCGCTGGGCTTGGCGTCTGCCCGCGAAATACGGCTTTATTTAGCTTCCTCTTGGTTTGTCGTCACGGAAGCGATGGCGCTCTTAATGACTTCGATTTTTATATTGTCGGGTGGTACGCGCAGCTGGATGGCGTCTTCTTTAATCGAGAGAACGGTACCCCGCATGCCGCCGGTGGTGGTGATGCGATCGCCGGGCTTGAGACTCGCCAACATGTCCTGCCAGACCTTCTGCTTCTTCTGGTTAGGCCGCACAAGCATCAGATAGAAGACAGCAATGATCAGCAGGAATGGAAGGAAGGTCACCAGGCCTGGCGGAATGGCTGGGACAGCGAACAAAAAGGTCAACGTCAACGCACTATCCTCTGCTGGGTAATCTTATCCAGCTTTCTACTACAGCCTATCAGCCGCGGTCTGTCTACCGGACGAGCTAACTCTGCTTACACCTGATTCTGGGAGAGAAAGTCGCCGGAAAGGGCAGAACTCGCTTATTCCACTCGATAGGCGCGCGCACGTACGCGGGCCAGCAGCGCAGGAAGAGTATCCGTCGAGATAGCATTTCGTACCGACCGCATCGTGTCAAGGTAGAAGGCCAGATTGTGCAGCGTGTTCAGCACGCCGGCCAGGGGTTCCTCGGCTACCATCAGGTGGCGGAGATAGGCACGGGTATACCGGCGGCAAATCATACAGCCGCACTCAGGGTCTGGGGGCAGGGGATCCTCGGCGAAGCGTCGATTGCGAATGTTCAGCCGCCCCCCGGAGGTAAAGAGCAGGCCATGCCGGGCGGCCCGGGTGGGAATGGTGCAGTCCATCATGTCGACGCCCATGGAGGCGTACTCCACGATCTCTTCGGGGTAGCCGACGCCCATGACGTATCTCGGCTTGTCGGGGGGCAACAGGGGCAGGGTGCTCTCGATGATGTCCCGGGTGGCGGCGCGGGGTTCGCCCACGCTCAGGCCGCCGATGGCGTATCCCGGGAAATCCATGGCGACCAGCTGTTCGGCACACTCACGGCGCAGGTCGGCATACATGCCTCCCTGCACGATGCCGAAGAGGGATTGATTGCCTTCGGGATCAAAGCGATGGCGATGCTGCTGGAAGTGATTCTGGCTGCGCACTGCCCAGCGGAGAGTTAAGTCGAGCGATTGCTGGGCGCGGGCCCGGTCCGCGGGGTATTCGGTACATTCGTCGAAGGCCATGATGATGTCGGCGCCCAGAGCCAGCTGGACATCCATGGAGTGTTCCGGCGAAAAGAAGTGGGAGGAGCCGTCGAGGTGCGAACGGAACTTGACCCCTTCTTCGGTGACCTTGCGAAGTTCGTTAAGGCTGAAGACCTGGAATCCCCCGGAATCGGTAAGCATGGGCCTTGACCAGGCGATGAAGCGGTGCAGGCCTCCCATGCGGCGAACCAATTCGTGACCGGGGCGCAGGTAGAGATGATAGGTGTTGCTGAGGATGATCTGGGCGTCCAGTTCCTCAAGCAGGTGCTGCGGGATGGCTTTGACGGTCCCTGCGGTGCCGACGGGCATGAACGCGGGAGTCTGGACCTGGCCGTGGGGCAGGGTCATGGTCGCCCGTCGCGCCAGCCCACTGGCGGCTTCTATCTGAAAGGCGAGAGACACTGGTTTGATTTTAGCAATGGTTCGACGGCCTCGAATCGCGGCGGCCCTGCTGAGCTGCGACGCTGTGTTGATCTGCGGAGGGGGATGGACTGCGAGTTTAAATGTCCCCCACTCAAGCCAAACGCGGCTTGAATGGGCCACCCGGGGCTTTACCAGCAGGGTGGGAGAAAGAAATCGACCCCAACGACCAGGGCCCCAAATTTATCTCGGTTGGCCCATTCAAGCCGTTTTGGCTTGAGTGGGGGACACTCTCACCCCGCTTTGCGCTAAGGCTTGAGGCGTGACGCTGCTACCAAGCTTGGTCTAAGCGGCGCACGGCGGCTTCGCGGTTGTCGCCCTCATCAGGCAGCGCTGCCAGAAAGTCAGCTACGGTTTGCTGACTTCCTGGTGCGTGCAAGCCGGGCGCGATCTCGGCCAGCGGAGCCAATACGAAACGCCGCTGGTTCCATGCTGGGTGAGGTAGCGAAAGTTCGTCTGAGGTGAGGACGCGATCCCCCATAAGCAAAAGATCGAGATCCAGGGTTCTCGGCCCTTTGGGGACGCTGCTGGCGCGGTCGCGCCCAAGAGCGCGCTCGATCGAGAGCAATGCATGCAGCAACGGCAGGGGTTCCAGGTGCGTCTGCAAAGCAACCACGGCGTTGACAAAGTTCGCCTGATCGCGAAAGCCGACCGGCTCGGTTTCGTAGAGGGAAGAACGCGCGACGACCTCTCCCAGGCTCACCAGGTGGCGAACGCCGGCGGACAAGGTCCCCGCGCGGCTCCCGTGCTGTGAATCGAGGTTGGAGCCGAGGGCGATGTAAGCGGTTTGCATTGAAGTGGGCTCAGCATACAGCCCTGGCGCGGGCTCGCGGTAGGATGCCCTATGCGCATTGCCTTTTTTGGAGGCACCTTCGATCCGCCACATCGTGGCCACATCGCGATTGCCCGAGCGGCCATTGTGCGATTGCGGCTGGACCTGGTGCTGGTCGCGCCCGTGGCGACCCAACCCCTGAAAGTGGGCTCAAGCCATTCCACCTTCGCAGACCGGCTCGCAATGGTGAGACTGGCGGTTGCCGAGGAGCCGGGTCTGGCCGCCAGCGATCTGGACGCGCCCCTCGAAGACGGGCGACCGAACTATACCTTCGATACGCTGCAACGGCTACGGCAGCAGCTTGCACCCGCAGACGAACTTTTCTTTCTGTTGGGTGCTGATTCATTCCTCACGCTCAAACGCTGGCATCGCTGTATGGAGCTGCTTCTGTTGTGCAACTTCATCGTTGCCGGCCGGCCCGGCTTTTCTCTGGAGGAGATCAATGCAGCCCTGCCACCTGGATTGCGGACGACCGGCGAATATCGCGAACCTGCGTATACTCGCTTTGCCGTAAGCGGCCCTCCTGGGCAGACGACAAACTTGTTCCTGTTGCCAGACCTTGACCAGGATGTCTCGGCGACAGAGATCCGTGCCGAGCTGGCCGAGGGCGAAGAGCCGCAAACGGTGCTGGCGCCGGCCGTGGCCAGGTACATCGATGCCCACCGGCTGTACGCGCCGGAAGCCACCTGACACCTGGGAGCCGCCCATGGTCCAACGGCATCCGCAGGCATACCATACTAGTAAGATCAGCAAGGAGAACCACCCTACCGAATGGCAACAACGGAAACACGCCGCATGGTTTTGGCCGCAGCGGAGGCCTGCGAGGACAAGAAGGCCGAGGATACCCGTATTCTCGAACTCGACCCCGTAGACGCCGGCTTTACCGATTTCTTTCTCATTACAAGCGGATCGAACGAGCGCCAGACCCAGGCGATCGCTGACGAGATTGAATCCCGCATGAAAAAAGAATTCCAAACCTATCCCAACTCCATTGAAGGGCGTTCGCGGGGAGAATGGGTGTTGATGGATTACGTGGACTTTGTGGTCCACATCTTCGTGACAGAAAAGCGCGCATTCTACGACATTGAACGGCTAAGAAAATCAGCACGCACGATGGACCAGGCCCAGTTGAAAGCCATGCTGGTAGAGAAGACCACCGAGGTGCGCAGCAAGCCTGCGAAGAAGGCTGTCGCTAAAAAAGCAGTGGCGAAGAAGACCTCCGCGAAGAAGGTTTCGGTCAAGAGAGCCGCCGCAGGCCGGAAAACAGCTGTCAAAAAGGCGGTCAAGCGTTCAACAAAGGGCGCGGAGTAAGGCCTGGGCACTCGCCGCATCGCAGATGCTGGCCAGCCTGTTGCACAAGACCAGCACGCGCGACATGGTCGCGTTCTCAGTCGTTACGCTTCTGATGGCCGCACGGCTTTGGCAGCCACTCTCATACCTGCTGCTGCAGCGACCGGGGTGAGTCGCACGATTGCTCTTCGCTGCGAGTAAGCTCGGCAGCGAAGCGGACCAATCGGCAGATCGATCAGATCCGCATGGGCATGATCACGTAGCGGTACTTGAAGTCGTCGTCGGCGTCTTCCGGACGAACCTGGCCGGCAGATTGAGCGTCTTTAAATTCCAGACGAACTTCGCCACTGGATCCAACGGCTTTGAGGAAATCGATCAGGTAGCTCGAGTTGAAGCCCACCACGATGGGATCAAAGCTGTAAGGGCTTTCGATGGTGTCTTCTGATTCGCCGGATTCGGTGGAGGAAGACGAGATCTTCATCTCGTTCTGCTCCAGCCGGATCTTGATGGCGCCGGAACGCTCGTCGGCAAATTGCGCTACACGCTGAATAGAACTCATCAGGTCTTCGCTGCGCACCACCACAAACTTGTTGTTGTCCCGCGGCAGCACGGCTTCATAGTTGGGGAACTGACCGGTGAGCTTGCGCGTGGTCAGCACCCGGTGACCCAGCCGGAAGAACAGGGTGTGCTCATCGTCGTAGAAGTCGAGTGACTCCTCTTCGGTATCCGAGAGCAGCGACTGCAATTCAGACAAAGCTTTTCGCGGGATCAGGGTCTTCTTCTCGCCGCTGATGTTGGTGAGGGTTTCGCCCGTCTTCTCGATGTGGGCGAGCCGGTGGCCGTCGGTGGCGACCATCGACATGGACTCTGCCTTCAGAATCAGCAGCGCGCCATTGAGGGTGTAGCGCGACTCTTCATTCGAGATGGCAAAGATGGTCTTGCTGATCATGCCCTTGATAGATGGGACGGCCAGTTGGGTAAGGCCCGCCGCTGGAAACTCTGGCACCTGGGGGAAATTAGCCCGGGCCATACCCACCATCTTGGTGTTGGAACGGCCGGAGCGAATCTGGACCCAGTGGTTTTCCATCAGCTTGATCGAGATCTCGCCGCCGGGCAATAACTTCACATAGTCGAAAAGCTTGCGGGCGGGAATCGTGCACGATCCGGGCTTTTTTATCTTGGCGGCGCAGGAGGTGCGGATGCTCTGGTCAAGGTCGGTTGCCGTAATGGTCAGGCGGTCCGCATTGCCTTCACCCTGGCCTGCTTCAAGGAGGAAATTCGAGAGGATCGGGATCGTCGTTTTACGTTCGACGACGCTCTGCGTGGCACTCAGTTCCCGCAGCAGGTCTTGACGGCTGACAGTGATCTCCATGGTTGCAGCTCCCTGTACGACCGGTCTCTCCTGCTCAACGCCCGCGCTAAGCATGATGTTTTTCCCCCTTGACGGTTTGACTCACGATACACCACGCCGCCTCCGGCTGAGAATGCCGGTTTTTCACTTCCTGTGGATTCCGGGGACCAGTTTAAACGGCGTGATTTTGCCGGTTCGCCGCCGCCCCCGCCCTTGCATGAGGTGGGCCGGTCCATGGCGTTCTGCTTCTACGGAAAAGAACGCAAATAATTTATTTCTTGTTAGTAGTAGTAACCGTTGTCGGCGGAAAAGTGGAAAGAAGGGTTCAAACCAAGCAGGTCGCGGGGACGGGGATGGTACCGGTTTTAGAAAACTGGACAGACGGAAAATGAAAAGCAGGAAGACCTGTGCGGAAGGCCGAGTTGGGTCACCTGTTGCCCACGGTCTCCACAATCCGCCCGAAAAAGCTTGTGGAAAGCATGGTCCCCGGCGTGCAAAGCTGGTCCCCGCGCAGCACTGACGCAGGTTTGCGGAAGCCCGGCTTTTCACATGCAACAGAAACAGTGCAGCAGCGCCCGCGCGCGATGGCTTGCCTGCCGGGCCGGAGTTTTAGTCTTCAGGGGACAGAGGGGGGCGGAGTTAGGGAGCCTTTTCCCACAATTCCTGGTGGCGGTCGTCCGAAAAGAGAAGACCGTTCACGCGGCCATCCGGGCCTTTTTGGAAGGTCAGACGAGTGGTGCTGCCACTTGGGTAGAAGAAGCGATTGGGGAGTTCAGGGAGCAGCTCCGTCTGATCGCCGGTGCGGTTTCTGGACATGAGGCGATTCCCCTGGCGGAAGATCGTCACCTGGGTCACGCCTGCATCCACATACTCACCCTGGTAGGCGTCGTAGATGCTGGGGTCAAGCTTGATGGGCGGCGGATGCACCGGGATGATGCGCTTCTCTGCGGAGGGCCTGGCGATTTCAATGTCACTTAAGCGGTGCGACAGGAACCACTGCGGCAACGCCGGGTCAGCGTAGGCGCGGTCCCAGGCATTGTGGTGGTAATTGGCGTACTCCCAGAACCGGACATCGCCTCCGGCGGCGCTGAGAGCCGTGTACATAATCTGTGATTGCGCGGGTGATACCACGGGATCGTCTGAGCCATGGAACAGCCAGACCGGTGTGCGGCCGATGGCCTTCACGTACTCGGGCACCAGTTCTGGCTGATGCCAGCGCTCGGGCTTGTACGACCAGTAAATGCCGCCGCAGACGGGGGCGATCGCGGCAAAGCGCCCCGGATAATCCTTTGCGATCTCCCAAACGCCGTAACCGCCCAGGGACATACCCGTTAGATAGATACGCTGCGGATCGCCATGGAATTCCTTGATTTCGGCGTTGAGGGCGCCCATCGCCATCGTCATGATGTCCGGGTCGGTCCAGTGATGGTGGCTGTAGGGGACCTGGGGCATGACTACTACGAACGGCCAGCGCTCGTAGTGAGAACGTAACGCGTTCGGCAGGCCTACCTGCGTCTCGTCAAGACCGTCGGAACCGCGTTCCCCGGACCCGTGAAGAAACAGGATGACGGGCCACTTCTGCCGGGGCGACCAGTCCATGGGCAGGTAAACAACGTAATGATAGGTTGCGCCATTGACGGTGATGGTGCGATTGAGGAATCCGGTGTCCTGCTGACGAGCGTAGGCAGCCGGCGGAGCGATCAGCAATGCGCTTAGGACTACACCGCAGAGCGTGGAAGCAGCCAAGCAGAGGAAGCGGCGCGGCGACCCGAAGCGAGACATAGGCACACGTTGAGCATACCGGCAGGGCGCCAAACGAGGAAAGACCGCAGGAGCTGTTCGATAGTCCGATGGCACGCAATCTCGTGCCACCGCCTGCTTCCGGTCCGGAAGTGAAATATTATTTACCCATTATTTCGCTTGTCGTTGGACAATCGACAAATGCGCCTTATCACCTATCGCCGCGATGCCACGACCGCCCCGGCACTCCTCAAAGACGGCCACGTTTTTCCCCTGACACAGCTCGGTTACCCGGATGCGCGAAGCTTCATTGCTGCCGGTCCTGCCAGGTGGGCTGGAGTGGGCGTCCAGCTCGAAGAGACCGGGTTGAATTTGTTAGCCCCCTTGTCGTCTGTGACGGTCGAGGCGCCGATTCAGCAGCCCTCAAAAATCCTGTGCATCGGTTTGAACTACCGCGACCATGCCACTGAGTCGAAAATGGAGCCCCCAAAGTTCCCGACCGTGTTCACCAAATACCCCCTGACCCTGATCGGGGAACGGCAGCCCATCCTGCTGCCCCGCGCCACCAAGCAGCCGGACTATGAAGCGGAACTCGCGGTGGTCATTGGCAAGCCGGGCCGCAATATCCCCGAAGCGGATTGGGAAGAGTACGTCTTCGGCTACACCATCATGAATGACGTGAGCGCCCGCGATGTACAGCTGGCGACCTCGCAGTGGACCCTGGGCAAGAACTTCCCAACCTTCGGGCCAATGGGACCGTGCATTGTCTCCAAGGATGAAATACCTGACCCGCACCAGTTGGATATTTCCCTCTCAATCAACGGCGAAATCATGCAGTCTTCGAATACCCGCGAACTGATCTTCAAACTGCCGCAGCTCATCTCGTATATCTCCACAATGATGCCGTTGGTCCCGGGAGACGTGATCAGCACGGGTACGCCGGCGGGCGTGGGAATGGGCCGTACTCCCCAGCGGTGGCTCAAACCCGGCGATGATGTGGTGGTGCAGATCTCCGGGATCGGGTCGCTGCGCAACCCCGTTCTTGCTGAACCTTAAGGTCGGGCGGGGGACGCCGGGCCGACGAACGCCGGCCCGAGGCTGGATTATTCCATTTGCCGGTGCTAGCATCACGCCATCGGCAGGGCCGGCCCACATCTTTACCGGGGGATTTCGCTTATGGTCAGGGTCATTACGATCGAGCGAGAGTACGGCAGCCAGGGCGCGGAGTTTGCCCACCGGCTGGCAGACAGGCTGAAATGGAAACTCATCGACCGTTGCCTGATCGACGAGATCGCGCACAAGGCTGGAGTCTCCCAAAGCCACGCCGAGCAATGCGATGAGCGCCTCGACCCCTGGTACTACCGCATGGGCAAGTCTTTTTGGCATGGCAGCGTGGATCGCCTGCCCGCTCCCCCCAAAGACCAGGTATTCGATAGCGAGCGCATGGTCGAGTTTGTCCAGAACTATCTGAAACAGTGCGTGGTAAACGGCCATTGCGTCATCGTGGGGCGGGGCGCGGCTTGTGCACTCGCCAGCACTCCCGGCGTGTTCAACATCTTTGTCTACGCTTCCATGACGCGCAAGATTCGCTGGTTTGAGGCGCATTTTCCGGAGCATGCCAGTCGCGCCCGGGCCGAACTGGAAGCGACCGATAGCCGGCGCGAGGCGTACGTCCGGCGCTACTATGACCGGGACTGGGCCGACCGCCGCCTGTACCACTTGATGATCAACTCATGCATGGGCTGCGACGCCATGATGGAAGCAGTACTCGATGGCGCTGGCCTGGGAGCCATGCGGCACCGGGATCAAATGACTGCGAGCACACCCGCCTAGCAATTCCTCAACGCCAGCCAAGTAGAAAGGCACAGTCTGCACCTCATCCTGGCCTTCGTCGCACAACGGACCAAGAGCGACCTTCTTGATGGGGCCATCAACGTCTACCTAAACCGAAGCCGCCCCTACGCCAATATCGAACCCGCGGCTTTTCGCACCGAAGAAGCCCTGCTGTCGTTTGTCGCCCGCCAGCATGCCCGCACGCCCGCCTGGCTGGTCATGCTGGATAGCCGGGGCGAAACGTTCGCTTCAGAAGCATTGGCCAGGTGGGTTGGCGCACGGCGCGATGGAGGGCAGCAGACCCTCATTTTCGCCATTGGGCCGGCGAGCGGCTGGTCAGACGGGGCGCGCAAGCGGGCGCAGACCCTGCTGTCCCTTGGCCCCATGACGCTGCCGCATGAGCTGGCCCGGCTCGTCCTGGCAGAGCAAATCTATCGGGCATTTACAATACTGGCTGGCCATCCGTATCACACTGGGCATTAGGAAGATGGGAAGACAAACCGAAGGAGCTGCAGCCAATTACCCAAGCCCCGAAGCGAATGCTCGTGACGTCGACAAGGCGAGTCACAAGAGTGCCCACGGAGCTTCCGTACCAAAAAGTTGCATGAAATGCAGAACAGCGGTTTGTTAGTAGCTGTAAAGATGGCAGGGTTAGTCAGGGATCGCAGCAACGGGCACCATGGTGGCCGCTGGCGAAAGGGAAGAGATGGCCTGGTTTAAGCGGCAGGAAAATGAGATTGAAGCCAGCACAGAGAAAACCGTGCGGACTGAGGGACTGTGGCAGAAGTGCGATGGTTGCGGTCAGTACATTTTCAAAGCCGAGTTTGAAGCCAATCTCCAGGTTTGCCCGAAATGCGCCCATCACCTCCGCCTGGATGCGAAAACGCGGATCGCCAGCCTGCTCGAGCCTGGCTACCAGCTGGTGGATACAGAACTCGTCTCCAACGATCCGCTGGAGTTTGTGGACATCAAGCCTTACCGCGATCGCCTGACGAAAGCGCGCCTGGAAACCGGCTTGAACGACGCAGTGCTGAATGCGCTGGGCAACATCGGCCCGCACAGCGTGGTCCTGAGCGTCATGGAGTTTGGCTTTATAGGGGGCAGCATGGGCTGCGTGGTGGGCGAAACCATTGCGCGGGGCATCGATCGCGCCATCGCTGGTCGTCTACCGTTGATCATAGTCGCCGCCTCGGGCGGTGCCCGCATGATGGAGGGTGTGGCCAGCCTGATGCAGTTAGCCAAGGTCTCCGCCGGTCTTGCCCAACTGGATAGCGCCGGATTGCCATTCATTTCGGTGCTGACCAACCCCACGACCGGCGGCGTCACCGCCAGCTTTGGCATGCTGGGAGACCTGAATATCGCGGAACCCGGAGCGCTCATCGGCTTTGCCGGCCCGCGTGTAATCGAGCAGACCATCCGCCAGAAGTTGCCGGAGGGTTTCCAGCGATCGGAGTTCCTTCTCGAGCACGGTATGCTCGACGCGATTGTGGCGCGACGAGACATGAAAAGCTACCTGGTACGTGCGCTCGACTTCATGGCGCCCCCGGCGAAGGTGCCGGCCGTTTCTGCGGCAGCTGTCAGCACCGCGATGCTGGATGCCGCGCCGGTGCGGTAGCCCGCCGGTGATCGCGCCTCAAAGCCGTAATTCCCTCTAGAATAAGGTTCATGTCCTACGCCTCAGCGCTTGACCGCCTGCATGCCCTCGGTCAGGAACTGCACACTGTGCCCGGCGTGCCTCGCCGGAAGTTTGAACTGGCACATATGCGCGCGCTCATGGCGGCCCTCGGCAATGCGGAGCAATCCTTTCCCTGCATCCTGGTGGCGGGTACCAATGGAAAGGGATCTACCTCTTCCACGCTGGCCAGCATCCTGGCTTCCGCGGGGTATCGCACCGGGCTGTACACGTCGCCGCACCTGAACCGGGTGAATGAGCGCATCCAGGTAAGCGGCATTCAGATCAGCAATGAAGATCTGGCGGCGCTGGTATTTCGCGTAGAGGAGATTGCCGCGACGCTGGTGCGCGACGGCCGCTTACCGGCGCTGCCAAGTTTTTTCGAAACTGTAACGGCCATGGCATTTCTTTATTTCGCCGCGCAACAGGTCGACGTCGCCGTGCTGGAAGTGGGTATGGGGGGCCGGCTCGATGCAACCAATATCGTTGAGCCGCTGGTTTCGGTGATCACCGATATCTCGCTCGATCACACGGAATGGCTGGGCTCCACGGTCACGCAAATCGCGCGGGAAAAGGCCGGCATCCTGCGCCGCAACGGCGTGATGGTCACGCTGCCGCAGCACCCCGAAGCCAACCAGGCACTAGGGGAGGTCGCCGTCGATCTCGAAGTGCGGGGTGTGGATGCGGCGCGGTATGTGCCCGTCCACAATCATCCTGAAAACTACACGCGTAATCGCTACCCGCTTTCGGTCATGGGCGAATTAATTCAGATCGATTCACCGCTAGCCGGTGCACACCAGCAGCGCAATCTTGCGCTGGCCATAGCGACCGCGGTAGAGTTAAGAAACAGCCACGGTTACAATATCACAGCCATCGATATCCAGGCCGGCATCCGCGATACGGTGTGGCCAGCGCGACTGGAGCATTTCGAGGGCCATGGACAGCGCCCCAATGTTCTCCTTGACGTTGGGCATAATCCCGCAGGCGCCTGGGCGCTGCGTGCGGCAGTCTCGCACCTTGACCAGGGGCAACCACTCACCCTGGTCTTTGGCTGCCTCAAGGACAAACCCATTGGCGAACTGGCACAGATTCTTTTTCCCCTTTTTCAACAGGTGGTGGTCACGCCTGTGGATTCCCCGCGCAGCGCGTCTACGGACGACTTGCTGCAGGCTGCCGTGGCCACGGGTACCGAAGCCGAATCGGCGGCCAACGCCGTAGGCGCCGTGGAACGCGCGCTGGAGATTACGCCGCCCAACGGACTGGTGGTTGTTACCGGTTCCGTCTATCTCGTGGGGGAAGTCCGGCCCTTGTTTGTGGGCCAGCGGCCCGCGACCGCCGAGCCGCTGAAAGTATGAGTACCCCGGCGAGCGCCTTACCGGAGCTCTCACTGGGGAAGCGCCTCTGGTCAAACCTGGTGCGCAGTCCAGTTTTCTTTTTCTTCACGGCCTTCTTTGGCTGCATTTCGTTATTCTTTTCGCTCTTTGAAAAAGATGGGCGGCTGCAACACAGGGTCGCGTGCGTTTGGGCGAGAGTATCTTTGTGGATCGCGGGCGCCAGCGTAACCGTTATCGGACATGAAAATATCCTTCCGGTCGCGGTCTATGCTTCGAACCACACTTCGCTCATGGATACACCTTTGGTGTTCAGCAGTCTGCCGCTGCAGTTCCGGATCCTGGCGAAACAAAGCTTGTGGAAGTGGCCCTTTATCGGATGGCACCTGAACCGCTCGGGCCAGATACCCGTCGACGAGCAGACCGGCAGCGGTGCGGTAACCGGGTTGAACCAAGCCATTCGGGCACTCAAAGCCGGCATCCCACTCTTCATCTTTCCAGAAGGCGGCCGCACCAGCGACGGTTTGTTGCAGGAGTTTATGCGCGGGCCTGCCTACATCGCGATCCGATCGCGCGTGCCGCTCGTGCCCGTCGCCCTTGTGGGCACATATGAGCTACTGCCCATTCACACCCATCACTTTCGCCCGCGCCCGGTGAAGCTCATTTTTGGCCTGCCGATCGACCCTGCCGGGTACAGCATTCGCCAGGTAGATGAGTTAACAGATCGCCTGCGTACTGAAGTGTTCGCGCTGTATCAACAGCACGCGCCAGCTGCAGCAGCTTCGAGCTTGTGGCCAGTCGAAGATGCGCATTCCATGGCACGAGAGGACTCATGATCGATCGACCCCGCATTGCTATTCCTGAGCCGACCTCAACAGACGAAGCCTACAACCAGCGCAGCCTGCCGCAGTACGTGAACGCAATCGAGGCTGGGGGCGGTATTGCAGTGACGATCCACCTCGGCAAACCTTTGGAGGAGCAAAAATCAGCCCTGGCAACTTGCCAGGGAATTCTACTGCCCGGCAGCCCTGCGGATGTGGACCCCGCCCGGTACGGTCAAACCCGTATCGAGGCCTGTGCTGCAAAAGATGCGGCCCGCGAAGCAATGGACGATCTCTTGCTGAATCACGCGTGGCAGGAGCACAAGCCTGTTCTGGGAATCTGCTTCGGCCTACAGTCATTGAATGTGTGGAGGCACGGCACCCTGATCCAGGATTTAGCGCAGAGTGATTTAGCCGTGCGCATCGACCATGAACCAGGACGGGAAGTAGTGGATGCACACTCCGTCACCGTTACGCCGGAGACTCGATTGGCAAGCTTGCTCGCGGCCGCGGAGAACGGTGACGAATCGGAGCGGGTGTCAGTGAATTCAAGCCATCATCAGGCAGTTGCCACGCCGGGTGACCACCTCCAGGTTGCCGCACGCAGCGCGAAAGATGGTGTGATTGAAGCGCTGGAATCCTCCGACCCTGAACGCTTCCTCTTAGCCGTGCAGTGGCATCCAGAGCGAACTTACCAGCAGAGCGCTGAATCGCGGGCGATCTTCTCAGGTTTCCTCAAAGCGGCGTCGGCCTGGCGCCAGCCCGCGGAGACCGTGCCACCTCGATGACTGCCTGCGACATACAGGCGATCCTTGGTGATGCGGGAATCCCGGCCCTTCCGGCGCAAGCGTTGGAGCGCTTCCGGGCGTACCTCGATTTGATGCTGCGATGGAACAGCAAGCTGAACTTAACTTCCATTCGCGAGCCGGAGCAGATTGTCCGGAGGCACTTTGCGGAGTGCGCGTTCGCAGCGCACCATCTGCCGCAAGACACAGCGACCCTTCTCGACTACGGCTCTGGCGCGGGATTTCCCGGCATTCCGATTGCAATCTGTCGCCCAGACATTCAGGTCACACTCGCTGAGTCACAGGCCAAGAAGGTGGCTTTCCTCCGTGAGGCTGTTCGAACAATTGAAGTTCCAGCCGTGACCTACGACGGGCGAGTGGAAACCCTCCCTGCAGCCCAGCAGTATGGCGCAGTTACTTTCAGGGCTGTAGAGAAGATGGAAACTGCGATTCGTTGTGGGGCCACCCGAGCGAGGCGGTACGTGGTACTCATGATTACCGAGTCGCTCGCGACGAAGTACATGAAGCTTGTACCAGACGTTTCCTGGGGTGAACCTATTGACCTCCCCTACTCTGATCGAGGCATCCTCCTGATAGGCAATGTAGGGAAGTTTTAAGAGAAAACCGCCGAACCGTCCACGTTCCACGTGGAACACTCCACAATCCGCATTCAGGTTTCTACCTTAACAACCCTCATAATTAGTAAACCGAACCGGGTGCCCCATATCTCACGACGTTTTCCAGTCGGGATATGTGGGAGGGTCCTTACCCTCTCCATCGCCATTCGCGTGTCGGCAAAAAGCGACATCTCGGGCGAACGCAACCATCCGCAGTAGTCCAGCAAGCATGCATTTGTTCCACGTGGAACACCGGTTTTCCACCGCGCCTCCGATAGCGGCGCCCCAAACCAGCCTTTTTAGGCCAACGCTAACCTCTGAGCCAGCAATAACTTAGCAACCCCCAAAAACCAAGCTCAAGAAGTTCTCCACAATAAGCGCCCAGTTCTGCACATCGCCTCGCCTTGCTCCAGACCCGTTCCCTCGGTACTCTTCCGACTAAGCCATGGGCAAAGTGATCGCGGTTGTAAACCAAAAAGGTGGAGTCGGCAAAACTACGACCGCCATCAATCTTTCCGCGTCCCTCGCGATCGAGGGTCTCAACTGTTTGCTCATCGACTGCGATCCGCAGGCCAACTCCTCAGGCGGATTCGGAATCGCCCGAGACGAAAACAGGAACTCCACGTACGACGTCCTGATGGGCAACGCTACCGTCGCTGAATCCACCCTGCCTACGGAGATCCCAACGCTCAAGGTGGTACCGGGCAGCAACCACCTCATCGGTGCAACGGTGGAGCTGATCCAGGCAGAACGCCGGGAATACCGCCTGCGGGAAGCTCTCGAACTGATCCGCGGACAATACGACTTCATCCTGCTCGATTGCCCGCCCGCCCTGGACCTGCTCACGATTAATGCCCTGGTTGCTGCGGATCGCCTGCTCGTCCCCATGCAAGCCGAGTACTTCGCTCTTGAAGGCATTTCTGAGCTACTGACAACCCTCGGCCGCATCCAGACAGCGTTCAACCCGACCCTCGACATCGAGGGCGTCATTCTCACCATGTACGACGAACGCACCAACCTGGCACAACAAGTCACCGAAAATCTCCGTGGCTTCTTCGGCGCCAAGCTGCTCAAAACCGCCATCCCGAGAAACATCCGTCTTGCGGAAGCACCCAGCTACGGCAAACCAGTCGCCTTGTACGATCCGAAATCGCGAGGCGCCGAGAGCTACCGGGAACTCGCAGAAGAAATCCTCGCCCGTAACAAAATCGAAAGTCCCCGCGCACTGGAACGAAAAGCAGCTGCAAAGACACAGACGCGACAAGGAACCAAAGTACGCTTCTGGCCGTATGCATGAACTTGTAAAAAGCAAGCCGGCGGGGTTTGCCTTTGCGGCCCTATCGGTTAGTGACTCAGCGCTCCTCAACCTACGAGGCCTGTAAACGAAATGACCCCTTCTATCGAATTGCCGAAGCGCCGGGCCCTGGGTAAGGGACTGGAATCCCTGCTACCCAGCCGATCAAACTTCACAGCGGCCGCTGCGCCCATCGCTGCTCCGGCAGCTCCCGACGAAGGCAAGCCGAGGGATTTGCCGGTCGACCAGGTAGAGCGGAACCCGTTTCAAACTCGCGCGCTGGTAGACGAAAGCGCCCTGAAAGAGCTGGCGGCCTCCATCGCTGCGACCGGCGTACTGCAGCCGGTGCTGGTGCGTCCGCTGCCAAACGGCCGCTTCCAGCTCATCGCCGGTGAACGGCGCTGGCTCGCTTCCAAACTGGCCGGCAAGGCCACCGTGCCGGCCATCATTCGCCACGCGTCTGACGAGCAAGCGATGGAAATGACCATCGTCGAAAACCTGCAGCGCGCCGATCTCAACCCCATGGAGCAGGCACGCGCCTACGACCGCCTTAGCCATGACTTCAAAATGACGCAGGAGCAAATGGCCCAACGTACCGGCAAGGACCGGACGTCGGTAGCCAATTTCCTCAGGCTCCTACGCCTGCCATTAGAGGTACAGAAGAAGGTGGAAACGGGAGCCCTCAGCTTCGGTCATGCGAGGACCTTGCTCAGCCTAGAATCCCCCGAAGCAATCTTGAAAGCCGCCCAAAAAGTAAGTGCGCTTTCCATGTCGGTGCGGCAAACAGAATCGTATGTGCAGGGTCTGCTCAACCCTGAGAAAAAGCCCAGGGGTGAAGAAAAAGAAAAGCAGGCGCTCGACCCAAACGTCCGCGAAGCCAGGGACCTGTTGCAGCGTTCGCTTGGCCTGAAAGTCTCGATCGAAGACAAAAATGGCCGCGGACGCGTCATCATTGAATACGCACGGTTAGAAGATTTTGACGCCCTGCTGGAGACGTTGACTGGCAAGTAAAGCCTCACTACTTTCCTTTCATTCCATCTAAACCGATATATGAAACTGTATCTGTTGCAAATAAGCCAGGCACGCACCGGCGCAGGTATGCATCGCCGGTGAAAGCGACTGCCCTGGTCTTTCGAATGCGCTCTCTCGTTTTTCTGCTGCTCTACGTGCTGGGATTTCTAGCGCCATGGGAACGGCTGTTCGGCAGCGGGCGTGGCACGGCATGGCTGAACCTTTCCGCCATGCTGACACGCAGCGGCGCCATGAGCCTTGCCAGCGCTACGGTGGCTATCACCGTGGCTGCGCTTTCCAGCATCACGCTGGGCGCTGTGCTGAGGGTGTGGGGAACGGCCCACCTTGGTTACACCACCATGCAGGCAGCAGCGCTCAAGAGCAACCGCATAGTTGACGGGGGGCCCTACGGGCATCTGCGCAATCCGCTTTATCTAGGAGCGTGGCTCCTGGCGCTGGGGATCTCGATCCTGATGCCAGCGGCAGGCGCGGCCTTCTTCCTCCTGGCCATAACAGTATTCATCGGCTTTCTGATCTTTGCGGAAGAGCGTTGTCTCTCCGCGACCCTCGGCATTGACTACGGGGAGTACCGCCGCCGCGTTCCCCGTCTCGCGCCTCGTTTCTCACTCCGCGGAAACAGGGAGAACGAGGCATCTGTGCAGCCGCAATGGCTACACGGCCTGCTGGCGGAAACATTCCCGGTCGCCTTCACGCTTTGTTTCGCAGTGTTCGCCTGGCGCTATAACGCGCACATTTTGATTCAGTGCTTGCTGGTCTGCTACGGATTGTCGCTGGTGATCCGCGCAATGATGAAGAAGGGCGACGCGTAGCAGAAGTGCCATGCAGAGTAGTGGCGTTCAGTGCTGTCCATCACCCATGCTGGTGACAGTGGCGAAAGCCTGTAAAAATGCTCCAGGCGCCTGGGGAGGCGCCTGGCTTTAAAGGGAGCGGCATAACGCCTGCCGGAGCGGCAAGCTTCGTCGTGAACCCCGCAATCAAATGAAACAGTAACTATTTCCGAGGAGGCGCGATAGTGTCTTTCGCTGCCTTGGCCACGCGGAACTTGACCACGGTCTTGGCCTTGATCTTGATGGTTTCGCCGGTCTGCGGATTGCGGCCCATACGTGCCTTGCGCTCTGCCTTAACCAGGCGGCCAAGCCCAGGTATTACAAATACGCCGTTCTTCTTGGTCTCTTTGACTGCGGTTTCTGCGAGTAAATCAAGAAATGCCGCAGATTGCTTGTTGGTCAACTCAAGTTTCTCTGCCATTGTGCGAACCAGTGCTGTCTTGGTCATGCCTGTTGCCATATGTGTTTGCCTTCTTTCTTCTGTTAGTTAATGGGCCTATGGGCGTGATCAGCGCACCATCATATTGCCTATCTCCCCGCGTCCGTTTTTCTTTTTTCGCGTGCCTGGTAAAAGCGCAGCGATGATCAGAAAACCCAGTGTTTATGCGGGTGAAAATGAACCCACCGCCGTTTACGATGCGGCTTCGGCAAGCGTTTGTCAATCGAAAAACCGGCGATTGTGCTGTTTTCAGCGGGTTTTCGCATGCTTTGTGCCAACTTCATTGGGCTTTTCTTGTTTCGCCGCGCATTTCGTACAATTGCGCAATCACGGCAGACCGAAAAGGGGACGGCGCTTTTTCTGCAATTGCGTGCGTAGTGGCGTGTTCAATGCATCGACCAACGGCGCGGCGAGGCGAAAGCGAAGAATGACTTCTGCAGCAAAATCTTTTTTGAGAGCAGCCGTCGCTGCGAGACTTGTTTCCACGCCCCACTGCCGGCACAGCAGCAGATCCATCGCTGGATGCTCTTTGGCGAAACCCTTGGGCGCGCGGGCCAGCGGCCGGCAATCCATGGTCTGCATCACCCGCCGCAACTTCCGGTTCTCGATAAGGCTACGCACCTCCGCGTGATGCACCAGCAGATACTCGCGAATCGAGCGCAGCTGGTCACGCTCGGGCATGTAAACACCCGCGGCAACGATGACCTCGTCCGGCGCAACGTGCATGTAGTAGCCGGCTCCGGAGGTCTTCTCCAGACCCTCATGCGCCCACCAGGCCGACACGTGGCTCTTGTAGGGCCGCTTGTCTGAGGAGAACCGAATGTCGCGATAGATACGCATCATGCACTTCTGAGCGGGCCGTACATGCGCCGGTGCAAACCACAGCATGGCACGATTCACCTCTTCGATCAGCGCCAGCATGGGCTGCTTCAGCACGCGTTCAAACTCGGGCTTCCGCGGATCGAACCACTCGCGGCGGTTGTTGCGTCGCAGACTTCGCAGAAAACGCAGGCTCTGTTCAGTGAAGGGCAGCACGGGGGCAATGTTTCGAATCTGAGCACTCATATGTGGCAGGAATCAAGGGAACTGAAAGGGCTTTCGTCAGGCAGTCAGTAACCCGGAGCATACACTTGGAAGAAGAAATTGCAGTACAAAAGTAATGGTCGTGCGTCTCGCCAATATGTCAGGTTTCTGTGATTGTGCCATAGACTTTGAATGCCTCCCTCAATCTGACAGGCTGTCCGGCTGCTCACATACATGAGACAACTTGCCCTTGCTATCTCTCTTCTGGCCATGGCGCCCCTGGGTGCGCGTGCGGGTTCGCGTGAGATGGAGTATGACCAGGCTCGCCAGGTCGCCCTCACCGTCGCTCAATACGAAAACATCACAGTCGATGATCGCAACGTCGTGATGAATTCCATGGACACACGCAACGCCGCGGGCTTCATTCCAGGCTACTTCAGCTTTTCAGTCATCCGGGAGAGCGACTCGGCTGCGCGCGCGGACGAAACCATCCGCATGTATGTCGTTTCGAAGAAGACCGGGGATGCGTGGGAGATGAATTTGTGCACCCACTATGCGTTCCCGGAATTGCAAAAATTGCAAAGCGACATCCTTGGCAAAACGGGCGCGACTGCCGGGGCAGACCCGGAGATGCCGAAAGCCATTGGTTGCGCCAGCCAGGCACAAGCCAAAGCCGCTTCCGAATAGAAAGCCGCGCAGCAAAAAGAAGATGCCCACGCCTCCCTGGCATGAGCATCTTCTCCGCGGCATTATCGAGAGATAGCGCCGCAAACTTTGACCACCTGTTGGCGATCGTAAACTTTGGGGGGCTGACCCCTGTCAGCTATAGAGCATGCGTCGTGCCAAACCCTCTTGGGCCAGAGGTACTTTAGTTTCATACGATTATGCACCCGCGTAACTGGCTGGTGCCGGATGGCGCAGCAGATTTGACCCGTTCGAGCGCAAAATCTACCCTACCGCAAGGCCTGCCCGCCCTCTCGTCCCATGCCTTGGCCCGTGCCTGCGGGTCGAACTATGCACGCTTCCGGAGATCAATTGCGCATGACTGCCATGGACGCGCGAAACAGAGTCTCGAAGTTTTCAGCCACACGCTTGTCTTTGGCGACTGCGGTCGCGATAGCCTTTTGCGCCAGCGGCCGCTGATACCCGAGATTGACCAGGGCCGATAGCACGTCATCACTCGAGGGGCCGGTTTCCACGGTACGGGGCGCGGCCGCCATGTCCTCAAGCTTGTCTTTGAGATCCACCACCAGGCGCTCAGCCATGCGCTTACCGATGCCTGGAATCTGCGACAGCGTTGCATGGTCCTGGCCACGGATGGCTCCGACCAGGCGCTCGGCACTCAACCCGCTCTGGATGGTCACTGCCAGCTTCGGCCCCACGCCGCTGACCGTGATCAGCCGTTCAAACAGCCGCTTGTCGCCCGCGTCAAGAAAGCCGTAAAGCGCCAGGGCGTCTTCACGGACGTGGGTGTGGATGAAAAGCGCGACCTCGTTGCCTTCAGCCGGCAGCGCACTGTACGTGGTCACGCTGATCACCACGTCGTAACCAACGCCGCCTGCTTCGACGATCGCCTGTTGTGGATGCTTCGCTATGAGCTGCCCGCGCAGATGCGCAATCATGCGCTGATTGTACTGGCCTTCAGAAGAACGCCAGGAGAAACCTGCGGCCCACCGGGCTAGAACTTGTGGCGGTACGAGATCTGAAAGTCGTACCCGGGATTAGGCGGAAAGAGCGCCGCCACATGACGCAGCCGCTCGGCCAATGCCGGCGCCGCCAGCAACGGATACTCCCGCTCGCGCAGGTCGGTGTAATTGAAGTCGAGCGTAAGCGAAAGCATGTAAATCGCCAGCGCATCCGAGAAAGCCGCCTCGAAGAAGCTGCTCCTGGCCTTCTCGTCGACACGGCCTTTCTCCACGCTCATGTTCGGCCCGGGTGTTTCTCCACGGGCGAAGGAGCGATCGATCATGCGCGCGCCAGGCCCCTCACTGCGTCCACGATCAAGCGCCCGGCGACGGCTCTCATGACTATCCTGGCTGGTTTCTCCACGCACGTCCGCCAGTGCCTGCGACCAGGCCAGATCACAGAAGCTTTGCGGTACGCCCGCGGCTTCCACAAAATGGTGAGCCACATTAATGAAGAACTCGAACGCCAGCGCAAACCGGTCCTGCATGAGACGGGTCGAAATGAAAATGCAGTCTGACCCTTCGACCTGCACATTGCGATGGCACATCGCACGGTCGCCCAGGTCGATCGTGTAACCCGGGGCCACCATGGTTTCTTCGGTTTCCCCGATTGTCAGAGGCACAAAATAGTAGACATGCTTTCCCAGGGCGGCAGCGATCGCCTGCGGCACGGCCTGCACAATCGGCTCAAGTTCCTGTACGTTGATGTGCGTGTCGGCGAAAATCGCGTACGACAACCGGTTCTCTGTCTGGCGCACCGGTGTCTGCTGGGCCACTTGCGACGCGGGGAGCAACTCCATTTGGGCCACTTCTGCCATAACCTAGTATTCTAGCTGAGTGGGAGGGTGTGTACCTGACCCTTCTGAGGCCAATCATGACGCCACCACAGCAAAGTTTGCATCCGGGGCACACCCCGCAGGCCACAGGAGTGTTTTTCGGCATTCCTCTCGGCGATCTGGGGGCCTTCACCAGTCTGCTCATGGCCCTGGCTCTCGGCTTCATCAGTTTTTTCCTGTTCACGTTTCTCGGCATCATCGGTCTGTCCATCTACAACCACATGGGGCACCACGTTGACCTGGGCGCGAGCTACAAGTACTTTGCTCTGCCGGCGGGGTGTGTAGTGTTACTGGCAAGCCTGATCTTCTTCGCCGTGCTGTGGATGCGGCGCAAGGTTGCGGGACGCTAGAAGAATCCTCATGGCGCTGATCTCGATTGACCTGCCCCACGACGCACAGGCTACTGCTGCAGACAAGACGGCTACAGGCGAGACGGCTGCAAAACAGGCGCAAGCCTGGTGCCGCCAGTTGGAAGCGGGCGATATTCTTTTCTTTCCGCAAAGCCCCATTCCGTTTCAGCCCGGCACGCTTGCCTTCCTGCTGGGCCAGCAGCAGACCGGCAGTACCTTGCACAAAAACATTGCTTATAAGCCAAATCTCGACAGCGTGAGCGGCCTCGACGCGGGCACCACCAGCGCTGCCGACCTGCAGCAGCTAAAAACGGTGATGCGGCAGTACTCGCAGGATGTGACGCGCTTTCTCACTGGCTTCCTCGCGCCGTACAAAGGTCGCTGGCAGCTGGATTACGCCAGCTTTCGGCCGCAGGAGGAACAAGGGCGGGACCTGCCGTTGCGCAAGCGCAACGATCTGCTGCATACCGACGCCTTCCCTACCCGGCCGACCCACGGGGCCCGCATACTGCGCTTCTTTAACAACATCCATCCACAGCGCACCCGCGACTGGGTGGTGAGCGATCCCTTTTCCGTGCTCGCGCCGCGCTACGCACCTCAGCAGATTCAGCTGTCAGCGAGTGGCGGGCCGGTAAGCCGCACGTTCCGCTCGGTGGCCAACGCAGCGGGACTCGGGTTGGCCATCCCCAGTCTCAAGCGCTCACCGTACGACGACTTCATGATGCGGTTTCACAACTTCCTCAAGGAAAACGCAGCATTCCAGGCAGAATGCCCCAAGGAATACCTGCAATTCCCACCCGGCTCCAGTTGGATGGTCTACACCGATATGGTTCCGCACGCCGTGCTTTCCGGCCAATACGCACTGGAGCAGACCTTCCTGGTAGATCACGAGGCAATGGTCGCCCCGGAGCTCTCTCCGCTCTCTGTGTTGAAATCCTTGAGCCACTCAGCGCTGGTGTGACCGGAAGCGCACGCATGGTGCGAAACACCTTTCCCGTAAAAGGGCTCGACTTTCGTCGCACCCCGGCTCCGCTTATCCGGCCGGCTCTCGACGAAGCGGGCACAGACACATATCCTTAAGATTCACGCCCAGCAGAAAAATGACAGCGAACGCAGACTCGATCCAGGTTCATCTCCCCGACGGCACCATCAAAGACTTTCCCGCCGGATCCACCCCTCACGATGTCGCGATGAGCATTTCGCCGCGTCTGGCTGCGGCTGCCGTGGTGGCGCGCATTCGTCCGCTGGCCGCCGCGCCCACTCCGGGCGAGGCTAAGCCCGATACGGAAGCCGAAGGCCCGGCAGAAGCCAGCATGTACAGCGCGGAAGAAGCGACTGCTGAGCGCCTGGTTGACCTGAGCGCGCCCCTGCGCGAGGACGTGGCGCTGCAGCTGCTGACCGAGAAAGACGCTGAGGCGCTCAAGGTGGTGCGCCACTCGGCTGCGCACGTGATGGCTACCGCTGTGCTTGAGCTGTATCCAGAGACCAAGCTGGGCCATGGGCCCGCCACCGATGCGGGTTTCTTCTACGACTTCTATCGTCCGACGCCCTTTACGCCCGAGGATCTGAAGGCGATCGAAAGCAAAATGGCCGAAGTCGTGGCACGCAACGAGCCCTTCGTCCGCGAATGGGAGCCCCGCGACCAGAGCCTGGCCCGCTTCCAAACCAGCAACGACTTCATGAAGGCCCATTTCGTCGAGCGCTTCACCAAACCAGGCGAGCAGATCTCGTTCTACCGCAATGGTCCCTTTGAGGATTTTTGCCGCGGGCCGCACGTACCGGCTACAGGAAGAGTGAAGTCGTTCAAGGTACTCAGCCTGGCCGGAGCCTACTGGCTGGGTGACGAAAAGAATCCGCAACTACAACGGATCTACGGGACTGCTTTCTTTTCCAACAAGGAGATGGAGCAGCATTTCGCCCGGCTGGAAGAGGCGCAGCGGCGCGACCATCGCGTGCTGGGCAAGCAACTAGACCTTTTTTCCATTCAGGAGTTGGCCGGGCCGGGGCTTATCTTCTGGCACCCCAAGGGCGCCATGGTTCGCAAGATCATGGAAGAGTGGATGCGGGATGAATGTGTCCGCCGCGGTTACCAATTGGTCTACACGCCCCACGTGGCCCGCGTGAACCTGTGGCAGACCAGCGGTCACGAAGGCTTTTACTCGCAGAACATGTTCACGCCCATGGAACTGGACGACGCGGATTATCGGATGAAGCCGATGAACTGCCCCTTCCACATTCTTATCTACAAGAACTCGCCCAAGAGCTACCGCGATCTGCCGGTGCGCTACGCCGAGCTTGGCAACGTCTATCGCTACGAGCGTTCCGGCACCATGCACGGGCTTTTGCGCGTGCGCGGCTTTACGCAGGACGATGCGCACATCTTCTGTTCGCCGCAGCAGATTGAAGATGAGGTGGTGGGCTGTATCGAGTTTGCCCAGGCAGTGCTCTCGGTCTTCGGGTTCACCGAATTCAAGGTAGAGCTTTCCACCTGGGATCCAAAGGATCGCAAGAGCTATGCCGGTTCGGATGAGAATTGGGCGCTGGCGATTCATTCCCTGCAGAACGCGCTCACCCGCAAATCGATTCCCTACAAAACCATCGCTGGCGAAGCCGCCTTCTATGGACCGAAGATCGACATCAAGCTGGTAGACGTGCTGGGACGCCTTTGGCAACTGTCAACGGTACAATTCGACTTTAATATGCCTGCGCGTTTTGAAATGGAATATGTAGGAGATGATGGCGAGCGCCATCAACCGGTCATGGTGCATCGCGCTCTTTTCGGCTCGGTGGAGCGCTTCTTCGGCGTGCTGGTGGAGCAGTATGCAGGCGCGTTCCCGCTCTGGCTGGCGCCGGTGCAGGCCGGCATTGTGCCCATCAGCGAACGCCACCAGGCGTACGCCGACAAGGTACAGTCTGAGTTACAAAACGCGGGGTTCCGCGTGGAAGTGGATCATCGCAATGAAAAGATGGGCGCCAAGATCCGCGATTACACGTTGCAGAAGGTACCGTACCTGCTGGTTGCCGGCGACAAAGAGGCAGAAGCAGAGGCGGTCAGCGTACGGATCCGCGGCAAAGGCGACCAGGGAAGCATGCCGCTGGCAGCGTTCATTGCCCGGGCCAAAGAGCTGGTGGGAAGTAAGTCAACCGATTTGTAACCGCGATTGCATCCCGGTCAGCTCGCCTCCTGGTCAGCTGGCCTACCACTGGACGCCCGGATACATGCTTGGTATCCGGAACGCGCGGTAAAGATAGGTTCCAACGGTTTGCAATTTCCACACTGTCTGCGGTGTGGCTTGTGGGGTCACCTCGTACACAATCGATCCGGCTCCCACGCCGCAGAGGTCGAATTCTATATTGGCGTTGTTGAGCAGATCGACATTCCCGCCGAAGAAGCTATATTCGCTGGCCGGCAGAATCTGGTGAGAAACCAGGGTCGCCGTCATCGCCTTTTCATCAATCTGATAAACGGGCACGGTGGAATATAGGCAAGGGGGATTGCCAGGCGCCCCGCAGGTGATGTCCCCGGCGAAGATACGGTCGTCGCCATTGTCCAGCACTGCCAGCGAGAAGACGCCAGTGGAATTGGCGCCAAAGTAAGACGGGTAGTGCTGGGCATAATGCCAATCTGTCGGATCGACGCCGTTCTTTAGAGTAAAGTTGCCGCCCTGGCCCAGTCTCCAGATAACGGCGCCGGAACCGTTGCCATTTGCGTAGTCGATCTTATAGACAATATTCTCGTCGCGCATCGAGACCAGCAGGTTGCCGTCATCTTTGGAGTAGAGCACGGCGTTGGCATGGGTCCAATCGGGGAATGCGTAGGGGTGGTGATCGGGCACGAGATGTTTGAATGCATTCCAAACCCACACGGGTTGCAGGTGTTCGTCCAGATCAACGATTACATCCCCCAATACCGTGGCGGGAGGCGCATTGGTGAGAGGGGGTTGGGTGGTCGGACTAAGGTTCATCGTGGTATTGCCCAGCAGCAGCCAGTGCCCATTCGGCAATGCCTCGACATCGTGGTGGAAGCTGTTCAACACCACTTTGCACTCTGCGCACGTAGCGGTCGAGAGAAGCGAATTGACGTCTGCAATTCCTATTTCCCGCACCGTATCGCCAGCCAGATTGATTTCCCGGATTTCGCTAATGGTGCCGGCGGGAATGCCGGAAAGTGGCTGTGAAGAGTTAGGGCCGATCGCGATCAGGAAGTCGCCATTCGGCAACTGCTTAGCTCCCTGGATGAAGTTGCTGGCGGGGCCAGGGGCGGCGTAGGTCCAAAGGATATTGCCGGCAAGGTCTGCGACCGCCAGGCCGGACGGTTTTCCGTTCAACATATCCAGAAGCTCGACCCCGGGTTGTGGCGTCATCCCCGGTGTGGTGGATGCGGTCATCACCGGCTGCATGTTAGCCGGGACCGCCCCAGTGGTGAAGGTGTGATCGGAGTCGAGGGCCGTCACGCCGCTGGCAAACTGCACCGACGCCTGCATGTGATAGGTGCTGCTGCCCCGCATACCAGCGACGAAGATGCTTACCAGGCCACCTCCGGTTCCTGGTGTTGTCTGACTCCAGGTACTTGTTCCATAGGTCGTGTCCTTACCGAAACTGACAGTCACGCTACCGGCATAAGGAAGTGTCATCAAATAGAGGGCGACCTGTGGGTTGCTTGTAGGAGTGACTTTCCCTGCGGCCATGACCGCGGACAAACCAGCGATTGCCACTGTCTGGGGAGTTCCCGCGGCTACTCCCCCAAAGCCAAGGTTCAACAGTGCATTCTGCGTTGCCGGAGCAGAAGCGGACGATGGCATATAACTGACCACAATCGAGCAGGACGCCCCCGCAGCCAATTGCGCGCCACAAGAGCCGGCGCTCACCAGTGCGTAACTGGGATCGCCGCTCAGGGTAGGGTTCAACGTCAGGCTCCCAGCACCCGTGTTCGTCACAGTAGTGACTGATTGTGTCAATCTGTTGTTGACCAGATTGCCGCCGAAATCGAAAGAGCTGGCGCTTAGCGATGCCGTAGTCGTTGGGGCACCTACGGCGGTACTGATAGCCGCGGCAGCCGAGACGCTATGGGTGAGTGCACCGGATGCACCCTGAAGAGAAAGATTGAAGTTACCGGTCGCTGCGGTTTGCGCAGCTACGATGGTTAGCAGTTGCACACCTCCGGGAGCGATGGAGAAAGTCATCGGAGAGGCTGTGACACCTGCGGGAATGGCCCCTACGGTGATGCTCACATTGCCGGTAAAGCCGTTCACTGCCGTGGCACTGATCGCGACCTGCTGCGAGTTTCCTCCGGGCGCGAGTGTCAGCGTCGTAGGAGCAATGGTCAACGTGAAGTCAGGCGACGCGCTCGGAGTCGATGTGCCAGTGGTTGTTGCAGTTGGGGGAGCATTGTTTGAACCCCCACAGCCCGTCAGCCACAACAACGAATACAGAACGCACACAGAAACGCAGGCCGATTTCACGAAGGATACCTCTTGTGATGGATACGATCTTCACTGAAGATGTCAAACTCTGCCCATGGTCTAACTAAAAACCTGATTGCAGGATTTGCATTGAGTCCGACTGTGCAGTACAAAGCGGGAAATCAAAATACCCACTTCGCGGATTCTCGATCGAGGGTGTCAAGATCATTACTGGACTGTACCCGCGCGCGCAGATAGGTAAGCGGGGTTCCTCCCGCTCGCGGCTGTCGCATATTTGAGAACCAACAGGGCAACCCCGGGTATTCCGGTAGCGTTGAAACGGTCGTTGAATGCTAGCCTGTAACTGTTGCCATACCCCTATCCGGAACGGACGATCCTTTTCAGAAACAGGCTCTCATGACTCTTGCCCCGCCGGATAGACAGTTGCACGTTGCGCGAGGCGCCAGAGGCGAGTTTTGGTTGGTTCTGGCTCTCCTCACATTTGTCTACGCCATGGCCGTTATGGCCGGCAACCGCCGCTACGTCTGGTTCGATGAACTGTTCACCTTCAACATTGCCGGATCCGCATCGCTCCAACAACTTTGGTATCGAGAGCTCAGGTTCGATTGCAACCCGCCGCCGCTTTATCTGCTAAGCCGGGCGTCGATGGCAATCTTCGGGCGCAACCCACTGGGGCTTCGCTTTCCCTCGATGCTGGAGTTCTACTTCGGCAGTGTGGCGATGCTGCTCTTTGTGCGGCGAAAAGCAGGCATCGCGTTTGCTGCGCTCGCGGTCCTTCTTATCTGGACGGTCGCTCCCACCTTGTACTATGCCGTCGAGGCGAGACCGTATGCTCTTGTATTCCTCGCGTTTTCGGGCCTTTTGCTTTGCTGGGATTCCGCCACCAGAGTTGAACGCCGGAGATGGGCACTGGTTGGCGTGGCGTTCTTCAGCACAGTACTTCTAGCTGCACAAGTTTTCGCCGTGTTTACTTTTTTCGCTTTCTTGCTGGCCGAGGCCGTTCGGCTTTGGCGGCGGCGAAGGCCCGACTACGTGCTGGCTGCAGCCTTGCTACTACCGATGGCTGCCATGCTGATCTATCTGCCACTGATACGTTCCTGCTCAGGCATCATTTTCCCCGTCCGAGCTTCCTGGAACACCGTCATCCTCTTTCTCGAGGGGACCTTAGGTGCACCGGTAATTCCTCTGGTCCTGCTGGCTGTTCTTCTGATACCTGCCGGCAAAGCCGCACGGATCACCCAAACCAGGTTCCTGCCTGAAGACAGAGCCCTGGTGATCGGCCTCTTCATGAGTCCTCTCTTGCTCACTTTGTTTCTGATGGTCCGCAAAGCCACTTTCTACAGCAGGTACTGTATCGCGGCTCAGATCGCCATGCTTTTGACTATCGCAATCCTTCTCCCGCATCGCATACGCCTGGAACGACGAGCCGCTTATACGGGGTCAGCACTTCTTCTACTGTTCCTTCTCAAAACACAAATATGGCACGTGATCCGTTACCCCGTGCCGACAAACGCCGCATTCATGGCTTCTATCCGTCCCGAACTCCCCTTGGTGGCGAGTGAAGGGCAAGTATTTATGGAGATGAACCAATACGAATCTGCCAAATTTTTGTCCCGGTTGTACTTTCTCAAGGATCCGAAGGCCTCCATGCAGTACCTTCACACCAACATCTTTCAAGGCTTTGAAGCGCCCGACGTAATGAAGAGCTCTGGCTACCCGATCACTGCCAACATCGCGCCGTATGATGATTTCGTAAACCAACACCATCAATTCCTGCTTCTTGGCACGCCGATTCAGTGGGTGTTTACCAAGCTGCGTCTGAGTGGTGCTTCGTTTACTGTTGTTGGCGACTACCGTGGAGACATGCCCTACATGGATACAACGCTTTACCTGGTAACGGTGCCAACCCCCTAACCGCAATCGAACAGGCGAGCTCACTGATGCAGATGATGATTGTCATGCCCGTTTATGAAGACTGGGAGTCCGCGAGCTTAGTGTGTATAGCGCTGGACCAGTGCATGAAAACTCATCCGGACATTGCCACTTCGATTCTGCTGGTCGATGACGGGTCCAACAGACCACCGCCAAAAAAGTTTCCCGGCGCCCGGCTACCGTCCGTCACTTCGGCCTCGGTTCTGCGATTAAGACGAAATCTGGGTCACCAGCGGGCGATCGCCGTGGCG
Organism: uncultured Acetobacteraceae bacterium; assembly: GCA_964657465.1. Lineage (GTDB taxonomy): Bacteria > Acidobacteriota > Terriglobia > Terriglobales > Acidobacteriaceae > PALSA-350. The sequence continues at coordinate 2,834 of CAZZVD010000009.1, read as the reverse complement.
CTGGCTTACGTGCAGCACAACCTGGCAGCAGATGCGGTGCTGGTAATGGATGCTGACGGGGAAGACCGCCCCGAAGATATCTCCCGCCTGGTTGCGGCATTCCAAACCTCCGAGGTTCCGGTGACTGTTTTTGCCAGCCGCGGGCGCCGCATCGAAAGTCTATCCTTCAAAATGTTCTACGGCTGCTATCGCGTGCTGCACCGGCTGCTCACTGGCCGCCATATCCAATTTGGAAACTTCAGCCTGCTGCCCAGAGAACATCTCGACAGAATCGTCGCCTACCCGGACCTTTGGAATCACTATGCAGCCGCAGTCTTGAAAGCACGTCTGCCCTACACTGCTGTGCGCGCGGATCGGGGTGAGCGACTGCGGGGAAAATCGAAGATGAGCTTCATGAACCTTGTTGTGCACGGCCTCTCTGCCCTCTTTGCCAGCTACGAGGTCGTCAGCACGCGCCTGCTGGTGGCCACTGTCTCTCTCACCCTTGCCTTCTCCTGTTTGCTCCTGGTGGTAGTCGGCATAAGATTTTTCACCCACCTGGCGATTCCAGGCTGGGCTACCTTTACCGGCGGCCTGTTATTTGTTCTCGTAGCCCAATCGCTGGGAGCCTTGCTCACCATCACGTTTTCCGTGATGATGAGCCGTAATACCTTAGGATTTTTGCCCATCCGCGATTATCCCTATTTCGTCGCGGACTGTAATCCCCTGCAAATCTTATGAACGACTTACATTATGTCGGGCAGGAACTCGACATCTTTGCCCACGCCAGGCGCTGGAAACGGTACTGGTCTTCATGCGTGCGGCCATTCCTCAGGGGTGACGTGCTGGAAGTAGGAGCAGGGATCGGCGCCAATACGCCCTTATTCGCGCCTCGCGCGGTTCGATCGTGGACGTGTATCGAGCCGGACGCGGAACTTGCACACCGCGCAGCTGCCGCGCTGGCTGCTGATCCATCGACCTCTGCCTGCCAGGTTCTGGTCGCCACCACGCTTACGCTCCCAGCGGATCGTAAATTTGACGCACTGCTCTATATCGACGTGCTGGAACACATCGAGAAGGATCGGGACGAACTGGAAAGAGCGGCGGCATTGCTCAAACCCGGCGGAAGCCTCATTGTGCTATCGCCGGCTCACGAATGGCTCTTTACAGCTTTTGACCAATCGATTGGTCACTTTCGCAGATACGATCGCGCAACCATGATTGCCTGTGGCCCTTCTACTTGCCGTCTCGACCGGCTCTGGTATTTGGATTCGGTGGGCCTGTTGGCTTCTTGCGCAAACCGTCTCTTACTGAAGCAATCCATGCCGAACATCCGCCAGATACTCTTCTGGGATCGTTATCTGGTGACTTGCTCAACCACACTGGACCGTGTGCTGGGGCATCGCGTAGGAAAATCGATCCTCGCTGTTTGGACAAAGAATGGATGAAGTAGAAAAGTGACGTCGCTGTCGGCCCCTCTGCGGTTCATTTGCACAACGGGAGGGGTGCTTGCCGGTGTACCACAATCAGCTTTCGCTTTACTTCAGACGAATTGAAGGAATCCAGAATCTTCCACTGAAACTGCGGCGCACTTCTGATATTGCGATCGAACCAATTGAGTTTAAGCATATCGGGCGACTCGGCCGGGCCGTTGTCGATCGTGTTGGCATTGGGTCCGTCCAGCACGAGAAAATCGCCGTGCGTGCAGAGAAACTCTTTGTTGTCCTGGATCTTCCCGGGATAATAGCCAGCATTCCGATAGGCCTGCATCAAATGGTAATCGAGCACGAACGCTCTCGGTCCCTCTAACGCGGATGGCCAATCCAGCAGGTAGACGTACTGACCTTGCGTCTTGCCGAGCCGCATCAACTTAACGAAGTCTTCTTGCCACCCCGCAACCAACACACGATCGGGAGGAATTTCATTTTCGAGGCGCTGCACATCCAGGTAGTCCCAACTATTGCTCATGGGGCCGACCGCTCCTACCGTAGCAACGGGCCACACTAGCAGCAAAACAACGATCCCAGCCCAGACCACGCGACGACGCCCGTTTGGCTGCATCTGTCTGTCTGCACCGAGCGCGTCCGCAGTGGCACACAAAACGATGGAAAGCCCGATGCCGCTGGGCAGGAAATACCTGCCAACGAACACCGGTGTGATCGCATGAGACAAGCAAAAGAGGACCGCCGGCGCGAGCAACAGCGAGTAGGCAAACAGCAGGAGAGCCCCCCTCGGATCGGCGATGACCTTCCATCCAGAACGAAATATGCTGCGCACCCCGGAGAGGAAGACGGCCACCAGAGGAATGTAAATGACAGCTTCCGCCAGGCGCATGAAGATCTGAAAACCAGCTTCAAGTGAGTGGCGTTTGAAAAACCGGAGCCATGGCAGAAACGCGGCGAACAACCATGCCGTGCGCAACTCGGCGAAGGCAGGCAACCCGATCCATCCGTGTGGCTTGCCGGCGGCCATGGAGGCGCGGATGGCCGGTAACCAGGCCAGCAGGACCAGCCAACCGGCCGCATAGCTGAAGTACAGCCTGACTCGCGGCCGCCCCTTCGCAGCATCCACCAGCAGCAACGCTCCCAACATCAATCCGCTGTACATCAACCCCAGCACGTGGGTCCATACCAGGGCGGCCTGCGATAAGAAAGCAGCCAGCAGAACCCAGCGAGAGGCCGATGGTGAGGTAACCAGGCGCGCCCACAAATGGAAGGTAAGCGCGACCACCAACACATACAGTCCGTAGAAGCGAGCTTCTACATTCTGTTCCAGCAACACGCCCGATGTACTCCAAAACGCGAGCACGCCAAAGGCGGTAGACCAGAGGCCATAAAACCGGCGCAATGTCAGCC
>CAZZVD010000008.1:42977-46536 GCA_964657465.1 uncultured Acetobacteraceae bacterium | reverse complement strand
CCGGCGTACGTGGGCTGAATAGAACGGGCGAAGCCCAACAAACGAACTCACCCATCCCAACTATCTAACTTAAAACAAACGAAGGGCTTCGCCCATCCTGAGAACCCGTCCGGGGTTGAGGCAAAGTGGTTTACCAATATGGGGAGCTGCACAAAAAAACTGGAGTTCCAACGACACGAAAGCCCGGCAAAACTGCGACGCAACCGTCAGCTCTTCTTAGAGCCGAATAGATAACCAAGCAGCAGCGTAAGCAGCGGCAAGATAGTTCTTGTAACCATCAAGTCAAAAGCAAAGCTGAAAGATTCGCGAAACTGGTCGCCTGCTGTTTTGCTCAGTGCGAGCAGCGCTCGGTATTCCTCGGGCGTCGTATTGGCATTTTGCTGCGGTGGAAAGGAGAAATGTGCAAGGTAAAACCAGAGCATGGCAATGCACACGCCCAGCATCCAAACCCCGCCTACAGACACAAACAAAACACCCCATCGCTCAAGAAAAGTGGGCGGTTGGATATTCAATTGACCGATCCCGCTCGGACCTCCGACGGGGATAGTCACCTGGGGCGGATTGGGAGAGGGTAACGGAGTCGAGGCCATAGGTGTTTGCTAACCCATCAGGGCAAAATCACGTCCTTTACCACCTTGTTCGCTGAGTTGGTGATGGACACCTTGTTGTCGGGTTGCTGGTCCTCAGTCTTCAGGTACTTGTACGTGGCGAGAGCTTTACGCAACACGTCAGCCTTGGTTCCCCCGGTCATATTCACGAGATCATTTAAGTTCTGATCGAACTGCTGGTCAGTATCGATGGTGAAGCGTGCCATGGACCACCCCTACTGCATTTATACTGCATTTCTGCTGCAAACGGCGAGTAATGAAACCTATTAGCCCCAGGCCCCGCGCCCGCCGTTCTCCTTCCGCCGCCTACGCAGGTTCTAATAAGGGAGCAAACCGCTTCCCTCCACAAATCTTGAACCTGTTCAGCCGCTCGGCGTCGCAAGCTATAATCGCGCTCATCCCATGAGTCTTGCCACCGGAACGCACCTCGGGCCCTACAAAGTCGTAGCGTTGATCGGCGCGGGCGGCATGGGCGAGGTCTACCGGGCACACGATCTGCGGCTCGGCCGCGATGTAGCCGTCAAGGTACTGCCCACCTCGTTCGCGGCAGACCCCGAGCGCTTGCGACGCTTCGAGCAGGAAGCCCGGGCAGTCGCCTCGCTGAGCCATCCCAATATCCTTGCCGTTTACGACATCGGTCAACAGGAACGGCAGCATTACATGGTCATCGAGTTGCTCGAAGGGGAAAGCCTGCGCGAAGTGCTGGCGCGCGGCCCACTCTCGCAGCGTAAGGCCATTGATTACGCGGTGCAGATCGCGCATGGGCTCGCTGCCGCCCACTCGAAAAACATCGCGCACCGCGATCTCAAGCCCGACAACCTGTTCCTCACACGCGAGGGCAGAATCAAAATCCTCGACTTCGGCCTGGCGAAGACAGTGCAAAAAAGTCTTCCCGTCGGGCCGGAAGACGTATCCATGACCGCGCTCGGTCCGGCTACAGAGGTGGGCGCGGTGATCGGCACAGCAGGCTATATGTCGCCCGAACAGGTGCGCGGCGATGCCATCGATGGCCGTTCAGACATCTTCAGCTTCGGCGTGGTGCTCTACGAGATGCTCGCCGGCGTACGCGCCTTCAAGCGCGATACCACAGCAGAAACGATGACGGCGATTCTTAAGGAAGAACCTCCGGAGTTGTCGCTAAGCGCACCCGACATCCCACCGGCTCTCGAACGAACCGTGCGCCACTGCCTAGAGAAGGCGCCCGAACAGCGGTTCCAATCCGCTCGTGACCTGGCGTTTGATCTGGAATCCTTTTCCACTCTGACCCCGGCAACCGGCGCGCTTCCCGTCAGGCGACGCTTTGTATGGCATTGGTGGCACGCAGTGGCAGCCGCCCTGCTGCTCATCCCAGCGCTCGCTGCCTGGAAACTCTTCGCCAACCGGTCCTCCGGCAGCACGCGTTTTCGCCAGGTCACTTACCGCCGCGGAGAAATGAGCGATGCTCGTTATTCCCCGGATCAACGAAACATCCTCTACACCGCCGCCTTCGAAGGGGGCAAGTCGGAAATCTATACCGTCGGCGCAAAAGCGATCGGCGGTCACGCGCTGGGGATCCCCAATGCCCGCCTGCTCGCAGTATCGGACCAGGGTGAACTGGCCGTCGCCCTCTCGCCACAAAAAGCGGGAGCACTGCTGACCCCTGGAGATCTGGCCCGCACCTTCGGAGATAGTGGCGCGCCTAAACCGGAAATCGCCAACATCCAGGCTGCTGACTTTCTCCCCAATGGCAACGCACTGGCCATCGCCCGCTGGATACCCGCGCAGCGCAGCACGCAAGTCGAGTACCCCATAGGCAAAGTCCTATACCGTGCCCCTGCGATCGAAGACCTCAGGTTTTCCCCCGATGGCAAGTACCTCGCCTTCCTCGCCCACCAAAGTATCTACGACGACCGCGGCGTGGTCGTCATCCTGCGAAGCTCTGGCGATACTGTACGTATCAGCCCTACGTTCGAAAGTCTGCAGGGCCTCGCATGGAGTCGCCGCGGCAACGAGGTCTGGTTCAGTTCTCCCCTTGACTCGGGCGACGTGCATGCGATGACCCTCTCTGGCGCCATCCGATTGCCCCTGGAGGTGCCCGGGCGTTTGCGATTGTTGGATGTGGGCGCCGACGGCCAGCTGCTGGTCACCCAGGGTATCTCGCGCCGTGGCATGGTCGCTGCCACCCGCAACGGAGAGGCCGAACGAGACGTCTCCTGGCAAGGCTTCAGCTTCGGCCGCGCCATCAGCAACGATGGAAAAATGGTTCTTTTTGAAGAAGAGGGAAACGAGTCAATCGACTACACCGTCTTCGTGCGCGACACCGACGGCTCGCCCGCGGTGCCGATCGGTGAGGGCTACGGCCTGGCCATCTCACCAGACAAGACCTGGGCGCTGGCGCAGAAGCTGGTCGAACCCGTCCCCGAACTGTGGCTGTTGCCAATCGGCCCGGGCGAAAAGCGGCGCATCAACCCGCCGAACCTGATTCCATTTGCCGCGACAGCCACCATCCTGCCAGACGCTCAGCACTTTCTCTACGACGCGCGCGAGAAAGATCGTCGCCCGCGCACCTGGCTACAGAGCATCGACGGCGGCAAACCGCGGCCACTCACGGAGGAAGGCACGCTGGGCTGGCTCGTCTCCCCCGATGGCAAGTGGCTGGTCACCGGCGTGCGCAATGCGTATACCAGTTTGAAAAACCCCATGCTGGTGCCCATGGCAGGCGGCCCAGCCCGCCCGATGGCCGGGGCACAGCCCGATGACAATGTCCTGGGTTGGACCAGCGATGGCCTGGTCTACATCACACCCGGCGCCAATGCATCTTCGGCTGGTCTGCCCATCCTGAAACTCAATCCCATAACCGGCGACCGCAAGCCCTGGCGAGATCTACCCAGGCCCGCTATCCGCGGCGTGTTTGCGGAGCCGCCGCTCATCACGCCAAATGGCGAAAGCTACCTCTACAACTACAGCTTGCT
>CAZZVD010000008.1:29972-42877 GCA_964657465.1 uncultured Acetobacteraceae bacterium | reverse complement strand
CGAAAAGTCACCCTGCGAAACGCGGGGCTCACGACCTGGAGTTTACTTGCATGAAGCGATTGAATCTTACGTTGTGGGCGCTATGCTTTTCCGCTGCGGGCAGTGCGCAGATGACGGCCACGCTCCAGACCGCCCAAACTATCATCAACCTCCAGGCAGATCTGCAAGCTCCTCGCATGGTGAGCCTGGCGAGTGCACAAAACAAAACCTGGGCAAACGATACGCCTGAGGCGCTCATCGCCTTCGTCGAGCAGGGCGACCATAAGTTACCACTCCAATGGCGCTTCAATCGCCAACAAAGCCACACCCATCCGCGCAAAGCTCTCTTTGTCTACGAAAACGCCTCGCCCCATCTACGTCTGTCGTGGGCCTGGGAAGCCCGCGCAGACTTTGGACCGATCGAACACACCATCACCATCGAAAACCTTTCTGACAAAGAGCTATGGCTCCCGCTGCAGGACAGCTTTCGTTATCACTTCCACACCGGCCCAGCGGAACCGCTGCAACAGGGCTACATAGACAAGGGCGCCGGCAAACCGTCCACCGTGGGAACGCATCGCGTGCCGGTAACGGTGGGCTATCACTGGCACGGCAGCTCAAGCACCTACGCGAAGAACGAGGACGAGCGCGAGATTATTCCCTTCTTCATGGTGGAGCGGGAGAACGGCACACACGACGGCTGGTATGCCGGCCTTGAGTTCAGCGGTCGCACCCGTTTAACCACCCGGCGCGATGCGCAATTCGTCTCCGGCGAAGCGGGCCTCAATCCAGATCCGGGGCAATTCCGCACCCGCCTGGTCCCCGAGGGCACTTTCACCACCCCCACCGTCTTCGTCGGTGGCTTCTCCGGCGGCCCCGACGCCCTGGGCAACGTCCTTCGCCCGTGGGTGCGCCAGGTTCTCAACAACCCCGTCACCTGGAGTGCCCCGGCCTATCCGCCGCTCGTCAATAACAGTTGGGGCAGCGGCATGCAGATCGATGAGGCGTTGGCGCACCGCATGCTCAAGGATTCTTCAGAGCTTGGTTTAGAAATGTTCGCCATCGATGCAGGCTGGTTCCGCGGAGTGGGCGACTGGTATCCCAACCCCGCAAAGTTTCCCCATGGCTTTGGCCCGATCGTCGAGGAAGCGCACCAGCGTGGCCTGAAGTTTGGCATATGGGTAGATTGGGCTCAGGCCGGCGTCGATGATGGTCCGGAAGCATTGAACGCTCACGATCCCAAAGTAAAAGACTGGCTGATCGCCGATGTGCCCGAGGGTTGGACGAACCAAGATTTCGTCGGCAGAACAACGGACATCGGCTTCCCGCCCGCCAAAGAACACGCCCGCCAGCAAGTGGAGCGCCTCATCACCAGCTACCACCTCGACATGTTGGAACATGACGGATACCTCGTAGCCAGGAATTGTGCCCGCACCGATCATCCCCATGCGGCCGCAAACCCTCCGCAGATGTCCATGATCGAAGGCAGCGGGATCGCGCTGCCGGATGCATCCAACGCAACCGACGTCAGCTACCACTCCGTGCAAGCTTATTACGACATCTACTCGCAAATGAGGAGAGAGCATCCAGGGTTGATCTTCGAAATATGCAACGATGGCGGTCGCATGGTGGATTTTGGCAGTGCCTCTCATGGTGACTATTTTTCCATCACGGATACGTACGATCCGCTTTCGAATCGCCGCGCATTCTATGACGCAAGCTATCTGTTGCCGCCGGCCATGTTGGAGGACTACGTAGAAAAGTGGCCAACCCCCAACATCGACAACTTTCGCTACATGCTTCGTAGCGGCATGATGGGCATGCTCACCGTGATGCAGGATACGAATGCGTGGACACCCGAAGAGCACGCCGCTGCCAAGGCAGAGTTCGCGCTCTACAAAGATAAGTTGCGGCCCTTGATTCGGGATGCGGATCTCTACCACATCTCGGCACGCCCGGATGGCGTCCACTGGGACGGCATCGAATACTTCAACCCAAAGCTCGGCAGCGGAGTCGTCTACACCTTTCGCGGTTCCACCACCACCGAAGATCGGCAGACATTCCCAGTGCAGGGCGTTCTGCCCGGCCAACAGTACCGGTTACACTTTGTCGACGGCAGCGCAACTGACCGTTCACTCACCGGCGCCGAGCTGCTCAAAAACGGGCTCACTGTCGCATTGCCATCGCCGCTGAGTTCGGAACTGGTGTTAATCGACCGCCAATGACAACAGCTTTCCTGCAGCCCTGTTCCTCAGCACGCGCAGTTACTAATCGTGACGACATCTGTTCGCGAGTAACCTCCGCGCGCGTACTTTCGTGCTGAAAACCGGCTTCGTGCCCTTACACTTCGCCGCCAGATACTTTACACATCAGAGCAGACGATATGGGCAGGCGGCGACTCCTCACGCCACCGCAGTCTGTCCGCACTTGCCAGCAGTCTTGGCCTCTACGTGAGCGAAGGATAGTTTTTCGCTATCCGGTGACACACCCGATCCTCGTCCAAAATTCGATAACCCGCTATCACAGCAACTTCCCGGTGAGCATCACCAATCATCGGCAAAGAAACCCCAGAAACACCAACCACACGAACCTCCAGTCAACCTGAGGAAGAACTCACCATGCCCAAAAACAACGTCACCGACCCCATCACTGATCAGGAAATGGCCTTTGCGCACCTGGTCTTATCTGGAACCATGAACGATCGCCACGCCGCGGAAGCCGTCGGTCTCAACCCCGCCACCGCCGCCTACACCAAGAGCAAGCCCCGCGTGCGCGCATACATGGTCGAGCATCGCGCGGCTGTGGCGGAGAAGCTAGCCGAGGGGGAGGCCGAAGGCCTGCGCGCGTTGAAAGCCGGCCGAGATCAAATTCTTGCCCGGCTCTGGGAACTCGCCACGCTCAACCCCGAAACCACCAGGGGCAGCATGACCGGCCAGATCAAAGCCCTCGCCATGATCGTAGCCATCGAGGGTCTCATACCCAGCCGGCGCCTCTCCCCACCCCCAGGCACGCCGGCACCCCTTCCCCGGGTCAACATCTTCACTCCTGAGTGGCTCCGGGAACGCCAGCAACAAGCCCAGGATGGCCAGCCAACCGAGTCAGAAGCCGTCGTCGAAGCGCCCCCGTGCACTCCCGAAATCCCGCAACCCACCGAAGAATCGGCCAGCAAGGAAACCAATCTGCCCCCGCCGCAACCACCCCAAACCGCGCAAATCCACTCAACTCCAATGAACCCTTACGTTCACCCTGAACGGCAAAGCTGGGTTCCCGCAGCAGCCGAAAGCTCGTTCAAGTCTGCCTTGGCAGCCGAGGCACGCAGGCAGCCCTTCTCTCCACCAAGGGGCTTTTCTGGCAAACGACGCTAAAGCCCAAAAACATCGAATTTTATCGAAACACAGCGAAGGCGCTAGCGCTGTGCTCGGATCGAGTAGCCGAATCCAAACGAGAAGATCGGAAAGTACGATGCGTAACTCAGATTGTGTTGATTGCGCGCGATAAAGGCGGCAAGGCTCCGCTGGAAAGAAGGATCCTGATTGATGGGCTCACAACTAATGTCGGCTGGCACGTCTGGATCGCAGGCGGAGCCAGTGAACGCGACCCTCAGGCCCGGTTGGCCTATGTAATAGAAGCCTGCTTCGACAGGGAAGCTGAAGTGGCTGCCGCGGCGAGGTACGATGTTACCGAAGCCGAAAGAGAAGCCCGGACCGACCTTGCGAAAGTCGACCGAACCCGCCCCGTGCAATGGGTCATTCGCACTGCTGACGAAATTCTGTGAATCGAGGGTCAGCGTTTCCCCAGGCGGAATCACAGCAGTCGCCCTGGCGCGGTTCTCGTCCGCAAATACCAGCAACGGGCTAAGCCGAAACCCGCCCCCAAAAGGAAACCAGTCGAGCGACGCATGGGCCGACTGCATACGGATCTGCGCAGCGATATGCGCGCCCTGCTCCTCAAACGTGGTGGAGTAGCCAAAGAAGTCTGATCCTGCCCGGATATTGAACCTTCTGCCTACCGGCGTGGCCACGTCAAAGCCGATACCCCCAACACCAACATGCGAATCCAAACCGACCGCCGAAAACAAACGAAACCCCATCGGAGACACAGGGCGCCCCGCCGTGATCAGCGCCTTTTGAGCAGTTCCCAGCTGACAACAAAACACTACCGCGAAAAGACATGCAACGCGCATAAGAAGCCTCCAGGCGAGATGGGCGGTGCATTCCTTCTTGCATGCTCATCGGCAGACGCCGGGAAAACTTGAATCCGTAACAACCTGGGGTGCCCCATATCTCACGGCGTTTTCCAGCCGGGAGATGTGGGAATTCACAATCCGCAGCCCGCAACCTTAAACAGGCCACTGAAATAAAGGTGGGATGAGCCTTCAGCAAGCGTGCCACCCATGTGCCCACGGCGTTCTCAGAAAGCCCACCGAAGTGCACGCATCGAACCCCCATCCAACCATTCCCTTTCGTGCGATACTCTTTCCACACCGTTCCGCAAGCAAACGAAGGCAAAAAGAACAATGAAATGCTTTTTTTCTCTTGGGCTGTCCCTCGGGTGCCTCAGCACTTTTTCTCTCCTTTTCGCCCAGACTCCCAGAGCGACCTCTCCCGTCCGCGTCAGCGACGGAGCAGTCACCGTGCCCACTTACGAGCACCCGGGCCGGGAAATGGAACCGCCGCTTTTTTCCAGCTCCACCCTCACCGGCCTTTACCCGTTCCCCACCTACCTTCCCAACTTTCGTGAGGGGGATCCTCGTCCCCAGAGCTACCGCACGGTCCTGGTGGAGAATGAGTACCTCAAGCTGACCTATATCCCCGAATTCGGCGGACGGTTCTTCTCTCTCTACGACAAGGTCCGCAAAAAGGAAGTGTTCTACCGCAACGACGTGATCAAGCCGACCATGTTCAATCCCCGGCTCAACTGGGCGCAATCGGGTATCGAACTGACCGGTCCCTACGACGCCCATACGTTGACACTGCACGGCGAACCGTACTGGTCGCACACCATTGTTCGCCACCCGGATGGGAGCGTCTCTCTCATGCTGAGCGAGGCTGACCCGGTCTATCACATGGATGTAAGCCTGAGCGCCACCCTGTACCCCGGCATTGCCGCCATGCAGATCAGCGTCTTTTGCTACAACCGCAACAACGGCCAGTCGCCTCAAATGTTCTGGACGAATGCCAGCTTCCCTTCCACCGAAAAAACCCGCTACATCTATCCCATGACGCGCACCGTCGGCCATACCACTGGGGAAGTGTCCGACTGGCCGCTCTACAACGGCATCGACTATAGCTGGGATCGCAACAACCAACACATGCTCGGCGTGTTCGGCATTGACGCCTATGACAACTTCGCAGGCGCTTACCAGTTTGACCACGACTACGGAGTGTTCCGCTACGCCGACCGGCGAGTGGTGCAGGGCATGAAAATGTGGACCTTCGGCTATGGTCCCGGCGCAGAGAAAGTGCAACAACAATATACCGATCATGCCGGTCCGTATGTAGAAGTACAAAGCGGCCGCCACGTGTGGGACGGGCACTACGAGTGGATCGCCCCTCATAAAGTAGAAATGTGGAACGAGTGGTGGGTGCCGGTCGCCGGTATCGGCGGAGTCACCACCATGACCCGCGACGTCGCCCTGAACCTCACCGTCGGGGCTAAGGCCGCGGACCCCGGCCTCACCATCGCACTCTCGGCAACACGGGTGTTACCGGCTGCCACCCTCATCGTCACGGCGAACAACGGCGAATTACTGCACACCCAGGTTGATCTCGCACCGGCCACCCCGATCAGCAAAACAATTGCCGCGATCCCCGCAGGCGCTGATGGACTCAGGAACCTCCGAATCCAGGTGCTCGACGCGCAGGGTGAGGCAGTCCTCGATTACCACCGGCCCGATGACAACCCCGGGCGCAAGCAATACTCGGTGTTCGCCAGGTCGCTCGAAACTCCGCAAAAGCCCCCGGATCAGATGAGCGCCGAAGAATTGGTACAGGCGGCCGAGTTCAAGCTAAAAGAAACCGACACTGCTGCCATGCAGAACCTGGTAGCGCTGGCGTTGCAAAAGGATCCGGGATACTCCCGTGCACACCTCTTGCTCGGTATTTACGACTACACGGGCGGACAATACAAAGACGCGGAAGCCGAGCTGCTCAAAGCAACCAGCCGTGATCCTTACGCGGACGAAGCCTGGTACTACCTGGCCGCCAGTGAGTTGGCTCTGGGAGAAGATGAGAAGGCCGAGCGCAATCTCTACGTTGTGTCTCCGCAAAGCGCATACTCTAACAACCGCGAGTACTTGTTAGGGGAGCTCGCCTTTCGCGCAGAGAATCTGCCTGCAGCCGCTGAGCACCTCACTCGCGCAACCATGGCGTTTGGCTACGATCTGAATGCCCGTGCGCTGCTCGCCGCGACCTTGCGCCGGCAAGGCAGGAAAGCGGAGGCCCTGGCCCAGCTCGATGAGCTGGCGCATATCGATCCCACCAACCGGCTCGTGTATGCCGAACGCTTCTTTCTAAGCGGGGACGCAACCGCAAAGCAGGAACTATTGCGGCTGATGGGCAACCAGACCCAGGAGGCCATCGACGTTGCTACCTTCTACGCCACCATGCATCGCTGGCGAGAGGCCGGCGACCTGCTCAAGATGGTCGAAGGCCGGAACGATGATCCCTGGGGTACCTCACCACTCTTCTACTACACCCTCGCCTACTACCAGAAGCAGGCCGGTGATGTTGCTGCCGTGGCCGGGTCCCTCGAACGAGCGCGCGCCGCAAACAAGATCGTAGACCGCTTCCCCTACCGCCGGGAAAGTGAAGCTCCGCTGGCCGCGGCCGTGGAAGCCAATCCTCACGATACAGTGGCACGCTACAGTCTCGGTTGCCTGTTCTACTTTCTAGGGCGGCCCCAGGAAGCGATCACCCAGTGGCAGACGGCAATCGCCGATGTACCGGCAGATTTCAGCACCAGGCGCGCCCTCGGCCTGGCACTGGCGGAGCAGGGCAAGCCCAATGCAGCCGCCGAACAGCTGGAGCAGGCGGTTGCACTTCGCCCCGAGGAACCACGCACACTGAATGATCTAAGCTCGCTCTACGCGCGCGAGGGCAAATTCGACGCGCAAATCTCGCTGCTGGAAAAAGCGCTCAAGCGCTCGCCACACGATGATGACCTGGAAATGGCCCTGCTGAATGCCTTCCTTATCAAAGGCCAGTATCAGGAAGCCGATCACATCGTGAGCACGTACCAGTTCGCCCCCAGGCACCGCTCAACGGTGCTGCGCGATGAGTATCGTAACCTGCGCTACGGCATGGGCGCGGTCGCTTACAACAAAGGCGACTACACCCAGGCCCTGGCTCTCTTTCAATCTGCGCTTACACCGCCGGTCTCGCTCGGTGTCGATGACTTCCAGTTCGAATCGACGCCCCGCGCCTACTACTACATTGGGCGAACGCTCGAAGCGCTTGGACGCAAGCAGCAGGCCGATGAAGCTTATCAGCAAAGCACGCGTGGCATTGACCTGCTTTCCGGCGACCGCGATAGCTGGAACACCGAAAACTTTTACGCAGTGCTGTCGCTCGAAAAGCTCGGCCATACCAGCAAAGCGCAGGACCTGGTGCCGCATTTTGACGGCTTCGCCAAAACCGAGATGGATTCCACCAACGCACTCCATCGCGCCCAGGCGCGCTATCTGCTGGGCTTGATTGCCAAGAACGCGGGACGCAAGGCCGAAGCGCGCAAGCTGATGGCAGAATCGCTGCAGGCCCTGCCTGACTCCCTGCCGCCGCGCTACGAGTTACGCGGAGACGTGATCGACGCCATTGCAGCCAGCCAAACGAACTAGACTCCCGTTTCCAACAGCCAGGAGAGTGCCTTGAAACAGCCGCGTGGTCCCAGTCGCCGAAGTTTTCTTCGCAACGCCGCTGCAGCCACCCTGCTCAGCCCTGCGCTCGCCCATCAAAAAGCGGCTGCCCAACCCGAAGCAAGTGGCGAAGCCGCGCTTATCCTGGGCCAGATCAAGCTCGATCGCGAGCTGTATCGGCACGATGAGATTGTGCACGGCACACTTCGCTTTCTGCGCGCGCCGCAGGCGTCCATCCAGGCGCCTATTAAAGTCCAGTGGATCGATTATCTTGGCCGCGTCGCCGGCGAACTCGCACTCGCCATCGACCCTGCGACGCCAACCCTCGTCACGTTTGCCTTCGACCTGCGGCATGGGCTCACTTACATGAACGTCATTCGCGTGACAGTCGGCAATGTGCCGCAAGCCGTTGGGCAAACCTTTATGCGCGCGCCGGCTCCCAACCCCTGGAACGACTATCAAGTCATTACCTGGGCCCACTACCCCGATGGCTTCTACGACCAGCTACGATCCGCCGGCGTGAATGCCACCATCGCCTATCGCGAGGGTGATTTCACTCAGGTCCTGAATAACAGCTTTGACTTCTATGTCGAACAGATGGTGTGGGAGGTCTACGCAAATTACCACAAGGATCTGCCACAGTGGCGTGACGTGATCTCAAGCGTGCGGGCTGACCGCGCCAATCTTGATCTATGGATACGGCAGCCCTGCTTGAACGACCCCAAAACGACAGAGTATGTGCGCGAACGCGTGCAGAAGTATGTGCAGCAGCATCGCGCATTCAGCCCCCTGTACTACACCATCTCGGACGAACTAGGGCAGGGCGACCAGATCAGCGCCAACGACTTTTGCCATTCGGAATTCTGCGCGCTCGCGTTTGCTGAGTACCTGCGCAAGTCCTACGGGCCCATCCAGGCCGTGCAAGCGGAGTGGGAACTTTCCGAAGTGATTCGCTGGGACGACGAAGGCATTCGCTCCGGCGCAGCCTGGGAACACGCACACCTGATGATCACGCGCACCACCACCGACCTGGCGTTCGAATCGATTGCGCTGGCGAACCTGCAGGCGCGCTACGGCAGCGTCGCTCAATTCAATAAGGCGTTTGCCACCATTTTTCCTGAGCCGCGCGGCGGCGGCATGCCCCTGCGTGACCTATGGGAGCCGGTACTGGGACTGGTGCGCGAATCACTCTCGATTCAAACGCTCACCGAGGCCAGCCTGGAAAAGGCACTTGGACCGCTCGACCAATTGAATGCGCGCTGTGGCAACCGTGCCGGTTGGAACGCACCCGCAAAGCCAACCAGCTTTAAAACCTGGGCTGAGGTAAAAGCTTTCTTTGCGCGGTATGACAAGGAACTGGCAGAGGTCGAATCCACCAAAGGATGGAACCTCGCACCGTGGTCCGACTTCCGTAATTTTATGGATGCCACCTTCGCCGATGCAGTCCTGCGTGCCGCCAAGGTGTGCAAGGCCGAAGATCCCGACGCGCGGTGCGCCACGGAGGGGGGACAAGCTCCCTTTGCTTTCGGCTGGTACAACTACGAACAAGTGCTTCGGGCCGTCGATGTCATTGAGCCGTATAACATCGGAAACAATGTCGAGATTGTGCGATCGTTGAAGCCCGCAACCATCATGCTTTCCACAGTAGGCTACGATCATCAGCCAGGCACACCAGTAACCGCTGAGGATCGCCTCCGGCAACACCAGGCAGTACGCCCCGTCTGGTGGGAATTGTTCCACAGCCACCAGGGCACGATCATCTGGGATAACCAGGAGGCGACCGGAACCTTCGTCGATCTGAAAACCGGGCAACTCACTTTGCCGGCCGAAACCTTTCGCGATGTATTTCTAGAATTGCGCGCCGGCCTGGGCATGCAGGTCATGCAGGCCACCCGCCAGCCAGCACGGATTGCGATTCACTACTCGCATCCATCCATACAAGCGCATTGGCTGCTCGAGAACGTCAAAAACGCACGGCATTGGATGGTTGACACCGTCGAGGCCTACGTCACCAGCCGCTTCATTGCCGTCCGCAACAGCTGGACCAAGCTGGTGGAAGATCTGCAGGTGCAGTACGACTTTGTCTCCGCAAACCAGGTGGCGGCGGGTGCATTGATCTCAGGAAATTTCCAGGTGTTCATCTTGCCTGAATCGATCGCCCTCAGCACTGCGGAGGCGGAAGAGATCCGCGCCTTCGCCCACAACGGCGGCATCGTCGTTGCCGATGCCCGCACCGGGTTGCTGAACGAACATTGCCGCCACATGGGCAAGGGACAGCTAGATGACTTGTTCGGTATCACTGAAGGTACCGCCAGGTCAGTCAGCAACTCCATCAAAGGGGAAACGAATGAGGGCGCCTGGCAGCTTGTGGGTAAGGACTTCGGCCGTCTCATGCCTGCCAACACAGGGCTCATCACCACCACCGGGAAAGCGCTCGGGCGCGGTGGTGAGATTCCTGTGATCGTGAGCAACCGCGTGGGCAACGGCCAGGCGATCTATCTGAACATGGACATGTCGGACTACGCCTTCGAACGTCTGAACCCCCATGCTTCACAGGCGCTGCCCGCATTGCTCGAAGGCATTCTCGGCCTGGCGAAGGTCGCCGCGCCCGTTCGCGTGTCGGGTGCCGATGGAAAGCGTCTGCCCGGTACAGAAGTAGTTACGTTTCAAAACGGCGCATGCGAGTTAGTGGCCATTTTCCGGAATGCCCAACTGGACGATGGCGGCTGGGGCAGCTATGCCACGAAGAAATCCAACTGGCGCGACTGGACGACCAACGTCGACAACGCCGTTTTCGAGACCGAAGCCGAAATCACCATCGAGTGGCCAACGGAGGCGGCCACCTACGACGTGCGCGGAAGGAAAGACCTTGCCACCATTCGCACCTGCAAAGCAACGCTGAATCCGTGGGAGGCGCTGCTGTTTACCCGCGCGGCCAAACCGCTGCCCAGGCTGACGCTGAATGGACCATCGAACGCCCGGGCAGGCTCGCTGGTGCCGGTCACCGTGGTGAGTGATGGCGTGCATCCCAACGGCACCTGCCGCGTGCTGCATCTTGAGTTCGAGACACCCGCCGGCAGTGTGTACCAGCCCTACACCCAGAACCTGCCCCTCAGTGCGTTTCCCTATACCCTGAGCGTCGCGATGGCGGTCAATGATCCGATCGGTCTATGGAAGGTACGAGGCCATGACCTTCTGACCGGCCAAAGCCTGGAAGCGACATTCACCGTGAGCTGAATGCAGACACGGTTAGCCACGGCCCTGCTCTCACGAACTACAGCGTAAGCTGCAACAAGCGTGCCGCATTGTCGGCATACACTTTCTTGAGGATCGACTCTGGAAGGTCGAGTCCGGAGATCTGCCACCGGCCCTGAGGAGGCGTTTTGGCCGGAGCGTAATCGAAGTACTCATCATCCGTCTCAAGAAAGCGGTAGTAGATCTCGTACAGCTCATCACAGAAGAGCTGCTGCGGATATTCATATCCATGCGGCACAGCGTCGGTTCCAAATAGAATGCGGTCCTGGTACTTATCGAAAAACGCGCGCGCCGCCCGGGGCTGCCGTCCAAGTTCACCAATGCGGGCAGCGATATCGACGGTCATGTTAGGAAAACGATCAAGGCTCGCCGAAACATGCTGGAGGTTCTCCGCGTAGTTACCGCAGTGCAGGGCGATGAATTGGGTATTGGGATGACGTGCGAATACGCGATCCCTGGCGTCCAGCAACTCCTCGTTCGACGGGTAGTCCTTACCATAAAACGACCAGTCAGGATGGTTATTCAGCTCCTCGTAACGCTCATTGAACCGGTCCGTGGGCGCAAAGAACGCAACCGGGTCTGATACGTGAATGGCCACGGGCATCTGCAGGCTTCCACATGCCTCCCACATCGGGTCGAAGCGGGGGTCATCGATTTTTACCAGGTCGCCGGTGACAATGTTCTCGCGTAAAAACAGACCGAGCGTCTTGAGCAGCTTCAAACCCTTCGCGCCTGCTTGCTTGGCGCTCGCAATGGCCTCGCCTTGCAACCGCGCGTACTGCGGATTCAAAAACTCACCGTACATCGGTTCCGCAAAAGCACAGAACCGGCCGGGATGCGCCTTGTCGTAGCGCGTGATCACCTCATCCAGGCCCTCACCAAATCCTCCAGTCAGGTTGTTGAGCATGCGCACGTTCTTCCGATCCATCACCGGCAGCATTTCTTCCGGCGTGCCCAGGTACTGGCGCTGGGCAGACAGGTGCACCCCATTCTCCACCTTCGCCGCAAAGCAGATGTGCGCGTGTACATCCACCGCCGGAAAACGCGCACGCTCTACCTGCGTACGCTTCACGCGGAGCATGCTCCGGGGTTCGAACTCCGACAGGTCCAGAGACTGCCAATCGCCTGGTGTTTCGATCAGTGAGCTGCGCTTCTTTTCTGTCATGTCAATGCGTGGCACGATGGATCATGAATTCCTGCACAACGCGATGGATCACGCCGTCGCGAGAAGGGGCGTCCGGGTGGAGGCCATCGGCCAGGCAACGAAAAAACGCCAGCACCTGGCCCAGCAGCACATAGAGAACGGCTACCTGGTCGTCACCGACCGCGGAAAGTCCAGGGCATTCAATCACCAGGTCGCCTTCACGCGCAAGGTCTGCCGGTACATCTTCGCCAAAGATCAACTTCGCCATACCCAGTTGCTTACCATTCAGTTCGCGGACGAGATCACACTCATAAGCCCGGACCACCGGGTCAGAAGAAAGGCAGCACACCACCAGACTATCCGGGTGTATGGCGGACATTGGACCGTGCCGCAGGCCGAGGTACGTCTCGCTATCAGCCCACACTCGTCCCCCAGTCATTTCCACCATCTTCAAAGCGGCTTCGTGCGCCGCGCCCAGGCATACACCGGTGCCGAGATAAAGCACCCGGCAAAAGGCAAGTTCCGCCAGCGCGGCGAGCGCATTGAAGTGGTTCAGCAGCAGGTGCTCGGCCATTCGGCTCAGGGAGTACATGGCGTCGCGATAGGCCGCCGGCCTGGCCAGCATCCCCAGGAATCGCGCGGCCAACACCATATTGCTGAAGCTGCTGGTCATGA
>CAZZVD010000008.1:0-29872 GCA_964657465.1 uncultured Acetobacteraceae bacterium | reverse complement strand
CGTTCTTGTCATCCACCAGAAGACCCGTTAAGCGCACGGGCGGCAAACGAAAACCTCGCGTGATGAACGCAAGGTAGATCATCCCTGCTCCCAGCCAGGCGAATCCAGCAATCTGCGCTTTGCCGCTCAGGTTCAGCCATATGTACGAACAGAAGCACGCACCTGCAAGCGGAGAGATCAGGTTGGTAAAACAGGCAATACCGGTCCGCTGCCTCAGCCGCAGGTAAAAATGCCGAATGACGCTCAGATTCACCAGGATGAAGCCGATGAATGCCCCAAAATTCAAGAGCTCAACAATCAGATCGAAGTGCAGAACCAGGGAACCCAGCAGGGATACAGCACCCATCAGGTAAATACCTCGATCCGGTGTCGCAAACCGGGGATTGACGTGAGCAAAGAAGCTGCGGGAAATCACACCATCCCGCCCCATGCCAAGTAACAGCCGCGATGCACCAGCCTGCCCGTTCAAAGCGCTGGCCAGACCCGCGACCAGCAAAATGACACTGATAAATCCCAGCATCCCCAGGCCGCCAGCCCTGCGAGCCACATCGAGAATGGCGGTTGAAGGATCAGCAAACGCACCGTAATCCGGCCACACCCGCGCCGCCAGAAACACGGTCACCACACAAAAGACGGTCTCGATCACACATACCGCAACGGTTGCAATCGCGATATCGCGCTCTGGATGCAGTGTCTCTTCTGCCAGCGTGGAGATCGCGTCGAAACCGATGTAAGAAAGGCTGGCAATCGCCGCTCCCAACATCAGGGGCTTAAGGTGTATCGTCGCATCCTGCAGCGGCGAGTGAATCATCAGGCCGGTCCACCCCTGCCGTATGAGTACGTAACGCGTGGCGAGGATCACGAACAACACCGCGCAAATCGTCATCAGCACCATCATCACGTTGCCTGCGGTGGCGGTGAACTGAATCCCACGCACGTTGATCCACGTGATCGCGACGCTGAAGACGATTGCCCAAACCGGGTAAGGCACTGAGGGAATCATGTGAGCAGCAGTCAACGAGGCATACACCACACTCAACAGCGGGATCAGCAGGTAGTCGAGAATCATCGACCACCCGGCAAGAAAGCCAACATGCTGGTTGAGCCCATGTTGAACGTAAGCATAGGTCGAACCCGCCGAGGGAAAGGCGCTCGCCATCTTGCCGTAGCTCGCCGCGGTAAACATCATCGCGACCATGGCTATGAGGTAGCAGAGGGTAGCGTGGCCTTTGGAGGCATTCTGCACAATGCCGAAGACGGGATACGCAGCGGTTGGCGTCAGGATCACCAAGCCGTAGAGAATCAGTCCGCGGCGGGTCAGGACTCTCTTTAACGCAGCGCCTGCTTCGGGCTCAGGCGTTGTGGTTTCACGCAAAGGCTGCCCTCCATTCACTCCAAAAACACGGGCGCCGATAGCCGGCGCCCGAACGTAGCCGCAGTCACAAGGATCAAAAAGTGATTTTTCCCTGGAACTGCAATTGACGGGGAGTGCCGATGGACTTGGTAATTACGCCCTGGTTGTTGGGCAGGTCGAGGTTCTGATGGTTGAAGACATTGAATACCTGCAACTCCAGATCGAGTGTCACGTGCTCGGTCAGCGGCGTCAGCTTGTAGAGCGAACCATCCATATCGTAAAAGTGCGGACCCGTCAGGTAGCTCCTGGGTATGTTGCTCAAAAAATCGGGATCCGTACCCGTGCGGCGAATGAAGGTTTGGCCAGCGTAACCAGCACCCGTGGTTGGGTCGTAGATGCTGGCGTCAAACCAGTGAGCCGGCTTTTGCTGGTTCGAGGGCAGGGCTCCGGTCTTGCCGGGCGCGAGAATCAACGAGGCGCCGCCGTTGGGGTTGGCACTGTAAAAAGGATTAAACGGTAGTCCGTTGCGCCAGGAGTAAAAGGCAGACGTGTTCCACCCGCTAATGACACGGCTGACAAGCCCATTGGTATTGCCCAGGAACCGCTTTCCCTGGCCTACCGGAAGTTCGGCATGCCCGTTTATGCCGAACGTGAGCGCAGGCAACTCCGAGTCGCGCGCATAAATGGCACGCAACCTCTGCGCTTGCGGCGCATTGTTGGTCAGTGCCGCGGGTTGGATCTCCAGCGCTCCATAAGAATTGTTCTGGCCCTCTGAGGTGGTCAGCGTTTGCGACCAGGTAAAGTAGCTCTGGAACACAAACGACTTCTGGAACATGTGATTGACCTGCGCGGTCATCTGATTGTGGTTGGAATACCCGATGTAGGTGAACAAATCCATCGTGTTGATGCTTGAAGTGGAAAACAGTGGATAGGCGCGCCGCTGCGATACAGTTGCGCCCGGTTGCGACAGGGCTCGCGGTGTCAGTGCATTGATCGGATCATCATCGATCAAATGATCGCCATGATTCCCCACATAGCTCAAGCTGGCCGACCAGCTATAGGGGAGAGCGCGTTCGAGTGTGAGGCTGTATTGCTGAACCCGTTGTGATTTGAAGTTGGTATTCCACGGAGCAACCGGAAAGCCGGTACCGCCAGGATTCTTGATGCTGGTACCGCTATCGTTGTTGAACCGGATACCCCAGTCACGGCTGCCGCTCGCCTGGTTATATCCCAGATCGGCGGCTGCTGGATTGTTGCTGTCCAGGAAATTGTCATCCTGGTAGGCAAACGGCACATTGTGCCGAGTGTTTTGCTGATACTGCACCAGCGGCATGGTCCAGTAATAAATACCGTAACCACCACGGATCACACTCTTCGGGTCTGGCTGGTAGGCGAAGCCGACCCGCGGCGCGAAGTCGTACTTATCCATACTCCACAAGCTGCTGGGCAAGCCGGCCTGGGCAGACGATTCAAGCGGCAGACCGGCTGCAAGGTAGCCCTGGTAAACGCCGGAGGGAATGTTCGGGTTGCCTTTGCCGGGATAAACCACGGTCGGCGTAATGGGGGTCTTGAAGTTCAGTGTCGCTGCCACACCGGATGCGTCATTGAAAGGTGTCCAATATTCATAACGCAGGCCCAGGTTCACCGTCAGCCGCGGCGTCAGCTTCCAGTTATCCTGCACGAACGCATCGTAGTCGGTTTGCCGGGTGTGATAATGCGGCACGGTGTTAAGAAAGCTTTCGTCCACCAGGCCGAGGAATATGTCGGCAAAGGAACTTCCTGTGTCTTGAATCGGGGTCTGTGGGCTCGATGCCGCAAAGGCGGGATCCTGTAGAGCGGTAAAGGCGCCAGTAAAACCGTAGTTACCGCCCGGCTGGCCCGTTTCGTACGTATTGACGCGGGTGTTGGCTACCGCGAAACCGAACTTCAACTCATGCTTACCCCGGTTCCACGAAAGATTGTCACCAATACTGATCCCCTGGTTCGGAGCGTTCTTCGGGTTGTCGCGGTCAATGCCATCGAAGTACGGCTCAGCCGTATTAATCGGATCGCCGTTGTACTGTCCCGGGTAAATGCCGGGCCACGCGATGTCGTCCTGGTAGGAAGGCAAGCCCAGGCTCTGCGTCACCGAAGGTGTAATGGGGACTGGACCGGTATAGCTCTGAAATACCTGGACGCCGGTACGCAGTTCGTTGACCAGGTTTGCACCAAACGGCCGAGTGTAGGCAAGGGTAGCGTTGGAGCCGCTGTTGTGGGTTTCTCTTGGGTTCAAAAGCAGGAAGTTTGGCTTGGGGCCGGTAGTCGGCTGGTTCACATAGGTGTAGCGTCCCGACAGCAAGCCCTGGCCCAGAACCTGGTCGACCTTGGAGGTGTACCGCGTGATGTTGTCGATCTGGAAGGCTGCGGGGTTTTGGTAATTGGTCCCAGTCAGGTAGTTTGCGCCAGCGATGTTCGGCAAAGGCCACTGGGCAAAAACTTTTTGCGCTATGGGTGAAATACGGCCGGAGGGAATGACGTTTCCAGGAAATTGATCGCGCACATAAGCCCCGGTCGTAGGGTCAATCCGGGTCGTCGCAGGATCGTAGATCTTAACGGCTACGTTGTTTTGATCAACAAAATCAGAGAAATCTCCCGCACGCCAACTCGCCAGGGGAACCGTGAGTGCTTCGGGAACAAAGCTGTGCTCGATGGTTCGCTCCACGTCAAAGAAGAAAAATGTCTTATTGCGACCGTTGTAAAGCTTGGGAATAAACACCGGGCCGCCCAACTGGCCGCCGAATTCATTATGCGCAAGGTGCGGCGCGTTGCCGTTGTTGTTGAAGGGTTTTGCCTGGAAGCCACCCGTCTTGTACAGCTCATAAACCTGGCCGTGGAATTGGTTGCTGCCGCCCTTGCTCACCACGTCCACAACGCCAGGCGTTCCATATTCCGCACTGCCGTTCGAGGTGGTTACCTTCAATTCCTGAATGGTGGGCACTGCCTGCGGTGTCACTTGCAGTTCATTGGTATTGCGGTCGTTGACGGATTGCCCGTCCACGAAGAAGGAGGTTGAGCCGCCAGTCACGCCGTTCACACGTGTGTAGCCGCCACCCTGGCCACCAAAACTGCCGGCGACCACTCCTGGAGAAAAGTTGAGGATGTTGAGAAAGTTCCGGTCCACCAGCGGGAGCGTCTCAATCTGCGTAGCTTCTTTCACGTCAGAAAGAGTGGCGTTGGCTACGTTGATCACCGGCGTCACATCTGCAACCGTCACACTGGTGTTTACCGAGCCAACCTTCAACGACGGATTCACTTCTGCGTTCTGGCCCACCCGGAGGATCAGACTTCCCTCCCAGGGCGCAAACCCCGGCGCATTGGCGCCCACTTTGTAATTACCCGGGGCGAGCCCGGCGAACTCAAAAGTCCCGCTCGAGTTGGAGTGGGTGGTGCGGTGCTCGCCGGTGGCAAGGTTTGTCAGTTCTACCGCTGCCTGGGGCAAAGCCGCCCCATCGCTGCTGGTGATCGTGCCCTGCACCGTTGCGTTGGATAATTGTGCCTGCACGAGCGGCCCCACAAAACTCATAAACAGCAACACCACGAGCGCCGCACGTGTTCGCATTATCTTGTTCTCCGATGGGCCGAATATACAAACCGAAGCTCGCCATTGCAATCTTTTTATTACGTACTGTTCCGCATGCTTTCATTTATTTTGCTTTCAGGCGCCAGTACGGGTCGCAAATACCGGTCGTATCCGCTGTCCATCAAACGCTGCCTGGCAGAGATCGCAACACCTGGGGGGAGAACAAGCTATGAGGGCTATCTTTATTGGGCTGCTGACGAGCCTGATCTGTTCTGCCGCACAGCCGCAGACGCTGAGCCCGCTGTTTGCTCGCGGCTACACCGTCCTTCCAGAGCCGCAGAAAGTCACCCTGGGTGCGACTGACTTTCCCTTCGACCGTGCCTGGCAATTGCAACGCGACAGCAGTGTTCCGGCTGATGCACCAGCAGTCGAAATTCTGCATGAAGATCTAGCCGCCCGTTTCCATCTGCGCCTGGGCGCGGCAGGCCAGCCATCCGGCACGCTCTCGCTTCGCATTGAGCCTGCGACTGTGGCGATTGGACAAGCGCTCGATCCCGACAAAGGCTCGCTGCAGCAGCAAGCTTACAAAATTGACCTGCGCAGCGGAGCGGTCGCTATCACCGCCAACGCAGAGACCGGGCTTTTCTACGGTGTCGAAACTTTCCTCCAGCTGTTGCGCGCGGAAAATGGAACCTTGTGGCTGCCGGAGGGCGCCATAGAAGACTGGCCAGATCTGCACCTTCGCCACATCTACTGGGATGACAATCACCACCTGGAGAAAGTCGATGAACTCAAGCGGGTTCTCCGCCAGGCAGCGTTCTACAAGATTAATGGCGTCGCGCTCAAGCTGGACGGTCACTTCCAGTATAAGAGCGCACCTGCTGTGGTCGAACCCTACGCCCTTACACCCGCTGAGCTGCAGGATCTAACCGACTACGGATTGCGCTATCACGTTGAGCTCATCCCCTACCTCGACGGCCCGGCGCATATTTCATTCATACTCAAACATCCTGAATACGCGAAGCTGCGCGAATTCCCTGACAGCAATTACGAAATCTGTGCGGTGAACCCTGAGTCTTACAAGCTGCTGGAAGGGATGTACCAGGATCTGCTCGATGCAAATCGAGGCGTACGCCACTTCTACTTATCTACGGATGAGTCGTACTATCTCGGCCTCGCGCACAACGCGCAATGCGATGAGCAAACGCTGGCAAAACGCCTGGGCTCGCCCGGGCAGATCTTTGCGCAATTCGTCCAAAAGACCGGCGGCTATCTCCACAGCCGTGGGCGAACAGTGGTGTTTTGGGGAGAGTATCCGCTGAAGCCTTCTGATCTCTCAGCGCTGCCCGATTACCTGGTGAACGGAGAAGTTTACGGCGCAGAGTTTGACAAGGCATTTCGCCAGCGTGGCATCCGGCAAATGATTTTTACTTCGGTCGAAGGCGAAGAAAATCTCTTTCCTGATTACTTCCTGTTGCCACCGGGATCACGCCGTGTGCCGGGCGCAACGGATGGCGGCATTCAGAAGCCAAGGCTCGACGACATCCTCACCAGCATTTCTTCGGATTCGTCACGCACGAACTCTTCGCTAATGGGTGAGGTCGATGCGGGCTGGGCGGATGAAGGAGTGAACCCTGAAACCTTTTGGCTGGGCTATGTAGCCTCTTCCGCTGCCGGATGGCATCCTGGGTCACCACACATTCCGGAGCTAAAGAGCGCCTTCTACTCCCTGTTTTACGGAGATGCTGTCGCCGGCATGGATCAGGTCTACCAGCTGATGAGCGAGCAGGCGCAGTTCTGGACAGATACCTGGGACGTAGTCCCATCGACTGCGCGCAAGCGGATCTGGGGTTCATCTTATGAAATCTATGCCAGGGGCAAGCCGGCGCTCGACCAGACTTTGCCGCTGCCGCCGCTCCCTGATGGCACTCTGCAATATCGCTCCACCTGGGCTACCACGAACGCGAAACGGGTCGCGTCCACTTTGCATGCCAAGGGGGAAAACGACCGCCTGGTCGCACTGCTGCATGACAATCTCCGTAAAGCCACGTTCAACCGTTACAACCTGGAGGTGTATCTGACGATCGCCGACCTTTGCCGGCAAAATTTAACCATGATCGAGGGCATAGCGAAGATGGATGCGGAGTTGCTGACTGCTTCGCGGATGAGAGACAAAGATGCCACCAGGGCCCTTCGGCAAGTGGACGACGTACTCGATCAGGCTACGTCTATTTGGCGAGCACGCAATGAAGTGGTGCAGAACACGACAGCTACCTGGTATCAACGACGGTTCCCTCGCGTAGAAGAGGCAAACGGTCGCCGTTTCCTCAACGAACTGGATGACGTAAAAGATCATTTGCCAGGGAGAACAATCGGCATGACTTACCTCGTCTATCGGGAGGAGATTCTTCCCTTTGGAAAGTGGGCGA
Source organism: uncultured Acetobacteraceae bacterium (assembly GCA_964657465.1). Classification (GTDB taxonomy): domain Bacteria; phylum Acidobacteriota; class Terriglobia; order Terriglobales; family Acidobacteriaceae; genus PALSA-350. The sequence goes on along the minus strand of CAZZVD010000008.1, from coordinate 22,530 downwards.
ACGCGGTCGCCGCGATGCGTAATCAGTTCGCCCGGGCACATAATCAGCCACTGAGAAACTACCGGCTTAACTGGGATGATTTCAGCCAGGAAACGGAACCACCGCAGGGCTTGTGAACCCCCTGGCTTTCCTGGCCAGATGTCTGGAATAAGGAGATCCGCAAAGCCCTCGGATCCCTCCCAAAATCGAGAGCGCTTGTAATTCGGAAACCCTTGAGTACGGCCTCAGCCGGCGAGAGAATCGGGACACCTGCGGATTTCCATAGAGGATTTGCATGGAGAAGGCGTCATCGATGACGGTCAGTATCGCCGCCGCCGCTGCAGTCCTTTCGTGGATGGCGAACGGCTTTACCAGCTATACGCTCTGCGCGCGCACGTCGTGCTCAACGTCTTCACCACTCATTTCAACATCGCAGCTGATGTAGACATCGACTTCCTGAGCAAGATGCGGGGGCGCCTTGCTGTTGCTGGTAAACAGCTAGCAAGCATTTCTCGCCACGACTGTCCGGAGGCAACCACAAGGCCCCGTCCAGGGGTCGGGGCATTGTGGTCGGAAGCGGAGGGTTGTGGTGAGAAATCCGGTTATCCCTGGGCTAGAACAGGAACTTCAACGCAAACTGCACCTGGCGGGGGGACTCCGACGCAAGGATGTGGTTGAACGTCGGAGAACTGATGTCGCTGTCGGGCAGCCGGAAATTGGTGCGGTTCAGAAAATCAAACAGCTCTGCACGGAACTGAAGCTGCGTGGATTCGGTCACCTTGAAATTCTTCAACGCAGCGAAGTCCCAGTCGGCGTAACCCGGACCGGTATTCACATTGCGGCCCTCCGTGCCAAATTGCCCCGCGTTGGCCACTGGATCGAGCCGCTGGTAAGCACTGGCGTTGAGCCACGCACTCACCGAGCGTGGTCCTATGTTGGGGTTGCCGGTGAGATTGGGCCGCTGTGCGGAGAATCCGGTAATCTCCGGTGCACTGCCCTGCGCAGCAACGTCGTTTGAGTCGAAGACGGTGAAGGGTGTGCCGCTCATCAGGGTGCCAATACCATCCAATTGCCATCCGCCAAGCGCCCACTGGTACCAGCTCTGGCCCTGGCGCCAAAACGGAAGTGCCCATTCATAGCTGCCCACTAATCGGTTGCGCGCGTCGAAGAGCGAGGGCCCACGCTCCGCTCCCAGATTGAATGGGTTCTGGGCAAGATCGTTTTCGCCGGCGACTGGCTTTGCCGCCGAACCCGTTATGTTGAACGATGAAACATCATCGATGGTCTTCGACCATGTATACGAGGCCAGGAAAGACAGCCCGTGGCTCAACCGCTTGCGCAGCGATACTTCCATTGCGTTGTAAGCGGAGTTCGCAATACCCGCGATCTCGCCAGTGGACGCAAACTGGCAACTTGCCGGTGAATCAGCAAGAGTGCAGCCGGAATAGAGACGCCGTTGATCGGCATTGCTGGAGTTTGAAATCGGCTGGCCATCCACCGATCCCGAAACGAAGACCGCCGGATTGGCTTCAATAAAGCGCGGCAGGCGGGTGCCCTTGGTGCCCACGTACCCAATCTCGAATAGCCAATCGGACCCAAACGACTGCTGCAGATTCAAATCCCAATCCTGCGTATACGGCAGTCTCAACGATGGCGACAGAGTCAGGTTTGTCAGCGGCGTGGAAAAGGTTCCCGAAGCCGGGGGCTTACCCTGAAACGGATCTGCGAAATCCGGCAGGCTCACCTGCGGTGTTCCCAGGTAAGGAGGCGCGCTGAGCGGAGCCTGCAAGGGGCCGCCCTGGCCGGTGTAGTAGGGCTCGTAGAAAATGCCGTACGCCGCAGTGATGAGCAGGTTCCTATGATCGTTGGGAGCCCACGCCACGCCGAAGCGGGGGGCGAATGCCTTTTTGTCGGTAGGGATCAGGCCTGCCGGCACGCCAGGATCTCCCGGATACAGCAGCCCCACTGGGGCGTTGGGAAGAATCCTGGATTGCTTGCCCGGCACAAACAGCGATTGCCGCTGATGGATTTCGGTATAGGGTTCCGGGAGCTCGTAGCGCAGTCCCGCGTTCACGGTGAAATGCGAAGTGACCTTATAGGTATCCTGCACGTATCCGTACCCGTTGTTGCCGCGGATACCACGCGAGAAATCACCGATGCCTTGGAGAAAGACGACAGGCTGGCCAACAAGGAAGCTGGCGAACGCATCCGTCACCGGGAACGGGGCAAAGACAAAGAAGCCGTTGGTTGCAATCCCTTGCAATACGTTCACCTGTTGACGCTGGTATCCCCCGCCAAACTTCAGCTCATGCTTGCCGCGTACCCAGCTGAGCGATGCGGAGGCATCGTAGACATTCTCAAACGTATTCCGCGGGCCGGTGATGGGGTCACCCACCGTCGCATAGCCACTTACCTGGACGAACGGCGGTCCGGAGGCGATGTCCAGGCTCGGTGCGTATTGAAAGCCGAGGCTCGCGGGGGACTGGTGGTCCTCGCGCTCGCCGAAGAGGAACTTGTTGCGCAGGAACGAGAACCTCGCCACGCCGATCAGGTTTGAGGAAAAGGTGTGCGTTTCGTCGACGACGAAGTTCTGCGCGCGCTGGTCTTCGGCTACTGGAAAGCCCGGGACACTGGCGCCGGCGGGCGAGAGCGGGTCCAACTGCGAGAGCTGGTTGAACATGTAACGGAAACTGAGAGTGTCGCGCGCATCGAGGTATTCGTCGACCTTGATGCCGAACTGGTCAGAGCTGTTGTGAAGAGTTTGCGTGGTCGAGAACAGGTTCGTACCTGCATTTGGCAGCGGAAAAAAGCCCAGCAGGTTTTTAGAAACCGCAGCAAATTGTGCCTGCGGCACCTGGTTGTTGGGGTATGGTGCATTGGCGAAAATATTGAAAAGCTGGTGCCCCGGGTTATTGCAAAAACCGCTGGAAAAGCCTTCCGGGCAAAGTTCGGAAAAATCGCCGGTGCGCTGCTTCACTGAAGGCACCGTGGTCAGCGTTGTCTCGCCCTGACGATTGCGAAAACCTTCATAGAAGCCAAAGATAAAGGTCTTATCTTTTTTGATCGGACCGCCGGACGACGCACCGAACTGGTTTTGCTTCAGCGGCTCTTTCGTTTGCGCGAAGTAGTTATTTGCGTCCAGGGCGTCGTTGCGCAGGAACTCCCACAAGGTCCCGTGGACCCGGTTTGTTCCTGAGCGCGTAATGATGTTGGTCGTCGACCCCAGTGCATCGCCGAACTCAGCAGTTGCGTTGTGTGTGATGATGCGGAACTCGCTGATCGCATCCACCGGTGGCTTCAGGACGAATCCCCCGTCGACCCCGTTGGCGTTGTTGGCCCCGTCGATCAGAAAGTTGTTCGATTCGGGGCGCTGCCCATTCACCGCATAGGCCTGCCCGTTTCGCAGCGATCCGCCTGCCTCCGCTATCCCAGGGGTCAAGGGAACGACTCCGGGCTGTAACAAGCCAAGTTGCGCGAAGTTGCGTCCGTTCAGCGGCAGGTCTTCCAGCTCGCGCTGCTGCACAACCTTGCCCATGCTGGTGACAGTCGGTTCGATCAGGTCGGCGTCAGCGCGAACCAGCACTTGCTGTTGTTCCGATCCGATCGCTAGATGGACTGAGACCGAAGCCGTCTCGTTCACATTGAGCGTGATGCCATCCTGTGCGTAGCGCCGAAAGCCTTTCGCATCCACCTGCAGCCGGTAGTGACCCACGGGCAGTTCCAGAAGAACGTAGTTACCATTCCGGTCAGTGATGCCAGACCGCGATAAGGCGGTTTCCGCCTGTTGTGCGACCACAGGGGCGCCCACAACAACAGCTCCGCTCGGGTCTACCACTGTCCCTCGAATGTTTCCTGTGATCTGTTGCGCTGCGCAACTGAGGCAGGCAAGCAGCAGGAAGGCCGGTACTCTGCGAATGATGTTCATGGTCTGTGTAGGTGCTCCGTAAGGACTGGCGATAAGGTGACGGCGCGATAAAGCGCGTGACATCCGCTTGCAGTCGCCGTGGGTAAGGTGCGCCAGGCAACGTGCCGCATTGTCGAGAACTCCGTGCATCCGAGGATGCTGACGCAGCACGCCCGCAGCATGATCGATTTCCATGCAGGGTACGTAAAGACTCAGCGGACTGCTCGAATGGACACTACGCGATCAGGCGCGTTGTTGTCCTGCATCTCTCGATGGGTGGGTTACTGCAACCTTAGGTGGGTTGGTAATTCATCACCTTGCGCACCAGGCACAAGCGCCGTTCTTCAGTTACAGCATGTTTCCCATTGTGCTAATCTTTGGCGACTGAACCCAGATGACGAACCCCAGAACCAAGATCGATCTTATCGAGGATGCTGACGCCACGGGCGAAGTGGCGAAGGTGTATGAGGAATGGCGCGCCCACTCGGGCCGCGAACAGATGCCGGGGATCCTCAAGTGTTTTAGTCATCGCCCAGACTTTCTGCGCCAGGTGATGAGCTTCAGCAACACGGTCCACTTCTCTGAAGGGCACCTTACGCGTAGGACCAAGGAAGCGATCGCCAGCTGGGTCTCCTGGCTTAATCGATGCCCTTATTGACTGGATTCTCATGCCTACTTCCTGCGTGTTCAGGGAGCCGAAGAAGAAACCGTCGAGGCGCTGGCCGCCGGCAACCTCGCAGAGGCGAAGCTCGACGATGCACACCGCGTTCTGCTTGAATATGTCACCAAGGTGACTGAGGCAGCCTATCGCACCACCCCCGCCGACGTGCAGTCTCTGCGCGATCACGGTTGGAGTGAGCCCCAGATCGCTGAGGCGGTTTACATTACGGCGATGTTCGCCTTTTTCAACCGGGTGGCTGATGCGTTCGGCATTGCGCCGCAAGGTTATCTGGCAATGAACACGACCACGAAGTGATTTCGGGTGCATCCATCTTTCGGCATCCACCTTTGGATGGATGCGACCGGTCCTTCCGATCAATAGAGTCCTCGATATGAGTATTCCGACTGAGCCGATCGGCAGCATTCCGCGTTCTCCCGTCTTGCTGCAGGCGATGGCGGCTGCGCAGGCCGGGCAATCAGGTCACGATGCGCTCGAGCGGGCCTATGTAGACGCCATTCGCGACACCATCCACCGGTTTGAAGAGACCGGGTCGCCCGTCATTACAGATGGGGAACAATCCAAGCCCAGCTTTGCGACCTACCCGCTCACCGGGCTTAGCAACCTGGCGCCCCATGGTGTAATGATCCCGTTTGCCGACGGGCATGTGCGCCAGTTGCCGAGCCTCACTGCCGGTCCTTTCCGCTACGGCGTGCACGCTGCGAGCTTTCTGAAAGTCGCCCGGCAGTATACGAGCCTGCCCATCAAGCAGGCTGTTATCTCGGCATCCGCCATGAGCCTGCTTTACCCGGCAAGTGGCATCCCCGGTTATTCGCGGGACCAGTTTCTGGCGGATCTCATCGAGGAAGCAGTGGCTGACATTCGCGGCGCACTCGATCACGGTGCCTCGACCGTCCAGATCGACTTCACCGAAGGCAGGTTGTCGCTCAAACTGGATCCCTCGGGCAATCTGTTGCGCAGCTTCGTGGCGCTGAACAACCAGGTGCTTGCGCGCTTCACCGCCCACGAGCGGCAGCGGATCGGGGTGCATGTATGTCCCGGTGGCGATCACGATTCCACACACAGCGCCGATGTGGACTACACCGGCCTGCTGCCTGATCTGTTCCAGATGAGCGTGGGCCGCTTCTATTTGCAAATGGCGAGTGAACCAGACAGAAAGAGAATCCTGCAAGTCATCAGCCAGCTTCTCGGTCCGCAGCACACGGTCTTCATCGGCGTCATCGACCCGATTAATCCTGCAATCGAGACAGCTGCCCAGGTGCGTGATCGCGTTCTGGAGGCGGCCCACCACCTTCCCATTCAGCAATTGGGAACCACCGACGATTGCGGCTTTTCACCGTTTGCCGATGATTCTTCGACAGCGCGCGATACTGCCTTCCACAAGATCCGTGCCAGGATCGAGGGAACCATCCTGGCTGCTCGCGAGCTTGGGGTTTGAAGTTATCGCTTAAGCACCGTGAGGCGAGCGGGGGCGTGCGCATGAGATGGGTCGGCAAAAACCGTTTTAAAATCAGCCTGCGGGATGGAGTGCAGGGTTTGTGCCTGGTGCTCGCGGGATTCGTAACGCTGGCGGTTGCGTTATATCCGATCTATATCATTCGTCCGTTCCGAGAACAAAAGCCTGCGGATTTGCAACACGCACTCTGGGTGCAATCGCACGACAGGTTGTTTCTAGCAGTGAGTTTCATTCTGATCGCGATGCTGTCCCTGCTTGCATGGCGGCGCGCGAGCCTGGCGGCAAGGGTCCTATTGCTCATTCCGGCGACGTCGATTGCTCTGCTCGCCGCAGGCGCATCCTGGATCAATCCTTATGAGCAGATCATGTTCCATGGAATTGGCGAGCCGCACTACCTGACCATGCAGCAAGCCGGCATCGACAACAAAGACATGGTCATCGCGGTGACGATGAGCGAGGAAAGCCGCGCCTATCCAATCCGCGAGATGGGATACCACCACATCGTCAACGATCGGCTGCATCAACTGCCGATCGTCGTCACGTATTGAACGCTCTGCCACACGGGTCTGGTCTGGACCCGCAGCGTACAAGGGCGTGACCTGCATTTCCATTTGGCCGGCATCAACAATCAGAACTTCCTCATGCGCGACGAGGAGACGGGTAGCTATTGGCAGCAAATCAATGGCACCGCGATCGCAGGCCCTTTGAAGGGCACGAGACTCACCCTGGTGGATCAGGATGAACTCACCTTTGGTCTCTGGAAGGAGGAGCACCCACACGGCACAGTGCTGGCGCCATCACCGCGTGATGCGGCCAACTATGAAAAAGCAAACTGGGAACGCGAGATCAAAAAGGTACCAACCGTCATTCACGCTCCCAGGGGAACACTCCCCGACAGGGAAACAATCATTGGTGTATCGATGAACGGAACCGCACGCGCGTATCCGTTGAGCCGGCTGACTGAGGAGTCGCCGGTGCTGCTCGATGACCCGGGAGGGAAACCCATCATGCTTGTGCTCGGACCGGATGGAGCATCCGTACGTGTCTTCTCCCGGCAGTTGGGGGCGGACACGCTCGATTTCTACGTGCAGGGTATGGCAGGCACCAGCGAACCCTGGGCACTGCTCGAATCCAGCACCCTTAGCGAATGGGGCTTCGACGGATGTGCCCTCACAGGCGACCGGCGAGGCCAATGTCTCACGCGATTAGAGTTTCTCAAAGACTTCTGGTTCGATTGGCAGCACTACCATCCAAACACCGGCTTCTATCGGCGTTGACTGCGTCGCACTCGCCCGCGCCTTTCATTCTTGATGCAGACCATGGCTGCTACTTGTGGGCAGGGAAGGTATTTGTACCCGTCAAGGCACCATGAATTTCGTTACTGCCAACGGAGCAGGGTTAGCCAACTTTGCTTTGCAATTGCACGAGAACCACAACGACACCCGGATGGCTCGTTTACGAGCGCGCCCAAATTGGCTGCAGCGATCGCTTCTATGCTGAGAAGAAGCAGGTTCCGAGTAGACGGAAGCTTTGAGTTGGAATAAAGGACGACGAAAGCATCGCACCCTCCTGACACTGCGACCTGGCGCTAGCAATCAATCACTACTCGGCATCGGCGCCTCCTCCTCAATGAACGAGACTAAGATCGCCGGCGCAAGGGTTTCGTGCGAACAACAAGCAGGGGAGCGCCTGCTTTTGGCAGTACGCAGATGATCCCCATCATTAATAAACTTCGTGTCCACGATTATGCACCAGTACAGAATCCCAGGAAGGCTTTCCAACGCTGCATGGGGGAATGTGGGGATCGAATGGTGCGAACAACCGCTCCACAATTCCACTATTAGCATGGATGCGGACGGCACAGCAATTGTTTCGGATGAGCTGTTCCGTACAAATTGTCTTTGCAGTTCTAAATCACTTTCCGCAATGTCGTTAAATGGCCGATACACTCCCCATCTGCCTAAGTTCGCTGGGCGAGTAGTCCTAACTCATTCAGAGTGACACCTTACAAAAGCAGCAAGTGCCGGCCGTGTTCAGCGAGTCTAGAAAAATGTTAAGTGACTACAACCACTAACATCTGAAATCGCTTTAGTTACTGTAAAAACAGCTGAAATTTTTTCGTTTAGCGCGTGCCGACATTTTTCTTTTGCCTTTAATAGATGGTCTGTATACAAAGGTTGCGTGGATGTGTTCCATTCGACTCTCTGGTCAGAAGTCGACTCAGGAATTGTTCGCACTCCCCCCAACAACTATTTTGAATAGTGCGGCCTCCAAGCCGACCAAAGCAGGTTGCCATGGCTCTCGTTCGTACAGGTCTAACTATCGTTGGCGGTGGTCCCGGCGGACTTGCGCCACTACTCGCGGCGCATCGACAGGGTCGTCTCGACGAGCTGCTGCAAGAAGGCGTCACGCTGGTGGAACAAACTGATTCCCTGGGACAGGGCGGTATCGGCGGATGGTCCATAAACTCCGACAGCACTGGTTTCACGTTCGCAGACTGCCTTGCGGGTCCACCGGGCGGAGAACTAGCGCTGCTGCGAGAACATCCAATCACGAAGGAGTTTATGCAAGCGGGTGATCGGACGGTGCCTTTGAGTCGCGCCGGTGAGTTCCTGGGCGTAATCGGGGATGCGATGCAAGACGTGATCGCCAACGCGACTAATGGTCGTGTGCTCAAGGGCCATCAGGCAATCTCGGCCCAGCGCACGCCATCCGGTTGGCTTACACGCATTCGCGATGTTGCGACTGGCCGCGAGCGCACGATCGATTCGAGCAACCTGGTCCTCGCCACCGGAGCAACCCAGCCTCTTGCGCGTCTTCGCACCGAGGTTGTGGCTGGCGTCAATCTCGTCGAGCGATGTGGCGACAGGCTGTTGCAATCCGGCGACGTTCTCAGCCACGCCGGGTTTGCCGGGCTGCCCGCGCGCCTCGACAAACTCGGCCGCCCGCCGCGAGTGGCGATCATTGGTGGTTCCACGAGCGCGGCCGCTCTCGCCTACGCATTGTTAAACCGCCTGCCCGGCATCGAATTCGGTCCAGGCGGTGTCACTCTTTTGCACCGGCGTGAGTTACGAATCTATTATCCCAGCGTAGACGCGGCGATCGCGGATCAATATACGGAATTTAGCCCGGAAGACATCTGCCCGGTCAGCGGTCGTGTTTTCCGCCTGGCAGGTTTCCGCTTAGATTCACGAGAGCTGATCATGCAGGCGCGGGGCATCGGGGGACGGCCTCCTGAGCCTAGATTGGCGTTGCACCGTCTCGGCTTTGATGATGCAGCATCATTGGCCATACTCGACAACGCGGACCTGGTGATAGCTGCATTCGGTTATCGGCCACGTGCGTTGCCAGTACTGGACCATGCAGGAAACCGCATATCGCTTCTCGCTGATACGGCACCACAGGCGCGGCTGGTCGATGGTCATTGCCGCGTGATCGATGCTTCCGGCAAGCCACTCCCTCATCTCTTCGCCATCGGTCTGGCTGCCGGCTTTGTGCCTTATGGAAAACTTGGCGGCGAACCAAGCTTTCAGGGACAGGCGAATGGCTTATGGCTTTGGCAAAGCGACGTTGGCGGGATGATTGTCGACGCTGTCTTATCTCATCGTTATGGGGCCAGCGAGTTTTCCGCGACGGCCGCCTTTGCCCGCGCGCAGCAAATGAATGCACCTCAGGAGCTTGAAGTATGAATATCCCACTGGTTCGTCCCGCGCCTCCACAGCTCTCTCTTGCAATCGAGGAGTTGCAACAGATCGAGAGAAGTGGAATCTTCAGCAATTTCGGTCCAGTCAATACCCGGTTTGAACAGGAAATGCTGGCTCGCTTCTTTGGCGGAAAGGGCGCTTGTCTTACAGTCTGCAATGCGACCATCGGTCTCATGATGGCGATTAAGGATGCCATCGGAGAGAACCCTGCAGGACGCTTTGCCGTAATGCCGAGTTTCACCTTCGCGGCGACGGCACATGCGGCTCTGTGGTGTGGACTAACGCCGTTGCTCTGTGACATCGATCCCAGAACCTGGGCCGCCGATAGTGCGGCTGAGACAGCGATGCTACAGCGCTACGGAAGCGACATCGCCGTCATCGTGCCATACGCCACGTTCGGCTATCCCATCAATCTGGATCGCTATAAGAAGATCGGCAGTGAGCTCGGGATTCCTGTCGTCGTCGACGGGGCTGCCTCACTTGGCACATTCGACGGCAACTGGCGTGGCTTTGGGAGCGGCTTTGCCGGCAGCGTGGTGTTCTCGATGCACGCCACCAAATCATTTGCGGTGGGCGAAGCAGGGTTGATTTACAGCGCGGATGCGGAGCGGATCGCGCGACTACGCACTATGTGCAATTTTGGGTTCGGCGAGCCACGCACAGCGACCATGCCAGGTATCAACGGTAAACTCAGCGAAGTTGGCGCCTTGCTGGGGCAATTGCGCCTGCGCGATTACGACCAGCTCACCGCGCACAGGGCAGCTTTGTTTAGTCACTATCGCGACCGATTGCCAGATCTCCAGTTCCAACCGAAAGCGGATGGTATGCAGGCCCACCAGTTTGTCCCGGCCCTGTTGCCTCGACATGTCAGCGGGAAAAAAGCGGCGATCCGTGCAGAACTGCTGGAACGCGGAATTACCACGGGAGCTTATTTCAGTCCTCACTTGCTCGAGCAGCCTTACTTCCGGAAAGTGTGTGTGGGCGATCCAACGCCGGTCTGCGATGAGGTTTCGGCACGGATCATAAGTCTTCCGCTATTCGATGTGATGACCCATCACGAAGTGGATCTGGTGGCAGAGAACCTGAACGCTTTGATCAGCAGGAACAACCGCGGAAAGCTGTCGCGCAGCAAGACGTACGCGCCGATGATGGCACCGGACGCGCAGGCCCTTTACGAAGGAGTTCCTGTTGACTAAGCCTGGCAGAATCGAAACCTTAGACTCAATACGAGGGGTCGCGGCATTCATTGTGGTGATCCACCATTGCTTTTTGACGCGACCGGTCTACAGTGATTACTTCTTTTCTCGCTGGCAGACCCCTGCGGCTGGAGCAGTATCGTCAATGTTCCTTCATACTCCGGCCCGCATCGTGTGGTCGGGCTACGAAGCGGTGACCCTGTTCTACGTGCTCAGCGGGCTTGTTCTGGCGTTGCCCTGGGTTGTGGGGCGAGCGCCTGACTACAGGAGCTTCGCAATCAAACGTCTTTGCCGGCTGTATCTCCCCTATGTTGCAGCTATTGCCGTCGCAGGAATAGCAAACTTAGCTCTACTCCACCGGGCCTACGTTCCCGGAGCTAGTAAGTGGGTCAACGAAATGACCTGGACTCATGCAGTCACCTTGCCGGTGATATTCGATCACCTTGCTCTCATCGGGCACCACGCGACGATCAATGGAGTCACTCACACGCTCATCTGGGAGATACGTGTTTCTTTACTGGTTCCGCTTCTCATCGCACCCATCCTCCGCTGGAGAATGCGAGGGGCCCTGGCTATCCTGATCTGCCTGTTCACCATCATCGTCAGCATGCAGCTGATCTTCGGAAACATCGGCACGCTCGGCGACTTGTTGGTGTTGACCCCGCATCAGAATCTCATCCACCGCCTTGCCTTCGAAGTGCAGTGGACGGCGTACTATTCCTGCTTCTTCGTTCTTGGCATGGTCCTGGCTACACGACTCAACAGCATTCGTCTTTTCTTTGCACGCAATCGGCCGTGGCTTAGCTTTCCATTTCTGATTTCCGGACTATTAGTATTTCAGGGCCACTGGTCCCATTGGCATGTTGTACAGGAATCGATGGTGGCTGTTGGATCAGTTCTGGTTCTGTGCGCTGCCCTTGCACCAGGCATGATGGAAACAATGCTATTGAAAAGAGCTCCCCGCTATCTCGGCAAAATTTCTTTTAGTCTTTATCTTGTCCATGTTCCCGTCATTCTGGCATTGACGATCCTGACACGTGGCGTACTCTCACTGCCAGTTCTGATTGCGATTGTGGTGCCTGTATCCATTCTTCTCGCCGTCCCGTTTGACCGCGCCGTGACGATACCGAGCGTCACTCTGGGACATTGGCTGGCGGGGCGCACATTCCACGCGCGTCGCACACTCCAAGCGGTGGGATCCGCAGAGATTCTTGAAGAGGAACATGTATGAATTCCCGGGCCCCCCGCTGTGCTGTCGTCTTCAAAACTTATGCCTGGGACGGGTTCGTGGAGCGGCAGGCGAAGCGCCTGCAGGAAGCTGCTGGTTCGCTGGATTTTTATGTCTCAATCGATGAGACAAATGGGCCGGCTGGACCCGTACCCTTTGAACGTGTCATCCGTTTTACCTGCGACGATCTCGCTGCAGAGGGTCTGCCGCCGCGCTCTGCAGTTGGCGGCGTACTTTGGTGGAATCCAGACTACGCGCACTACCAGTTCCAAAGCCAGTGCCCCGATTATGACTCTTACGTCTTCGTTGAGTATGACTGCGTAGCGCAGTGCTCGCTGGAGCGACTCGTAGCGCGTGCAACGGCGCGGCAAGCTGACCTGGTCGCAAGCCCGATCACAAAGCCGTTCGGGACGTGGCATTGGATGCACTATCAACGGCGGGTCTACCGCATGAGCGAGCTCAGGCTAGCCTTGCTGAATATCTGCTTCTTTTCTTCCGCCGCTTTGTCGCGGCTCCACCAGCGCCGGCTCGCCATGGGTTCGGATCCATCCTTGTCTGAGTGGCCGAGCAGCGAACTCTTTGTACCTACCGAAGTGCTTCGGGCGAACATGACCTGGTTGCCACTCAGCGATTTCGGTGATATCTCTCGTTGCGACTGGTTCCCCCCGACGCTGGAAGAAGACTTACAGCCTTACAGCAAGGATACTTTCCTCCACCCGGTGCTGGACCAGCGACGCTACATCGCTTCTATGTTGAATAACCGCGGATCTCTTGAGTCCGGCGAACTCAGTCGGGCCCTAGCCCGCTTCCCGCGGCAGGAATATGCAAAGCTAATATGGCCAACAGCCCGACGAAACACCGTGAAGCGTATACAGCACAAGCTCCTTAAGCTTCGGCAGCAGGTGGGATGGTGAGATCGGCGTTTCTAGCCCCCGGCAACATTCGCTAAACCAATACCGCACTTCAGGACAGGGCGCGCCCGTTTCGGCCGCCCATCACCCCGTTGCCGGGTACGCCGGAGTCGGCGAACACGGGGCACCCCGTCCAGGGATTAGGGCATTGTGGTCGGAAGCTGAGGGTTGTGGTGAGAAATCCAGGCTACACCTACGAAGAAGCAAGAGGACTCTCAACCTTCTCCTTCCCGCCACCCTGCATCAGGTCCACCACCATACGGAACAGGCGGTTCCGCGTCTCGAGCCGCACCCCGGCTTTGGTCACGTACCGCACTACGATATCCACGCCGGTCCCCGCCGGCCGCACATCCACCGAAGGCGTTGCGCTGAACTGCGGGGTACCCACCTCATGGGTCACCCGCTTCCACTCCGCCTCTGCCGACTTTGCATCCGCCTCCGTAGCCTTGACCGCCGCCTCTCGAATCCTTTCGATCAGCGCATACGATTCTGCTCCCGACGGCAGACTTACCTTGATCTCATCCCACATCCACTGCTGCGTAGTCGAGAAGTTGAAATATTTTCCTCGGATCGCAAACCCGTTCAGGAACGAAACCCGCCGTCCAGTCGGATGCCCATTCGCCGTCCAGTTTCCCGTCTCCAACAACCACGTCCGGAACAGCCCTATCTCCACTGCCTCGCCGCCCGTGCCATCGATTTCCACCCAGTCGCCCACCCGTATCCCGTTCCGCCCCATGAGCACAAACCACCCGCAGAACGCCAGGATGAAGTCCTGAAACACCACCGTCAACCCCGCCGTAGCCAGCCCTAATATCGTCGGCGTTTGCTGCGGCACTCCGAATATCACCAGCAGTATCAGCAGCAGTCCCACCACCTGCGTCGCCAGATTCAAGATCGTCCCCATCGTCCGCTTCTGCCGCAGGTCGCGCGACATCCGCTCCAGCATCACCTGCACTCCCCAGCCTGCCAGCAGGGTTAACACCACAATCCCCGCAATCCAGCCTATCGATTGCAGCATGAGGTGGATCACCATCTTGTGTTGCAGCTGCACCTGCTCGCCCCACTTCCCATAAAGCGCCACCAACTGCTGCTGTGCTCCAAGGCGATCGTCCACCACGCTCAACACGTAGTTCTGCGTGGCCATGCGCTGCAACTCCTCCACCCTGCCGGCATGCGAATTCTGCGTCCCGGTCGCTTCTGGTCGAGGCTCGCTTGCCTCTGCCTTCAGCCGGGCGTAATCCGCTGTCAATGCCGCGACATCCGCCCGCGCCAGACCCTCTGCCTGCTTGATCAGTTGCATCCTGCTCCGTTGAGCCCACCAAGCAGCAATCTGGCTCGCCAGCGTCGTATATCGTCCAGAAGAGACGACCGCAGTTTGTCCATCGCCCGATGCGACCCGCGCATCGTACTTCTTGATCTCCGCTTCGCGCGCTGTCAGCTCCTGCTGAATGGTTCCCCGCTGATCGCCACTTTTGCGCGCCAGATCTTCCAGCGAGTCTGACAACTCGCTCTGGTCCAGATTCAGTTGCGCCTTCGCCACCTCCAGGTCGTCCGCGGCCTGCAGATTTGCCGAGCCGTCCGGACCCGCCTTAGCCGTCAACGCAGCCACCCGTGCCTGGTCTTCCTTGACGATGCCCTGCAACTCCGTCACCCGCTGCTGCAGCGCCAACGCCTCGCCCTTCAACTCGCGGGGCTCCGCACTTGCCTGACGCAGAGATTGCGCGAAGGCCTGGTCCACCTCATGGTCGGCCACCCGCTCTGCCTCCCGCGCAAGCTCTCGTTCTTCCGCCGATTCCGCCAACGCCGCCAATGTTTGCGCTGTCTGCCACGGCCTCTGGTCGACGATTCCATGCCGTATCGGCACCCCGCTCCACCCCGATCGTTGCGGATGCAGGAACGGCAGATGCTCCATGACGCCCTGGGTCATAAACGCCCCCACTACACACAACACCAGCACCGCGGTTGCCACAAAAATTCCAACCCTGCGCGCATGACTCATCCTGAGGCCCTCCCATTCCACTGCAACGTCACTCTACCCGCTATTAGAACAAAGGGGTTCCTGGACTCTCCTTTCCACGGCTCGTCCCCCAAGTCGATGCCGATGCAATGAGCGCCACGGAGTGCATCTGCCGATGATCACCAATTAGGATGGTTGACCAGACGAGATTTGGCGACAGCGTATTTAGCTGTCGCTATCTAGAGGTCGAGACGGGGAGGTAATCCCGATACAGCTGTTGAGGACTTCGGCGTAAAAAGCAGGGGTTCGCGTGTATAACCGCAAGGAGCATGCCGCGAAATCTCAGAGCGATCTTAACCGCGGTTCGACAAGTTGGGGGCAAGGCAAACGGATGACTACCAGAAGGCAATTTTGTGTTTTGCTTACGGCGGCTGCTGTGAGTTTGGATAAGGGAAAATCAGCTAAATTGCAAAACGACTCTGAGGCGGATACAGATCTTGCTGAGTTATTCGCCGCGCCGCCAAAGACGGCCCGTCCCTACGTTCTGTGGATGTGGATGGGTTGCAACCTCAGCAAGAGCGGTATCACACTCGACCTGGAAGCCTTGCAGGAGGCGGGTTTTGGTGGGGTTACGATTTTCAGCCTCGCCGATACGCTCATCCCGTGGGCGGGGACCATTGCGAAGAGTCCAACGCCGGAAATCATCGCCTTCACTGACCCGTGGTGGCAACTGGTGCGGCACGCCGCGATGGAATGTCAGCGGCTCGGTTTGGAGATGATTCTCCACAACTGCGCGGGATACGAGAGCAGCGGAGGACCCTGGATCACACCGGAATTATCCATGCAGGAAGTGGTATGGTCGGAGCAGAAAGTGCAGGGCGGTTCCCGTTATCACGGAGCCTTGGCCAAACCGACGGTCGATCCACATCCCCACGCGCAATTCCCCCAGGTCTACCTGCCTGACTTGGGCAAGGTGGGCATTCCGATTGTTGAGGCCCGTAAGACTTTCTTCCGAGACATCGCTGTTCTGGCGCTGCCCAGCGAGGGCGCAGCGGCCAGGGATCAGGTCATTGACCTGAGCAGGCGAATGGATGCCGATGGAAACATAGATTGGGAGCCTCCAGCCGGAAGCTGGACCATTTACCGCTTTGGCCACACCACCACAGGCGCCATGATCCAGCCCGCGCAGTTAGCGGCGATGGGCCTGGAATGCGACAAGATGAACCGTGAAGCGGTGACCTTCCACGTAAAGCATGTGCTGGGCGAAATCGACAAGCACCTGGGCGACCTGCGTCGCAATCCGGGCTCAGAGGGCGCCGGACTCACCACTCTCTACTTCGACAGCTATGAGGCTGGCAATCCGACATGGACACCCAGGATGGCGGAGGAATTTCAGCGGCGCCGCAGCTACGATCCCATCCCATGGCTTCCAGTACTCGCCGGCCGCACAGTGGGCAGCGAGCAGCAGACAGAACGGTTCGAGGTTGACTTCAAGCGAACCATCGAGGACCTCTACCGCGATGAATACTGGGCGACCCCGCGCCCCCTCGCGCATGCAGCCGGCCTCAAATTTGTTGCAGAGCCGTATGAAGGGCCGTGGGTCATCTCAGAGGTAGTTCCGTTTCTCGATATTCCGTCAGTGGAGTTTTGGACCACGAACAATGTCTACTCCCCTTCTTCGCTCGACCCGGTAGTCGAGGCGGCCCACGCCCGGGGAGACCAACTGATCGTCGCTGAATCCTTTACCACCCAACCTCAGCTCGCCGCCTGGCGCGAGCACCCTGCATGGTTGAAACCGATCGGCGATGCAGCATTTTGCGCAGGCGTGAACCGGTTCAATTTGCACCACTGCGTGCAGCAGCCATGGGACTCGAAGTACAAGCCGGGTAACGCCATGGGACAATGGGGCGTTCATTTCGGCAGGTTGCAAACCTGGTGGAATCCTGGCAAAGCCTGGGTAGCCTATTTATGGCGCTGCCAGGCTCTGTTACAGAGCGGTTGTTTCGTCCCGCCTTCGGCGGCAACCAGCCTCGTGAGCCATGCAACCGGCGGCGCCACGGTCCTCAAGAGCATTCACCGCAAGACCGGCAACGCGGACATTTATTTCGTAGCCAATACTGCCTGGACCGGCGGTACGGCCGCGCTCAGCTTTCCGCTTACAGGAAGGCTGCCGGAACTCTGGGACCCGGTGTCGCGCTCGATGCGCGAACTGAGTACCTTCACCCAGGATGCAACGTCCATCTCCTTTGAATTGGAATTCGCACCTACGCAAAGCTTCTTTGTCGTTTTCCGCAAACCCATCCGCAAGCGAGCAACGCAGAGTCCGAACTTCCGGGCTCGGCGCCGTGTGATGGAACTGGGCGGAGACTGGCAGGTGAGCTTCGATCCCAAATGGGGAGGGCCCGCCAAGGCCGTGCATTTTGCCACACTGACGGATTGGACCACCAATGACGAGCCGGGCATTCACTATTACTCTGGAGCAGCGATTTATCGAAAACCAATCACGCTACCCGCGGAACTCGTGGGACAGCGGCTTCACCTCGACCTGGGAGTCGTGCGCCACGTGGCAGAGGTAACCGTCAATGGCAAGCACCTGGGCGTGTTATGGACCGCTCCGTGGAGCATAGATGTCAGCAGTGCAATGACTTCAGGCGTAAACGAAATCGAGATTGCCGTCACCAACGTTTGGGCAAACCGTTTGATCGGCGACGAACAGCAACCGGCCGATGTATTGTGGGAGATCGGCGATGCATCCATCCACAGCGGTCAGTTTCTCAAAGAATTCCCCCAATGGTTCTTAAACAACGAGCCGCGTCCCTCTGCCGGCCGGTACACATTCACCACCTGGAACTACTTCACGAAAGACTCCGCCCTTGAGAGCTCCGGACTGCTCGGCCCAGTGGGACTGACGCAAGAAGCGTGAATCGTCGCTGCAGGTAAACAGTGAAACAACTGTGGAGCCCGATCTGTTCCGCATGGATTCCACCTTCTCGCGAGAACAAGCGCAATTCAGGGCTGAGGCACATCGGGCGTGGAATTGTGCGATGTCATTGCAAGCAGGATTCCGGCGGAGATTTCTGTTGGCTGGGACTGACGGCTCATACGTCCATCCTGCAGCAAGTGGTAAACTTCGCCCCGCCACCTCACCTGGTTACTCATATAACTTGCGGCCCAATAGCAAAAACCAAGCACGTCACGGAGGGGATAGAGGAGCACGCTGCGCAAAAGCTGCGGTTCCCCGACCACCAGGCTTCCCACCAGTCCGCCGAGCGCCACCCGGGAGATCCAGGTCCAGAACAGGAGCAAGAAGCCCACCAGCGGATGGTGAAGTGGAAGCGCCAAGGCGGACGCCAGCAATCCATACGGGATGCCAAAGGTCAGGGAAGTTCCGAGATGTCCCTTCGGCCGCGAAAATCGAGTACTTCTCATCCATCGAATCTGGTGCAGCAGAGAAGGTAGAAACGCACTACTTAGTACATGGTGCGCAATCGTGTGGGTGGATAGAACTACCCGGTGTCCGGCGGCGGCGATCAGGTTCCCCAGCATGAAGTCGTCTGCATGGTAGTGCCCCAGGGCACGAAAGCCGCCCGCTTGTTTCAGGCAGTCACGACGGACCGCCATCGTCGGCCCTAAGGCAAACCTCATGCCTTCGAGCATCTCCGCGACCAATACACCGGCAGACATCTCGATTGACATCCCAACTGCCTCGAGGTGCGACCAGAAATTGCTACCCACACCCCGGTATAGACAGGTAACGAGGCCCACGCGCTCATCGCTGAAGGGTGCCATGACTTCCCGCAGATAATCGGGCGTCACGGAAACGTCACTGTCGCTTACCACCAGGAACCCGTACGCCGCCACGTCCTGCATGCACTCCAGCGACCAAGCTTTGGCGTTGGCATACGGCGCGCTCCCGCTGCAAATAAAGCGCGAGCGAACCATGGGATACTGCAACGCGAGTTGCCGTGCGAGGTCCAAGCCCTCATCGTGTTCACTGCGCGCACAAAAAATTACTTCAAACTGGCCGTAATCCTGGTCGAAAAAAGTCCGCAGATTAGCTTCAAGATTTGGTTCCAATCCGTATACCGGCTTAAGCAGGCTAACAGGAGGAGAGAACCCACCCGGTGACGCGACACGTCGGCGCCGAACTAAGCGCCACGTGGCTGCAGCGACTAAGAACCCGTACACGGTGGAGCTAAGTATGCCGGTAAGGCTCAAGATGAAAAGAACACGCTCTATGTTAGTTGCCAACGCAGCACCCCTTTTTACAATTACCCTGAACGACGAGAAGGATTCTAGCCTTCAGCACAAACTACGCCATAGAGTCGGAATCCTGGCTTAGAGCTCGGCCGCAGCCTGCAGGGTTTACAGAGGGAAACACCACGACCACCGTGGTTCCTTCACCTACGTTGCTCGTTATCTGGATAGTGCCGTGGTGGCGGTCCACGATTGCTTTTGCAATCGACAGCCCCAGTCCAAAGCCCCCCGTGTCCCGCGCACGAGAGGAGTCCACCCGGTAGAACCGTTCAAAGATGTGGGAAAGATACTGCGGAGGAATACCCTGGCCTTGATCCTGAATCGACACGGTGCAGAAGCTTCCATCGCAAAGAGAGGTGAGGGCAACGGGTGCGCCCCTGGGGCTGTAGTGGATAGCATTCTCGATAATCGTGACCCAAAGATTTTGCAGCAGGCATTCTTCACTCTCAAGCAGGCCTGAGCCGGCGAGATGCATCTGCAACTCCACGCCATGTAGGGCTGCCATCGGAAGCAGTTGATCGCAGGCGGCGAGAATAGTCTCGTCCAGGCTGACAACATCAGTCCTCTTGTTCCGATCCGAGCCCTCGATCGAAGCCAGCGCCAACATACGACTGACCAGCGCACTCAGCCGATCCACATCCTCCGATGCCCGCTCGAGACCAAATCCGTATTGGCTTGCCGGCCCCTGGAGAGCGACTTGAAGAGACGACTTGGCAATGGAAACCGAGGTCTTAAGCTCGTGCGCCGCATCGCTAACGAAAATACGCTCGCGCTCCAGTGCGGAACCCAGGCGAAGCACCAGCGCCTCCAGTGCTTGCGCCACCGGGCGGAGTTCCGACGTGGCTTGCACTTCCGGAGAAAGCTGAAGCGACCAGCTCTGTTCGGTGATTGCCGAGGCCTGCACCGCCAGACCACCAAGAGGGCTCATCCCCCCTGTGATGGAAAACCACGCAATCGCGCAAGAAGACGCGATCCAGAAAAGGCTACCGGAAGCAGCGATAAGATCGATCTTCCGTGAGGCAAGATCAAAGGCAGTGGTGGGCATCGCATAGAAGATATTCACCATGAGAGGCTGCACGCTGGGGTCTCGTTCATCCTCGTCATCGACTGGGATTGCCTGAAGTAGTTTTCCCCGGTATTTGCGCCCGTGAGCCGCAAAATTCGCGCCACTGGAATTGGTTAGCTCATGCGCGCTGTTAGTCCAGTGGGGAGAGCGGGCGATAAGGGTACCCTTCAGATCTCTAACCGCAAATAGGTCACCGGGCGGAAGCAGTTGTGGCTGCAGCTCAAATCCAAGGCTTCTCGGACCCGCATCGTTTACCTGAACCATGGCACTCAGGATGCCCACACGGCGCTGGATTTCAGAATCGAACGTGGCCTTCCGTTGCTCATGGACATAAGCAACCACCACGGTGGCGCAGATCGCCGTGAGAATGCTCAGGGAGAGAAAGAGAGTGAGCAGGATTCGTCCGCGAATCGATCGATTCATGACGAGCCTGAAAACCGCAGGCAGTAGCCGTGGCCGCGGATTGTATGCAGAAGTTTGTTGTTGCCCCGTCCGTCTATCTTTCTTCGCAACCCCGAGACAAAGACCTCGACAACATTGCTGAATTTCTCCCAGTTGAAGTCATACAAGTGTTCCTGGAGTTCCGTCTTCGACACGACCGTACCGACCCGAAGAAACAGGTATTCGAGCACCCGATACTCCATCGGAGTGAGGTGAACGGATTGTCCCGAGCGGCGCACTGATCGCGCGCTGAAGTCGAGCTCAAGGGTGTCCAGGATCAGCTTGGTGGTGGCGTGGCCGTTGTTGCGACGAATGATCGTCTTGGCTCTTGCCACCAGCTCTCCCATATCGAACGGCTTTGTCAGGTAATCGTCCGCGCCCGCGTTCAGCAACGACACTAGATGGTTCTTCCCCTCCTTGGCGGTAAGAATGAGGACCGGGCAGGAGGACCCGTTCGCACGTAGCTCCTGGAGGAGCTCCTCCCCCGCCATCTTCGGCAGCATCAGGTCGAGCACCACAACGTCATACAAAGATTGCTGTGCAGTATAAAGACCCTCTTCGCCGTCGCAAGCAATATCGACCGCGAAGCCGCCACCTTGCTGTAAACCCCGGGCGATGTTCTCTGCAAGCCGCCGCTCATCCTCTATTACAAGAGCTCTCATGAAACATACCGCGCACGCACTTACTCAGAGGATGCGCTACTGAACCTTAAAATTTCCTGAATGCTGTGCAGCACGTGGGCAGAAAGATAAAGATGTTGCACAGGACGCTCCGTTAAGCCTGCGTTCAGCTGCTTGCTGCGATGGTTAGTTGGTCAGGCGCAGGACGGCCCGGCCAAGGAGCTCTATGAAGACATACCACGTGTTGTTGGTCGCACCGCTATTAATGGCTTTCGTCCTCTGCTTCGGTGAAGAGAAAAAAATTGATTGCTCCAACCTGCCTCCTGCAGTCGAGCAGGCGCTGCAGCGCCAGCTCGAAGGGGCAACGCTTAAGGGATGCACGACGGAAAAGGAACACGGCAAGGTTGTTTTCGAAGCAGAGCTGCTGACCGGGGGCCATAGCAAAGATGTTCTGTTCGATTCCGATGGCAAAATTCTGGAGGTTGAGGAGGAAGTAGGCTTCGAAGCTTTGCCGGTCGAGGTGAAAGCCGGTCTCAGGTCCGCAGCGAGGGGAGGGAAGATCGCGAAGGTCGAATCGCTGACCAGGCAAGACAAGCTGATGGCTTACGAGGCCGTCGTCGAGAGGAACGGGAAGCGCTCCGAGGTCCAGGTTGGACCGAAGGGATAAAAGCTGCACCATGAGCTTTAGTGCGGCGCTTGCGCAATCAGGGATGTGCTCTGGAGTTTGGCTCCGAAGCGTGCGGGTAGAAATGAACCAACCGTTTTGGAAACGGGGAGTCTTGTGAGATCTGGTTCTTTCAGTGCGTCCTTTATGTTACTGGTTGCATCACTGGCCGCGAGCGCCTTCGGTCAGGTCGCAAGCCAATCTCCCGGATGGCTCCAGGGTTCGACCGCTTAATGCCCGACGCAGACAAGCCGCCCGCGGAGCAGGAGACGGGCACGATCGAGGGAGCTGTCTTCGATGTGCAGGGAGCGAACCCGGATTCACCACGACTGTCCGGAGACAACCACAATGCCCCCACCCCTGGACGGGTGCCCCATTGCGGGTCCCGAGTCCGCCAGGTCAGTTCCCTTGATTTGCGGTATCCGCACCATGTTCGCCGACTCCGGCGTACGTGGGTTGAAGATGACG
>CAZZVD010000007.1:0-46544 GCA_964657465.1 uncultured Acetobacteraceae bacterium | reverse complement strand
TGCGTAAAAGGAAATCCGGTCCCGACTGAAAACGTCGGTAGATATGGGGCACCCGAATCGTTTACTAGTGAAAGAGTCGGGGACCAAGGACACCCAACAAACAAACCCCTACCTACTCCACATGATAATTAGGAGCCTCGCGCGTAATGATCACATCGTGCACATGGCTCTCCCGCAGCCCCGCACTCGAAATGCGAATGAAGCAAGAATTCTCCTGCAACTCCTGGATCGTATTGCAACCCACGTACCCCATCCCCGACCGCAACCCGCCGACCAGCTGATACACCATCGCCTCCAGCGGACCACGGTGCGGCACGCGCCCCTCAATGCCTTCCGGCACAAACTTGGCCAGCCGGTTCTCGCTGTTGCGCTCCCGCGCCACCACGCCCTCAATCGGCGCCTTATCTTCCATATCGTCCTTGCCCTGGAAATACCGTTCGCCCGACCCCTGCGACATCGCCGAAAGGGAACCCATGCCGCGATAGGTTTTGAAGCTGCGGCCCTGGTACAGAATCGTCTCGCCCGGGCTCTCATCCACCCCGGCAAACAGCGACCCAATCATCACCACGCTCGCCCCCGCCGCAATCGCCTTGGTCACATCGCCGGAATACTTGATACCCCCATCCGCAATCACAGGAATATTGTGCGGCCGCGCCGCCCGGTAACACTCACTGATCGCTGTGATCTGCGGCATGCCCGCCCCGGTCACCATCCGCGTGGTGCAAATCGACCCCGGTCCAATACCCACCTTCACCGCATCCACCCCGGCTTCGATGAGCGCCTTCGCTCCTTCATAGGTAGCCACATTCCCCGCCATCAACGCCACGCTGGGGAAGTGCTGCTTCACCATCCGCACCGCCTCCAGCACTCGCGTGGAGTGGCCATGCGCCGAGTCAATCGACAGCACATCCACCCGGAACCGCACCAGCTCGGCGGCCCGCTCCAGGTAATCGCCCGTCGCCCCAATCGCCGCACCCACCCGCAACCGGCCCTGGCCGTCCTTCGCCGCGTTCGGGTACTTCAGCTTCTTTTGAATGTCCTTGACCGTGATCAAGCCCTTCAGCTCATACCTGTCGTTCACCACCAGCAGCTTCTCCACCCGGTGCGTGTGCAGGATCTTCTCCGCCTCCTCCAGCGTGGTGCCGACCGGTACGGTAATCAGGTTTTCCCGCGTCATCACATCGTCAATCGGGATATCAGTGCGCGTTTCAAAGCGCAGATCGCGATTGGTGAGGATACCCACCAGCTTCTTGCCCTGGGTCACCGGCACCCCGGAAATCTTGTACCGCCGCATCACCTCGAGCGCTTCCGAGATCAGCTGCTGCGGCTCAATCGTGACCGGGTCGACAATCATCCCGCTCTCCGACCGCTTCACCTTGTCCACCTCGCTGGCCTGCTGCTCAATCGACAGGTTGCGATGGATCACACCCAGGCCGCCTTGCTGCGCCATCGCAATCGCCAGGCGCGATTCCGTCACCGTGTCCATGGACGCAGAGAGCAGGGGCGTGTTGAGAGAAATGGTCGCCGTGAGCATCGTCTGCGTGCTCACCTGGGCCGGAACTACGTCGCTGTAGGCGGGGACGAGAAGAACATCGTCAAAGGTAAGTGCTTCTGGTACGGGTGTCTGTATCATATTTTGAAGGGAAAGCCGTTCTGTCTTAATCCTATAACCTACAGGGGAAACGCCGCGCGACCTGCCCGCGGCCTACCCCCGACCTGCCCCCGACCCTGTCATGGATTGGCTCGCGCGCGCCGGTTCTGCGAGGGCTGCCTCTCGTTGAAGTTCACCCCCAAACGGCGTATCCTAATCCAGCGGACAAAATTTTCCTCTGGCTTCGCCTTCACTCCCTTGCGAAGGAACACGGAGAAATGAGTGGGCGTTTGCCCACTTTTCTTTTGGCCTGGAAGCCGCGAAGTCGGCAGCCGAGCCCTGTGGCGGAGCAAATACAGCGTTGAAGCGGCAGGCATGGCATTAAGCATTGAAGAAATCCGTCGAACGGCGGATCGGGTCGCCTCCTCTCAGGGGCTGGATGTTGTGGACGTGGAATACCTGGGCGGCAGCAAACAACGAATTTTACGCATTTTTATCGAACAGAACGCAGCGGAACGAGCCAAACGGGCGGAAGCAGCGGCGGCCAGACGAGCCGAGGGCGGAGAAACGGGCGGGGAAGCCGGAACCGTGCCAGATGACGAGCATAGCCTGCTCGATCACCTGGCCAGCGAAGGCATCTCTCCCGACCAACTGGCGTGGGTGACCCATGAAGATTGCGAGCGGTTTAGCCGGGATTTTGGCACCGTCATCGACGTGGAGAATCTCGTGCCGGCTAACGAATACACCTTGGAAGTTTCCTCGCCAGGGTTGGACCGAAAGCTCGAAACCAGGGCCGACTACCAGCGCTTTCAGGCCAGCCCGGTCAAGATTCGGACCTTTACCCCGGTCGCAGGCAATCGGCATTGGCTGGGTAAGCTCACCGAAGTAAAGCCGGAGGGGATCGTGCTTGATCTTTCGGCCAAAAAACCGAAAGGCAAGAAAAAGGCCTCCCCGGATGGGCAGACCATTGAAATTGCCTTCACCAATATCGAAAAGGCGAACCTGGCGCCGGAAATTTAGTCCCAGGCAAAGCTAGACCAGGCAGGAAAAAGAGAAAAACATGGCGAGTGTTCTTTACCAAAGTATCGAAGCGTTGAGCAAAGACAAGGGAATCGATCCGCAGATCGTAGTGTCCGCAGTGGAAGACGCGATTGCCCTGGCCACGCGTAAGTACTACAAGACGCAGGAGAATATGCGGGCCGAGCTGGACCGCGAATCGGGCGAGATCCGGGCCTATGTCTATAAGACGGTAGTCGAGGCTCCCGAGCAGTTGGAAGATCCGGTCAACCAGATCACCCTCGATGACGCCCGCGCCCTGGCGCCGGAAGTGGAGACAGGCGGCGAGATCCGCTACTACAAGCCGACCGATGTCCTGGGCCGCATCGCCGCCCAGATGGCCAAGCAGGTCATCTTTCAGAAAGTCCGCGAAGCCGAGCGCGACACCGTCTATAAGGAATACGCTCACCGGCTCGGGGAGGTCCTGAACGCCACTGTCAAGCGGCTGGAACTGCAGGATGTGATCTTTGACCTCGGCAAGGCAGAAGCAAGAATGCCCAAGCGCGAGCAGTCGCGGCTGGAGCAGTTCGCCATCGGCGAGCGCGTGCGAGTCGTGCTGCAGCGCGTCGACCGGGCCGCCAAGGGTCCGC
Organism: uncultured Acetobacteraceae bacterium; assembly: GCA_964657465.1. Lineage (GTDB taxonomy): Bacteria > Acidobacteriota > Terriglobia > Terriglobales > Acidobacteriaceae > PALSA-350. The sequence continues at coordinate 43,307 of CAZZVD010000007.1, read as the reverse complement.
AGGTAATCGTTTCGCGCGCAGTGCCGGAGCTGGTGCAGAGCCTGTTCCAAAGTGAAGTACCCGAGATCTACGACAACACCGTGGTCATTCGCGCCATCGCGCGCGAGGCGGGCGAGCGCACCAAGATCGCGGTCATCTCCCGCGATAAGGATGTCGATCCGGTTGGCGCCTGCGTGGGCATGAAGGGCATGCGCGTGCAGTCGATCATCCGCGAACTGCGCGGCGAAAAGATCGACATTATCGAGTTCAGCGAAGAGATCACCACCTTTGCGGAAAAGGCCTTGCAGCCGGCCAAAGTAAGCCGGGTCAGCATCACAGATTTGGGAGAGAAGCAGATCGAGGTCATCGTCGATGACTCGCAGCTCTCCCTGGCCATCGGCAAAAAAGGCCAGAACGTCCGCCTTGCAGCCAAGCTTTTGGGTTGGAAGATCGACATCAAGAGCGAGGAAGAGAAGCGGCAGGAAGTCGAACAGCAGATGCAGGCGATGAGCGGTGGGCCGTCAACACCCATCGAGCAAGTCACCGAGCTGGGCGAGCAGATTATCCAGAAACTGGTCGTTGCGGGCATCACCACGGTCGAAGCCCTGGCCGATATGACGCCTGAGCAATTGGAAGAGATCCCCGGCATCGGCGAGAAGACGCTGGAGAAGATCAGCCTGGCTGTTCGTCATTACTTTGGGGAATACGAACCGGGCGAAGAACGACCGAAGCCAGAAGGAACAACAGAAATGGCCAAGTCAGAAGAAGAATTGGTAGCGGAGGCATCCGCAATCGATGCGGCGCAAAACGCCGAAGAACTCGATGCCCTTACCCTGGACCTCTCAGGGGATGCCGACACCATCGTCAACAGCCGGGATGGATCCGGCTTGATCAACGACGATGTGGCTGAGTTGCGGATTGCCGAATTGACCGAAGCCAGCGAAGATGCCGGGGAAATCGGGGTCAGGATCGATGTGCCGGGCCGCGACGACACCAGCGAAACGCTGGCCGCGCACGTACCAAATTACGAGATAGCCCGGTCCGAGACGGTTGTGGAGGGGAATGTGGAACAACCCAACCAGGCCAACCGGCAGGACGAAGCAAAAGTAGATGAAGGTGGCGTTTAAAATGAGCGCCGCCGCGTGGTTGGATGACACACATTCCACGTTTTCAGAGGATAATAATAAGAACTGTCATTTCCTCAGCCGTGAGGTTGCAATGAAAGTCTGAGCGGCCGAGGATCTGACAAAAAGGGACGGATGAGCAAAGTTCGGATTAACGATTTAGCACGCGAGCTGGAAGTAAAGAGCAGGGCAATCCTGGACGCCTTGTCGCACGTTGGTGTGACTGAGAAGAAGACGCATTCCAGTTCGTTAGAAGGCGATGAAGCGGAGCGGGTTCGCCAGTTCATCCACCGCGGCAGCGGTAAAAATGGCGGGGGCGCCGCCAAGGCAGAGAGCGAGCCGAAGCAAAAGATTGACTGGTCGCGGGTCTCGAAGCCCGGCGACGTGCTCAAAGCCATTCAGCAAAGAAAAGATGAGGCGTCGGCAGCGAGCCAGCGGCCAGCCGCGGTTCCGCCTCCGCAGGCCCAGCCACCACGTCCGGGAACCCCGGCGGTATCCGCTGTTCGCCCCCCAGCGGCTCCGGCCGCATCGCCAACATCAGCTCCTGCTCCGGTCCAGGCCGCTACGGCCACCGTCACTCCAACGCCAGCGGCTCCAGTCACACCGGCTCCCGCGCAGGCCTCTCCTGTGCAGTCTCCTGTGCAAGGGGCAGGTGCGCCCGGGCAGGCTCGGCCAAATTTCACCGGCCAGGTGCAACGGGTAGGCGCACCACCGCCGCCAGCACCCCGCCGCATCGTACCCCAACCACGGCAGGAGCCGCGCATTGTGGTCGCGCCGCCACCCACGCCCGCCATTGCCGCCAAGCCGCCATCCGGCCCGGTCGTTGGCAAGCCCCCCGCTGGGGCCGAGGTACGTCCGCCAGCCGGAGCGCCCGTCGGAGCGACGGGTGCAGCTCGCCCCGCGACACCGGTAACCGCCCAGGGCGCGCCAGCTGGAGTTGAGGTGCGTCCACCAGCAGCGCAGGCGCCCGCCGCCCCCGCAAGTTCTACATCCGGGTCTGTACCAGGCCGCCTAGCGGCAGCACCTCCCGTGGCCAGTCCTGTTGCTGGCCCATCGGTGACCGCCTCCGCACCACCGCAGGCCGCCTCCGCGCCAGAGCAATCCGCTGCTGCGCCGGCGTCCCCGGCTCCCGAGGTACCAGCGCCTGTCGTAGCGGGTCCTCCACCACCGGTTGCACGCCGCGTCATCATGCCGCAAACCGGTCCCCGGCCTGTTTACCTCGCGCCGCCACCACCGCCCCCTCCTCCGACGCCCGCTCCCTCCGCCCAGAACCCGCAAGCGGGAGGCGTGATTCAACGTGGCCGCCCCATCTTCGATCGTGGCCGCCCAGGCGGACCCAGCTCCGGTGGTCCCGGTGGCGGACCAGGCTATTCCCCACGTCCGCAAGGCGGACCAGGGGACGCACGACGTCCCATGCACCCCACCAGGACCAGCCCCGGCGGCCCTCCAGGCGCTGGTGGCCGTCCCGGCTTTGGCGCACCGCGCCCCGGCTTCGGCGCTCGCCCTGGTTTTGGAGCACCTCGTCCAGGTGGAGCACCAGGCGCCGGTGGCATGACTCCGCCTCCGGGCGAAGCACCGCGTCCGCAAAGGGCTGCGCCGCAGCAACGCCGCGGCCGCCAGCAGTACCCTAAGACCAAGGAAGGCCCAATGAAGGGCTTTGCTCCGCCGCCGCGCTTTGGCGGAGCCCAGGTGCCGCATGAACCCATGCCCATCACCCGTACCATCACGGTGACGGAAGGGATCAGCGTAAAAGACCTGGCCGAGAAGTTGGGCGTCCGCGGAAAAGACCTCATCGCATCGCTCTTGATGCGCGGCGTCTTTGTCACCGTCAACCAGTCACTCGACGTAGAACTGGTGAAAGACGTAGCCGCCCAGTTCGGCGCGGACACGCAAATCATTACCTTCGAAGACGAGATGGCCAACGAGGCTCTCGAAAATCTGATGAAGGACGAGGACGTCAGCGAGATCGAAGTGACGCGTCCGCCGGTTGTCACGGTCATGGGCCACGTCGATCACGGTAAAACTTCGTTGCTCGACGCCATCCGCGAAACCGATGTTGCTTCTGGCGAAGCCGGTGGCATCACCCAACACATCGGTGCGTACAAAGTGCGCATTAGTAAAGCAGACTCACCGGCATTTGGGCGCGAAATCGTGTTCCTCGATACTCCCGGTCACGAGGCGTTTACCCGCATGCGTGCGCGTGGCGCCAAAGTAACGGATATCGTTGTGATCGTCGTAGCAGCGGATGACGGCGTCATGCCGCAAACGCTCGAAGCGGTTGATCACGCCAAGGCCGCAAATGTGCCGATCATTGTGGCAGTTAACAAGATCGACAAGCCGGATGCACAACCGGACCGCGTCAAGCAGCAGTTGGGTGATCGTGGGCTGGTGCCGGAAGCCTGGGGTGGTTCCACAGTGTTTGTCGATGTCTCTGCGAAAAAGAAGCAGAACCTCGACCTGCTACTGGAAATGATCTGCCTCGTCGCCGATCTGGGTAACCTCAAAGCCAGCCCCGATCGTCCCGCAGTCGGTACCGTCATTGAAGCCAAGCTCGATCGCGGACGCGGTGCCGTCGCTACCGTGCTGGTCCAGAACGGCACCTTGCGTGCGGGTGACAGCTTCATCATGGGCAACACCTTTGGTAAGGTGCGCGCCATGTTCGATGACCGCGGCCGCCCTACCCAGGAAGCAGTACCGTCGACCCCGGTTGAAATCCTCGGGCTGGAAGGCATGCCGGATGCAGGCGATACCGTCCTGGTCGTCGCTGATCGCGACAAGGCCAAGGGCATCGCGCAGTACCGCAAGATGAAGGAGCGCGAGTCGCAGCTAGCCAAGTCTTCTCGTGTTTCTCTGGAAGGCCTGGCGGAACAGATCAAGCAGGCTGGCGTCAAGGAACTGCCGTTGATCCTCAAGGGCGACGTCACTGGTTCGGTCGAAGTGCTGGCCGACTCGTTGCAAAAGATGTCGACCGAGAAGGTACGCATCAAGGTGTTGCACACGGGCGTTGGCGCAATTACCGAGAGCGACATTCTGCTGGCGTCTGCTTCTAATGCAATCGTCATCGGCTTCAACGTGCGCCCTGAACGGAAGGCCGCCGATCTGGCAGAACAGGATGGCGTGGAGATTCGCTTGCACTCGATCATTTACGAGCTGCAGGACGAGATCAAGAAAGCCATGCTGGGCCTGCTCGAGCCGACCATCCGGGAGAACTACGTGGGCCGCGCACAGGTGCTCAACATCTTCAGAATTCCGAAGGTGGGTACCATCGCCGGTTGCCGGGTTTCGGATGGTTCGATCAAGCGCGATGCGGAGATTCGCCTGATGCGCGACGGAGCGCAGGTCTTCAAGGGCAAGCTCTCCTCGCTGAAGCGGTTCAAAGACGATGCGCGTGAAGTCACAAATGGCATGGAATGCGGTATGGGCATCTCCGGCTACAACGACATCCAGGTCGGCGACACGATCGAAGCATTTGTCACCGAGCGAGTTGCCGCTGAGTTGACCGCGCAGTAACTCTGCTCTCCACCTGTTTGTGAACCACTACCCTGAACCCCATACCTCGCGCTGTCCGCGAGGTATGGGGTTCTCTATTGAAAGCACGGGAAAGCATGAACCTGGAAAAGATCCAGCAAGCCCTGCGCGACCAGAACCTGGATGGTTGGCTTTTCTACGACCACCATCACCGCGATCCGATTGCCTATCGCATTCTCGGGCTCAGTGAAACGCTCTATGTGTCGCGCCGCTGGTACTATCTCATCCCCGCAGAAGGCGTACCCCGCAAACTCACCCACCGTATCGAAAGCGGAAAGCTGGCATCTCTCCCTGGTTCAGGGCAGTTGTACTCGTCCTGGCAAGAACTCGAGGCCGGTCTGCGAACCATGTTGCAGCCCTACAACAAGCTTGCGATGCAGTACTCCCCACGCAACGCCATCATGTACGTCTCACTGGTAGACGCAGGCACGCTGGAAGTTCTTCACGAGATGGGGAAGACGATCGTCAGCTCTGCGGACCTGGTGAGCCGCTTTGAAGCCGTGCTCAACGAGGAGCAGATTGCGAGCCACTACGAAGCACAACGGCACATAGATGGAATCGTAACTGCGGTCTGGAAATACATCGCGGACCGTCTGCGGCCGCCTTCCGGGATCCTCGGCAGTACACCGCTGAACGAGTACGAGGTCATGGTCTGGCTGCAGGAAGCGATGCGGCGCGCAGGCATTGCGGAAGGCCACGGACCGAATGTTTCGGTCAACGCCAACAGTTCTGATTCGCACTACGAACCGACGGCCGCTGCCTCGAAGACGATTGCCGAAGGCGACTTTCTCCTGCTGGACATTTGGGGCCGCATGGATCGTCCCAACACTTGCTTCTATGACATCACCTGGACAGGCGTCGTCGGCCGCGAGCCAAGCCAACGCGAGCAGCAAATCTTTTCTCTGGTAGCCCAGGCAAGAGATGCCGCGATCAAAACAGTGCAGGAGGGGTTTGCCGCGGGGAAGCCGTTAGCAGGATGGCAGGCAGATGACGCAGCACGCTCTGTCATTGCCCAGGCCGGTTTCGCCGAGTACTTCACCCATCGCACCGGGCATAGCATCTCCACGGAAACACACGGCAACGGAGCCAATCTGGATAACCTTGAGACGCATGACGACCGGCTCATTCTGCCATACACCTGCTTCTCAGTGGAACCGGGAATCTACCTGCCGGAATTCGGCGTGCGCAGCGAAATCAACATGCTCACGGAGCCAGGCAAGGCGACCGTAACCGGCCCGATACAGACTCAGCTGGTTCGGATCTGAATGGGGCGAGCCTAACGGCGGATGAAAAACATCACCCAGCTGGCCGCGATCACCGCCCCTACAAACAGCACAAAACAATACGCGCCGTAACGGACCATCGCTCTGGGTGTGCTGCGCTGCGTGATGCCAAAGATGATCGAGGCAAACGCTGCGAACAAAATCACTGCTGAAAAATGGGACAGGGCCAGCGTCATGGCTTTCTCCCTACCGCAATGCTGTGCGCATCGACTGCAGAAATCAGGTTCAACAAGCCGGCCACCACGACAAACTTGGCGCCGTAGTCCGCGGTCACAATCTGCACCGGCGCCTGACCCAGGCCCAAACCGTGGCTGATCATGTAAAGCAGGCCAGTTCCCATATCACCGAGGAATCCCAGCATATCCAGCAGGTCCGCGGTGTTCGGCGCGTAGAGCTTGGCTCCCATCATGAGGCCCAGAACAAACATGCAGCTGATTGAAGCCAGCACCAGGAAACCGCGGCCCCAACGTCTGAGAAGAAGATGTCCTGCCCCAGGAATGAGCCAGCCAGCAATCAGGGCCATATAACCCATCGGCCCAGCCTTTGCGCCTGCTGCATTCCGGGTTCCGTCTAACCTTTGCGCCATCCCTCAAGAATACACAACAGCGGTCATCCTGCGGTTGGGCTCAGGTGCGGGCCTGGGTTCGCCGCTCCCAAACCATGGCATCGAAGGTCTGGCGGGTAACAAATCCGCTACGGTGGTAGAGGGCAACCGCATCGGCATTGCGCCGCGTGACGGTCAACGTAAGCGCCTGGAAGCCTTTACCCCGCAGCGCACGTGAGCACTCCGCCAGCAGCCACGCGCCGAACCCGCGGCGGCGGTAGCGCGGGCTCACACAAATCTGCGTCACATGGCCGACCTCGTCGCGGACGCGAGAGCACAGCAGGAGTGCGGCAATGCCTTCGCGATCACGATAGGCCAGCACCCGCGAAGCCGACGCATCGAAGAGCCCACAACCAGGGAAGCGAACGATATTGTGCAGGAACCGCATCGATCCAGCAACGGTACGGTACTGGTCGTTGATCACGCCGTCGAGGTGGCCTTCATAGGCATGCGCGATCAGGTGGCCAGCCGCCGAAAAATCGCTGTCCCGCCATGTTCGCAATTCCAACCCCTCCATCCCCCCGGAGGGCACGGCCTCGTTCAATAAAGGGGAATCCAGTTCGAGCTCCATGAACAGCCGCTCATAGGTTTCAAAGCCGGCCTGCAGAATGGTTTGCCTGTGGGTGCCGTGCGGCCGCAGCAGCAACTGCGACTCGATGCGATCAACGCCAGGGGAACCCTGCAGCAACTCGATCATGTGCTCCAGCAGGCGGCGTTCGACGTCGGTGGCAGATTCAGGGTTGGCGGCGGAGGGCATGGCGAAGACATCGCCCACCAGCGCCTTCTCGCTCTCATACACGCAGAACACGTATCCACAGATGCGACCATTCTCAATTGCCACGTACCCAGGTAAAAGACGCGAATCAAGGTACTGCAGCAAGAGGTTGGCAGAAGCCCGAAAGTCCCAGCGCAGCCGGTCATTCCATGCGCGGCTCTCTGCTTCGAGCACTGGCCTCAGGTGGCTGGCCGAGAAGTGCCGAAGGTCGAGGATCTCCAGGTGCAGTGCGGGTGTCATGTAGCTTGGTGGTGCCTCTCCAGAACATTCCTTTCTAACTTGCTTACTTGGGGATGCTTGCGATCGCCGGCTCTTCCCGGAGGCATCGCGCCTTGCATAGGTCCGGGTCAGAACAGGAGTGTACGGCACCGGATAGCTCGAAGGGAACTTGCGGGGCTGACCTCAAGGCTTGGCAAAGACCTGGTAGACGGCCAGGCTCTGGGCGGGGTAAGAAAACAAGGGCTGGTACGACCGGCCAGCGAGCAAAGCGTTGAGTTGGCCAGCGTATGCCTCGCGGGTGATGAGGATGTGCTCCTGCGGGGGAACGCCATCCACTTCGTAATTGTCGACCCGGTGATTGCGGTAGAAGGATAGGCAGTACTCCATATCACGCCGCACGCGATACACCGCGACCCCCTCATTGGGCCGCTGTATCTGGCTGAGGATGGCGGCCAGCGGTCGCGCCGAATAGGAGGCATCGAGCAACCGAATGTTTTTCTTGGTGGAGGAGAGTGCCGGTATACCAAAGAACGGACCGACCCCGAAGATAAACAGCAACATGATCACCAGGGGGGCCACGGTGGCAGCACGCAATCGGGCCACCCCGAAGCGAGTGACTACCACCAGAATGAGCAATGCAGTCGCCAAGGCGCTCGTTACCGCCGGCAGCAGGATCCCGAGCGGCGGTTGCGCCCCGGGATGCCCGATATGCCAGGGCAGCAAAAGCACCAGGAAGACGGTGGTCGCCGAGAGCAACGCATGGAGCGCCAGCAGCCAAAATCGCAGGCCTTTTTGTCGCATGCGAAACAGGTAATCACCGGTAAGGATGGCAAGCGGCGGAACCGAGGGGAGGATGTAGCCGGGCAGCTTGGAGCGAGAGAGCGAGAAGACCAGGATGGGGAAGAACGTCCACAAAACCAGGAACTCGGGGAACGCGTCGCCCCAGCGCGAATGACCTACGTAGTGGTGCTTGGTAAGCCGCGATTGCCATTCTGCAATCGACTGTTTGATGGCTTCCACCAGGGCGCGCAGGGCGATCACCGACCAGGGCATCAGGGCCAGCAGCATGATCGGCAGGTAGTACCAGAAGTGTTGCTCATGCTGGTAGCGGTTGGTGGCGAAGCGCTCCAGGTTGTGTTCAAGAAAAAAGACGCGTAGAAAGTTTGGATTTCGTCGCTGGACGGCGATGTACCAGGGAAGGACCATGGCGAAATACAGAAGGATGCCCGGTATCCAAATAGTGCGGCGCAGGATGAACCATTCCCGCCGCAGGGCGGCAAAGGTGAAAATGATGATGAACGCCATGGCTGGAGCCACGGGTCCCTTAGCCAGTGTGGCCACACCGACGAAGAAATAGAGATCGAACAGCCAGAACTTCTTGTCCGTCTCGTACCACGCATACCAGCCCAGCATGCCGATGCAGAACGGGGCGGCCAGCTGCATGTCGGTAGAGGCGCCTCGGGCGAACCCAACGATGCCGGCGCACGAAGCCGTGATGATAGCGGCGTCCAACTGGCTGCCCGGCCGAAAGCGGCGCAGGTGCAGATAAATCAAGGCGACCAGGATGAAGGCGAAACTAGCCGATGGCAAGCGGGCAGACCAGTCGTGCACGCCAAACTCGAGAAAGGCGAACATCGCACGCCAGTAGTACAGGGCCGGCTTCTCGAGCCATGGATGCCCCCATAATACCGGCGTGATGTAGTCATGCCTGAACAGCATTTCGCGGGCGATTTGAGCGTACCTGGGCTCGTCTGCTCCGACGAGGCCGAGCCCGTCACCGCCGAACACCGGCACCAGGCCATAGAAGAGAAAGAAGGGGGTAAAGATGAAAAGGCTGATCGCTTCCAGTGTTTCATGCAGGGCTGGAAAACGGGCCTTGAGGGCCTTCAGCCCATTGCCGGGCCGGTAAACGACCTGCGGTGCGCTCACAACTGCTTTTTTCTCAGCCATCGATTCTGCCAGGCACCAGGACCACGACTACAAGACCTCGATTCGAGGGGCGGCAGCAAGACCAGGGATGCGCAAACACTTGGTACGCCGGGCGCCCGCGACTACCCCCATCACGTCGTCTCTCCGGTTGAAAAGCGAGGGAAACGAGGTCACGCCAGCCGATATTTTGATCTCCGGGACCAAGGTATCAGATTCGCGGGCCGACTGAGGGGATGGCAAGCGGCAAGGATGAAGCTGAGTGAACAACGGGAATGCCCGTGGTGCTTAGTCTATTCCGGGCGGATTGTGGTGGATGCCAACTCTTTTCGAAGGTCACCCAGGATGCGTTCGGTGGCGGCTGGGAGCGGTCCCTCCAGGGTACAGCCACTGGCGCTGTCGTGACCGCCTCCGCCCAGGCGCTCGGCAATGCTGGCTACATCTACCCGTCCCTTGCTGCGAAGGCTCAAACGCACTTGCCCGGTGGAAAGTTCGCGGAGGAATACCGCCACGTCAACGCTGCCGATACTGATTGCGTAATTGACGATGCCTTCGCAGTCTTCTTCCCTCGCCTGGTAGCGACGCATGTCCTCCTCAGACACCCAAAGCCAGGCGAGACGTTGATCCAGATGCAGGTTGGTCAGGGCCGCGTCGAGTAGAAGCATTTTCGCCACCGGATTGGAGAAATAGACATGGCGCGCGATCGCTACCGGGTCAGCCCCCTGGCGCACCAGGTCGCCGGCCAGGGCGAACGTGTGTTCGTCTGTGCCCGCATAGCAAAAGGATCCGGTATCGGAGAGCACCGCCGTGTACAGGCACGTGGCCATCTCTGAAGTGATCCCGACGCCGGCTGCGCCCGCTAATTGGTAGACCAGTTCGGCGACCGCACATGCGTCGCTATCGATCCAGTTGACATGCGCGAAGGTACGGCCGCTGCGATGGTGGTCGATGTTGATCAGCAGCCGGTTCTCCAGCCCCAGCAGCCGGGTGCGCGCGATACTGTCACACTCAAGGAGGATTACCGTGTCGTAGTCGCCCTCCACCCGGCTCCAGTGGCGTACCTGCGAGGCGCACGGCAGCCCACGATAGATGAAGGGAACGCGGTCGCTCAAAGCCATGTCGGCTTGCTTGCCCATGCGCTCAAGCATCATCCAGCAGGCGAGCAGTCCGCCGACCGCATCGCCATCGGGGCGCGCGTGCGCGGTCACCAGCAGCCGGTTGGCTTTGCTTATGGCTTGCAGCACTTCCGCGATCGGCGCAGTGGATTGCATGAGCGAAGGAACTAGGACGAACCTTTTACTTTTGTCGTATCCAGCGCAATCGCGCGGCCCACGTTCGCAGCCGTTGCGTGGTTCTTCTTCTTGCGTCCCAGCAATTCATCAATGCGCAGCTTGAGATCTTTTGACTTGTCTATCTGGAAAGCCAGATCCGGCACATGGCGCACGCCCATCCGCTCCAGCAGTTCGTGGCGGATATAGCCGCGTGCTGCCGTCAGCGCCGCCAGCGTCTTCTCTTCTTCCGCCTCGCCTCCGTCTACAGAAATGTAGACTCGGGCTGACTTGCCCCCGGCGTTGATCACCACCTCGCTGACATAAGCGAAGCTGATGCGTGGGTCGGCCAGCTCCCCGGCAATCATAGCGCTTATCTCTTCGCGCAGCGTTTCTGCCACACGATCCCGATGGTACTTTCTTGCCCTGGGTTCCACCATAATTAGGTCCTTAGCTAAACCCCCGATTTTATCAGAAGGGTTGCCGGCAACCTGCCTATTCCTCTTCCTCTTCCTCGAGGAAGACGCACCAGGAGTCTGCCACCTGGGCGCCGAGATCGTTGGTAATGCGTACTGCCGCATCCTCCACTTGTCGCATCAGGCCGGATAGGTAATCGCGGGAGCGGGAAATAGCGCTTACGCCGATGGTGGCGGATTGCCACGTAACCGCCTCATCCAACTCGGCGACGGAGATGTTGAAGCCGTGACGAAGTTTGTCTTTCAGGCTCCTCACTACCTGCCGCCTGTCTTTCAATGACCGAGCCTGTTCGATGTGCAACTCGAGCGTGAGGGAAACGATGGCCATTGTCAGCTCAACGCCACCCGTGCCGCCGTGACGAATTCTTCTGTTTGCATGGACGCCAGGGAACTGCACTGCGTTAGTCCTTTGCGGCAGGCAGCAGAGCCACGAAGTTGCAGGCAGGGCGAACAGGCAGGCGCATGAAACAGGCTGGTGCTGCGGGGGCCAGTGGGGCGAAACCGATGTGGATGGGCCGGGCCGAAATAGCCAATCGCCGGCACGTCGTAGAGCGAAGCGAGATGCAGGGCGAAGCTGTCGGGTGCAATGACCAGGGCCGCGGCAGAGATTTTCTCGAACAGCGACTTCACTGACTTGCCTTCGTAAGCAACGATGCGGGGCTCGTGAGGGAATGCTGCTACTGCTTGCGGTGCTCCGTGGACTACCAGGGTATGCTGCGGGAAAGCTGCCGCGAGCGCAGCCAATAGAGCTTTCCACTGCTCGCCGGTGAGTTGCCGTGCGGACCACCCGGCTTCCGCCGCGCAGTAGATATACGGCTCTGGGTTCGCTGCGCTGGGGGGCAGTGCCGACTGGCCGCGATAGCCGGCGAGTGTTTGCCGGCTTGCTACGACATCCAGCAACTCCAGTTCTACGAACGCATCGTGCTGCGTTTCTGGACGGCGGGTTCTTCCCGGATTGAAAACGGGCCTAACCAGCGCAGATACCCATGGCCGAACACTCTTCCAGGGAAAAAAGCCGCCCTCTGCGTAGAGCAGGCTGATGCCTTGCACCCATCCCGTTTTGCGCCGGGCGCGGATGATCAGAGAAAGCAGCAGCGTGGTGCGGCTGTCGTCGAGGGCGAACAACAGGTCGGCACGACGCATGCGCAGCAGTTGCAGGATCACGTTGCTTTTGGCGTCGCCGTGGTCGACGGCCACCACCGTCAGGCGCGAGTCGAGCAACGGATACACCTGGGCACCCTTGCGATTGGTGATCACGGTGACAGCAGCCTGGGGATAAAGGCGGAAAAGTTCGAAGAGAAAAGGCGCCTTGAGTACGTAGTCGCCGAACGTGCGAAAGCTCAGCAGCGTAATGCGCTCGATGGCATTTTCAGACTGCTGCATGTTCCTGGTGGTAATTATACCGTTCTGACCTGAGCATAGAAGGGATGGATGCCGCAAGAATACGCTACGTGTTTCTCGACCGAGACGGGGTGATCAACCGAAAGCTGCCTGAGGGTGAGTATGTCACCGAATGGGCGCAGTTCAGGTGGTTGCCGGGCTCACTGGAAGCGATCGTGCGCATGCGTCAGGCTGGTTTGACGTTGTGCCTGGTCACCAATCAACGGGGCGTTGCGCTGGGACTGTACAGCATTGCGCAGCTGGAACAGATCCACGGGAGGATGCAAGCGGATCTTGCGGAACATGGGGCCGCGCTGGATGGGATCTATTATTGTCCGCACCATCGCGGCGAGTGCCATTGCCGCAAGCCGGATGTGGGGATGTTTGAGCAGGCGTTTCGTCAGTTTCCGCTGGCTAATCCGGATAACAGCGTGATGATTGGGGATTCACTTTCTGACGTACAGGCGGGCAAACGGGTTGGGATGCGAACGGTTTTTATTCAGGGGAGCCCGGGCGAGCAGAAAGCCGGTGCGGTGGACGCCAGAGAACTGGCGGATGCAGTCGCCGGGTCGTTGCTCGAGGCGGTAGAACTGCATGTGCTCAGTGATGCGAAGGTGGATGGGTCGTAGAGATTTGTTTGTTGTTCCAGGTGTGCTGCGGGATTGTGTTTCGGGTTGGATGTTCGGATGTTCGGCCGCACGAGAGGTTCCTTCGCTTGTCCGATCCTGGAGCTATGTAAAGAGGCGTGGAGGGGGGAAGGCGCACAGCAGATCCCTCGGCTTCGCTCGGGATGACAAAGGAGGGTTGGGGTGACGCAGGAGGGGTGGGGCGACAAAGGTGGGTTGGGGCGGGTGTTCAGCGAATTAGGTGGGCTTCTTGCAGGTAGCCCGCTACCTGCCGGCCGTATTGCTCCCAGGTGTAGTGCTCGGTCACGGTTTTCATTGCGTTACGGCCGATTCGCTCCCGCAACTGCGCGTCGCCGGCGGCTCGCGCTATTGCTGCTGCCAGGGCACCTGCATCAGCGACAGGTACATATAGGGCGCTCTTCTCGTTTTCGAGGGGTAGGCCGCAATTTTCTGTGGTGATGATCGGCAGCCCGGCAGCCGCAGCTTCCATACCCGAACGCGAAGAGCCTTCGGCAAACGTTGGAAATACAAATAGATCGGCTCGCGCAAAGGCGGCCGCTACCTGCTCCAGCGGGGCAAAGGGCGTGTGAGTGAAGAACTTTCGATCCTCGGGCAGCAGGCATGAGGCGCCATTGTCCAGATTGCCCATCAGTTCCAGCCGTACATCCAGTCCTCCGCGCCGGCAAAGCCGGATGGCTTCGAGCAGGATGCGCACTCCCTTGCGGATATCGAAATTGCCGGTGAACAGAATACGCACCGGACCATCGATGCGGTAGTCCTTCTTCAGATCGAAGAAGTCTTCGCGCACGCCGAGATACGCGACGCGCACCTTCGCGGCGGAAAACCCCTGGGCAACAAATGTTTTCTTCACGAAGTCTGAGTTGACCAGCAGCAAGTCGGCTTGTGCACAGTCGCGCAGAACGAGCTTCCACAAATCTGCGCGTGGATTGTAGCCAGCAGGCAAGCCGAAGCGGGCAAACTCGTCGCGCAACGCTTCATGGATGAAAGCCGGGTGCGCGATGGAGTGATCTGTCACGATTGCCAATCCGTTCTTGCGAGCCGTGCGGATGGCGCCCGACTGCCCGGCGCCGCTGCGCACCAGGAGAACATCCGCATTCTTGAGATAAGGGCGGCTGCCCCACGCGGCCAGGCGGAATTCCATGCCATAGGCGAGATCGAGCGGGATCACACGGGACCGTTGTACAAGCTTGATCAGGGTGCCGACGAATTCCACCCATGCGACCGGTGTCACCGAAACACCCGGGATGCTTATTTGTCTTGCAGCCATGCGGGCGGCGAGGTGCTTTTCTCCGAGGGCTCTCCCCAGGAGATTGACGAGCGCTGTTTGATGATCATGAGGAACCCAGCCGGTGAGAAAGGTTACATCCACGCCGGCAGCGGCAAGTGCCCGCGCGGTTTGATGAAAGTGGAGCTTGCCAAACCCGGTCGCAACGATTGCGCGCAAGCCTACTCTTCGACGTCCACTCGAGATTGGTAATAGTCGTTGTAAGCGCGGCCGTAGTATTCAGCATAGTCAGACGATTGCAGGTCGACTGCATTCAGGACCACGCCTAACAGGTGGGCCCCGGAACGGAGCAGAATTTCGCTGGCCCGCGCGACCACATTTCTCGAAGCCTGCCCATAGCGCAGGACCAGCACCACTCCATCGCTGATGGACACCAGGACGGCCGCATCGGTTACGGTCAGCACGGGCGGCGTATCGATCAGGATGAAGTCGTAACTGGCCCGCAGACCCTCGACCAGGCGCTGCATTTGCAGTGAACCCAGCAACTCGGCCGGCATCGGGGCGATAGGACCGGCGGGCAGCACATGCAGCGTAGGCACAGCCGGCACATGCACAATCGCGTCCTGCAGGGTGGACTTGCCAGTCAACACCGAAGTCAGCCCGACCTTGTTCGCAATGCGAAACCGCAGGTGTACCGAAGGGCGGCGCAAGTCGGAGTCGATCAACAACACACGGGCGCCGTTCAGAGCGAAGACGATGGCCTCCAAGGTGGTGATCGAAGTCTTTCCCTCGGAAGGCTTGGCGCTGCTGACCAGGATGACCTGGGGAGGGGCGCCGGCACGGGAAAGGAGGATGGTGGTGCGCAGCGAGCGGTACGCTTCTGCCAGGCGCGACCACGCCCCGGGAAGCGGTGAGGTGGCGTCCTGCACAAACGTCTCGGGGGAGAGGAGTTTGGTATCGACCTGGGGCACCACGCCCAGCATGGGGAGACCGATGCGCTCCTCGATATCAAAGATGGTTTTGATGTTGGTGTCGAATGCTTCGATCAGGAAAGAAACCACCAGGCCGAGAGCCAGGCCGCACAAAAGGCCCATGGTCAGGTTGACGGATTTCCGCGGAGAGCTGGGAAAGTCAGGAGCGTCTGCCGGGTCGATTCGCCGGATGTTTGTCGAATGCAGGCCCGCAATGATGCCGGCTTCCTGCAGGCGTTGTTGCAATCCGTCGTACAGTGCGCGATTGGCCTCGTATTCCCGGCGCGCGAGAGAGTACTCCACGGCCTTCGAATTGCCCATGTAGGCGGAATTTTTTTCCTGCTCCAGGCGGCCACGCAGGGCCTGCTGGTTTTGCTGGGTGGCGTTCACTTCTTCTTTGGCCCGCGCGATGACTACGTCCTGCTCAGTCTTCATCGCCTGTTGCGTTTCTGTGAACTCGGCGCGGTTCTCCAGGAGGCGGGGGTTCTTTGCACCGTACCGGGCGCTCAGGTTGGCGTACTCGGCCTGCAAATTTGACATCCTTTGTTTAAGGCCGCTGAGCACGGGGTCACCGCTCAGGCTGGCCAGTACATCCGCAGGCGCGGTTTGCAGGGTGAGCAGTTTCGCCTGGGCGACCAGGCGTTGCGTTTCTGCCTGGCTCACGTCGTGGCTTATGTCTACCAGACGGGAAAGCACGATGCTTTGTGTCTGGTCGATACCGACCAGGCCCAAATCCTTCTGGACGGTAAGCATGTGATTTTGGCTGGCTTCCAGGCGATTCTTGAGGTCGCCCAATTGTGCCTGCAGCCAGACGGATACTTCCTGTGTGGCCGCATAATTGTCACTGAAGTTGTGCTGTACAAAGTTGTCAATAAGGCTATTGCAGATCATTGCGGCGAGCTCAGGGTTGCGCGCCGTATAACTCAGGACCAGTATGTTGGTGTGCCCGTAACGCTCGGCTGCCAAACCACCTTCAAACAGCCCAATGAGGGCGTGCCGATCCTGCAAGTTCGACAGGTCGAAAATGTGAGTCGTGCCCAGGGGCAGAAAATCTTTATTCTGATCCAGGTGCAGCGACATGATGGTCTTCATCGCCAGCGTGGAACTGCGCATGATGGCGATTTCGGT
This sequence comes from uncultured Acetobacteraceae bacterium, assembly GCA_964657465.1. Taxonomy (GTDB): domain Bacteria; phylum Acidobacteriota; class Terriglobia; order Terriglobales; family Acidobacteriaceae; genus PALSA-350. The sequence goes on along the minus strand of CAZZVD010000007.1, from coordinate 26,774 downwards.
ATCCAGCTTGGTGACGTCGATGTATCCGCTGTCGTACCCGCCGCCCGTATCCATCCGGAACTGGTCGGCCGTGTCCTGGGTGATTTCGATGTTGGCGGAGGAACGGTACATCTTCGGGCTGGTGGCATTCTGGATGAAGCCCGCACCGGTGCCCAGGATGGTGCAGACCAGAACCAGCCAGATGTATTTCTTGCCGAGTCGGAGGAAATGCTGCAGCGTTTGGCCGTCGCTCAGTCCAAGGCTGACAAAAGATCGCTCGCGGTCACTGGGCTCGCGATATTCAGGTATCGCGACTCGATCCGAGGGTGGGGGATATACGCTCATGTGCCTGGTGCGTCACCAACGAGAGACTGAGAAGGGGCCCGTTGCATGAGCAGTGAAGTGAGTATTGGGAGGAACGTTCTGCCGTGCTTCAACCGGACCTCCGCCTGCCCCTTAACGGTTCGATCTTGTTACCTCTGGAATCCAGATTATAAGGTGCGTCTTTGACGTACACCAATCTTTCTCGCGTGGGGAACCACTCTCACTAAACCCGGTAAGCAGCTTTTAGCGGACTTTGAGCATCGGGGACCAGCAGAGCGGCCGGGTTTGACCTAGCCGCGAATGAAGCGTGCACGAATAGCTGATTCCACTGCGCCCGGGTGGGTGAGGATGCGGTTGATGCGGAAGAGCCAGGCCCGCACGGTATCCACCGGGGTCCATGGGCGGCCGAGCGACCGAGCGAACATGCGCGCGGCGTCGCCTTTCATCATCTCGCTGTGCCGGCGTGATCCAGTGATTGACTTGGCGTGGATGCGGAATAGCGCCAGGTCCTGGTCCAGGTACTTCACTTTAGCGCCCCAGCGCACCATATCGACCACTAACTCACCGTCCCAGCAGGAGCGGTTCTGCACGTTGAACCCGCCCACAGCTTCAAATGCCTTGCGCCGGAAGAAGGTAGCCTGTTGCAGCCAGGTGGCTCCTCCGTAGAAGTAGCGATCGAGGGTAAAGCCGGCGGCTCGTATGCGGCGGATGCGCTTGCCCTCAGCGTCCACCGTATACCCGTTGCCCATCACGATGTCGTAGTCGGGATTTTGCGCGAAGACTTCATTGACGGCGCGGAGTGCGCCCGGCAACAACACATCATCCGAGTTGAGGAAGCAGAAAAGGTCACCACTCGCCTGCGCAAAACCCTTGTTCAAGCCGTCGGCGGCGCCCTGGTCCGGCTCGAGGATCACTGTGGACAACTGGTTTCGGAAGCTCTCGATCAGTTCACGGCTGCCATCGGTTGAGCCCGGATCGACAACGACATAATCAATCGCCGGATAGTCCTGGGAGAGCACCGAACGCATTGCTTCTTCCAGGTATTGCTTCTGGTTGAAAGAGATCGTCACGACACTGAATTTCGAGGCCAAGTTAGTTACCGTGCATGCGCGTTAAATCGCCCAAGGAGTGGTTATTTTCCGTAGAAATAGGCCTGGGTGGCAAAGCCGACTGCGGCGGTCAATGCCGTTTTGCCAGCCGCCTTGAGAATGCTGGGCGGGATGAAGACGATGTCATCCGGCTGCATGGTGATGTCGATTTGCCGGCCGCGCAGCATGTCATCCAACTTAACTTTTTGCACTACCCGGGTACCGCTGCCTGAGGTTCTCAGCAGTAAGGTTTTTTGCGTGTAGGACGAAGGTTTGGTGCCCTGTGCCAAGGCGATCACCTGGCTCAACGTGGTGTGGTTGGACTCGCACAATGGATAAGCTCCGGGCCTGCCAACGTTTCCGCCCACGTACACCACGCCACACCGGCTTACCAGGATGGTTTCACCGGTCTTGATCTCCACTTCGGCGTTGTCATTTTCGCGCAGTGTCGGATCCCACAGGACGGTTCGCGGATTTTTCATGGAACCGGCGCCGAAGATTTCAATGACATGGCCAGCCCGGTCGCTGATGCCACCCGCTTCTGTCAACATGTCGAGCAATCGTTTTTTGCCAGCGAGAGTGTAGATGCCCGGGGCTTTCACTTCGCCTAGCACGGTGACGCTATATCCGAATTGTTGGGTGGTGACAATCACGTGCGGATCGCGGAGTATCTGGTTCTGGGCAAACAGGCGGGCGATGGCGTTCGCCGCCTCGATGGACGTCATGCCCTCGATGTTGAAAAGGCCAGCGTAAGGGATAGCGATTTGGCCGGCTGGTGACACGGGCATGCTCACCGAATACTCGGGAGCATCGAAGATTTGCACCTCGACGATGTCTCCGGGTCGGATGGGGCCATAGCCCAGCCCGGCGCCGGAGGCGGGCCCGACCGGGGTTGCTCCTCTGCTGCTACGGGCGGCAAGAGCGGGTGCAGACTCGGGGGCCTGGGGGAAGAGCGGTCCCAGCGGGGCAGCGTTGGCAGGATTGCTGGGGGCAGGCGTGATCTGAATAGGCGCGGAGTTCTGGCCACCGCTCTCGTTTTGTCCTCGTGCGGGCGCAGGCATAAAAGCACCCTGCAGCAGGAAGACAGTTGCGAACAGGGCGCACATCCTGTGGGCGAGCGACGGGCAGGGCTTGTCTGCGAGGCGTACACGGTGGGTCGCGCTGCCGGTGGACCTGCCCGTCACCGTGGTTGTTACGAGTGATCCTGCCAAGGCCGGCTCCATTGCTGGGAACATATCTCCTGCTCTAGTGAGTTGGGTGTGGTGCCGCACAGGCCTCGATACCCACTGGGCGTCAACGCCTCCCCATCACAGTAACAGGAGAAATGGGGAAGATCATCAGCGCGCATGCGCGTGGAGTCGAAGTCATTACGTGCCTGGATGACCTGTTGCTCGCTCTGCTCTTTGCTTAATGGGCTTTGCGGGGACACCGGCATAGACGGTCCAGGGCTCGAGATCGCGAGTGGCGACGGAACCGAGGCCGAGTACGGCTCCTTCAGCCACGTTGACTCCCGGGGAGACGGAGGCGCGCGCGCATATCCATGCATATGGGCCCAACGTCATGGCGAACGATAGCAAAGGGAACGCCGGATCGTTGTAGTCGTGGGTGGCTCCGCAAAGGTATGCCTGCTGAGACACGATGGCATGAGAGCCGAGGGTGATGAGCGCTGGATTGTAGATTTCCGCTTCGTCTCCGATCGAGACGGCATCGGCGCAAACCAGATTCCATGGAGCCCAGATGCGGCACTTGGGATAGATGTGGCAATGGGGGCCTAGCCTTGCGCCGAAGCGGCGTAACAGAAAGGCTCGCCAGCGGTGAAAGGGCCGCGGGGAGGGGCGAAACAGTAGTCCCCAGCACAAGGACCAGGCGAAGCGCGCAGCCCGATTTTTCAGAGAGAAGGAAGCTTTAAGGTAGGGATCAGCGGCGCGGGAGGAGGAAGACATCGTTACTTCACGCGTATGCCCGGGTGCAATGCCGGCAAAGACGTCAGGTGTCGCTGGGAGCGTTCCATCTGCTTCTGTCTCGCCTTTGTCGCTTTCCGGCTGTTCTCGGGGTTCGCGATCAAGTCGCGTGGCGGTATATGGCATGCAAGAAAGAAGTTGCTGTTTGAGAGGTTGTTTGTGGCCCACCCGGTTGTGCACAGAACTGCGGGGGCGCTACACCGTTCACCATACCCTGACAACAAGTCCGAAGCTGACGGTATAGGGCTTGAGCTTGGTGTCTATGTAAACGCCTGGCTGCCCCGGAATAAATCCCGGCGGGTAGTAGTGGTTCCCCAGATCCCAGAGCTGGTATTGGAAGTCAATCATGCGGAAATTAATGCGGTGACTGTAGTGGTAGTCCACCCCGCCACCGAACTCATAGACGATACTGCTGTCGGTCTGACCGGTTTTGTAGGTGATGTTGCCGGGGCCGATCAGAAAGTCCCCGTACGGGCGAAACCGCCTATAGATGTAATGCAATTCGGGCCCGGCGACGAATGTCTTTTGTTTGCCGAAGGTTCCGGTGCTGTAGGTGTAGCGAACACCCAGGGCTGGTTGACCGAAGACAAAACGTCCGAGCCGGAAGTCGGCGCCGCCAGCGAATCCATTATTGAAGCCGTTAGCACCGTTGGTGCTGCTGGGGGGTGGTGATTTGGGCGGGTAGTCGAGCGTTGAGTTGAAGTTTGTTTTGACCAGCGTGTAGAGCCCATACACATTGATTTGACTTCCGCCACCCTTGATCGCAGGGACTACCTGGGCTTCTGAGGCATTCGGCAGGATGGCCGCCGCCATCAAAACAGCGAATGCCAGTGATCGAGAGAGAAGTCGCATATTGGCCGCCCGTAAAATCAAATGTCGGTACCTTGTATGTCTGGAGATCAGCAAACCAGGCTGAGATGATGCTTGTGGAACGCCCGATCAGGCTTTCATCTCGCTGTGCAGAGTACAGACACAACCACGGTGTGCGCTGCATCCACTCGTTTCTACCAAGTAACCTCTCTGGTTACAAATGCACCAATAGTTGCAGCAGAACTACACACATGATGTAAAAAACGGCTATTGGCACGGTCAAACCCGATCCGGAACGATCATGAACAGCACCAGACGACAGGTGAACGCCCTGGCAGCTACCGCTGTTTCCTGATGGACTGGCTACGAGTTGTCGCGTTTCAAGGCGCGTCGTCGCTAATGCAGGTTCAGGGTAATCAAATCGCCAGTGTCTGTCTAGAACAGAAACAGATGTGTATGAGAACAGAACAGCAAACACAATTAGCGCGCGAGGTACTGCATCGATTAACTACAGGCTTGCAGCGGACGCATCGTGGTAGGCTTTCCACGGCGAGAGCCTGTTGCTGTTCTTCCGGGAGGGGCCGCTGCTACCGGGGCGCGTTTGGAACCAAATCGGATAATAGCGCCACGAGCACACAACCGGTCGGCCCTTTGGATCATCAACAAAAAGCGGTTTGCCCTGCGATGGTTGCTCCGAGCGTAAATATGACCGCTCGCCGTTGGTAATAGCGCAGATGCCTGACCTGCATATCCGTAGTTGCTGTCACAGATCGTGTCGCATCGATGATCTCTGTGTCCTGTTACCGTAGTTATTGATGAAGCAGCTAACCTGCGCGGATTACCGGGTTCTCCTGCATCCCCGCTTGGCCGTTGCCAGATCCTGGAGCAGTCATGCCTAAAACCGCATTGCTTATCGGCGCCGGTCCTGCGGGCCTGACGGCCGCACTGGAGTTCCTCCGCCGCTCGGATATTCATCCTGTTGTGCTTGAGGCCAGCCATGAGATTGGCGGCATCTCGCGCACTATCCGGCACAACGGCAATCGGATCGATATAGGCGGCCATCGGTTCTTCTCAAAGTCCGATCGGGTGATGAACTGGTGGATGGACCTGATGCCACCAGAGGCGAGTGCGGACACGCAGCACGCCCTGCAGCATCAGAACAAGCAGCGGACCCTGCACACCCCTGCTCACGGTTTAACGGCCGAGAACTCCGATCTTGTGATGCTGGTTCGCCCGCGGAAGAGCAGGATCTACTTCCTGCGCCGCTTCTTTGATTACCCTATCAAGTTGACAGGCGACACGCTGCGCAAGCTGGGTTTCATGCGCACTTTGAAGATTGGATTCAGCTACCTGCGCGCCCGGCTTTTTCCGCGCAAGGTGGAGAAGTCGCTGGAAGACTTTCTCATAAACCGTTTCGGGCGTCAGCTGTACCTGACGTTTTTCAAGTCGTACACCGAGAAGGTCTGGGGTGTGCCTTGTGAATCGATCAGCGCGGAGTGGGGAGCGCAACGCATCAAGGGGCTCTCATTAACAACCGCCGTGCTGCATTTTTTCAAGAAGGCATTCTCCAGGCATGACGAGCAGGCGATTCAGCAGAAGGGAACGGAAACCTCACTGATTGAGAAGTTTCTTTACCCCAAATATGGGCCGGGTCAACTGTGGGAGCACGCAGCCGATCAGATCCGTGCGCAGGGGGGCGAGATTTTGCTTGGCTGGCGCGCCACTCGTCTTTTTGTCCAGGGTGAGAACATCACTGCGGTGGAAGCGGTGAGTGACAGCGGCGAGCGGCGCCGTTTTCTGGCAGATTACGTCTTCTCGACCATGCCGGTGCGTGAGTTGATTGACGCGATGGACACAGCGATTCCCCTTGACGTGCGCGAGGTAAGCGATGGATTGCAATACCGTGATTTCATCACGGTCGGTCTCCTGGTAGATCATCTGACGGTGAAAGAGGCCGATGGAGGTCCCCTGAAAGACAACTGGATTTATATCCAGGAGCCGGACGTGCTGGTAGGGCGCTTGCAGATCTTTAATAATTGGAGTCCTTATATGGTGGCCGATCCGGCCAAGACGTGGATCGGGCTCGAGTACTTTTGTTATCAAACGGATGCCTTGTGGAAAATGGCGGATGAAGACTTGACGAAGTTCGCGATCGCCGAGGTGGAAAAAATTGGGATTTTGCGTGCGGCTGACGTGAGTGACGCGCACGTAGTGAGGGTACCCAAGACGTATCCTGCTTATTTTGGAACGTACGACCGGTTTCATGTGATCCGGACGTTTCTCGACCAATTTACAAATCTCTACCTAGTCGGCCGGAACGGCATGCACAAGTACAACAACCAGGACCACTCCATGCTGACCGCAATGACGGCCGTCGATAACATAATTGCGGGCATCCAGGACAAGGACAATGTATGGTCCATCAATACCGAGATGGAATATCATGAGGAAGAGGCGAAGAGCCAGGCGCGTGGCGCGGGCCCGGTGGCGCAGGACAGCAAGAATGTCGGCGCTGCTGTTTCCTAGTTGTTAGAGGTTCAATCCAAAACGGGTTTGATCGCCTTATCCGGTCCTTTGGAAACCATCTTGCACGTTTAGGCTATGGCATTCCCCGGGAGAGAGTAGTTATATCAACGCTACGACGATAAGGCGGCCCAGAAAATAAGATGAGCGAATCAATTGCAATCACGGTGGTTGGATCGGGATACGTGGGTCTGGTGGCGGCGGCTTGTTTTGCAGAAATTGGCCATCGCGTTCTTTGTGTGGACAATGACGAAGCCAAGGTCAATGCACTGAACCAGGGCATTGTGCCGATTCACGAGGAGTTTCTTCCTGAGCTTTTGGGAAGGCACCGGAGCAGTGGCGCGGTGCAGTTCACGACCGATCTTAGCCACGCGACGCAGGCATCGCAGGTGATCTTTATTGCGGTAGGCACGCCGCAGAGCGAAGCGGGGAACGCTGACCTGTCATACGTGGATGCGGTGGCGAGTGAGATTGCGCGCTCGATCCACTCGTACAAGGTCATTGTCGAAAAGAGCACAGTGCCGGTTTATACCAATGACTGGATCCGTCGCACGGTTGAGCGGAATGGTGTTTCGCGGTCGCTGTTTGATGTGACGTCTAACCCTGAATTTTTGCGGGAAGGGACAGCGGTCAAGGATTTTCTGCACCCTGACAGGATTGTGCTCGGGGCCGATAGCGAGCAGGCGACCAAGCTGCTGGCGGCCATTTATGAGCCGCTGACGGCGGGCAGTTACTACGAGCGCTCAGACGCCGTGCCCGGGAGCCGTTCGGTTGCCGATCTGCCGCCCCTGCTGCAGACGTCGACGAAGGCAGCTGAGCTGATCAAGCATGCGTCCAATGCTTTTCTCGCCATGAAGATTTCATTTATCAACGTGGTGGCAAATCTGTGTGAAGCAGTAGATGCCGATGTTGAGCATGTAGCCCAGGGAATGGGGCTTGATCAGCGTATTGGCAAGCGCTTCCTCTCCGCTGGTATCGGGTATGGCGGTTCGTGCTTTCCGAAAGACGTGGCGGCTTTCCGTTACGTGGCGCAGCAACTGGGTGTTGATTTCGGATTGCTTGAGGAAGTTGAGAAGATCAACGAGTTGCAGAAAGAGCGTTTCTTCCAGAAGATCCGTTCTGCTTTGTGGACCTTGCGTAAGAAGCGGCTTGGCGTGCTTGGGCTATCCTTTAAGGGTGGGACGGATGATATCCGTGAGTCGCCGGCACTTGAGATCATCAAGATGCTGCTCGACGCGGGGGCCTCGATTTGTGCTCACGATCCAGCTGGGATCGAACGAGCCAAGTTGGAGATGCCTCCCCATGCGAACCTGGAGTACACCGACGACCCGTATGCGGCCGCGGACAACGCAGATGCCTTATTAATTCTCACGGACTGGGCCGAGTTCACCCGGCTCGACCTGAAGAAGCTACGTTACACTCTGCGCTACCCGATCATTATTGATGGCCGGAATATGTTCGATCCGTGGGTGATGCAGGATCTTGGGTTCACCTATTTGTGTGTGGGCCGGCCATCGCAACACACATCAGTTGAATCTGCATCCACCAAACGCTGGCCTTGAATCAGACGGTTGGCGGGTGTTAAGGGCTGAGTGGGTGAGCGACGCGTCTTTTTAACGTGCGCGCTGCCGGCCGCTCTCTGGCCGTAAACTGGTAATACTGGTTTTAACACGAGGGGAAAACCGCCTTTGACCACGCAACGCATTCTCATCACGGGCGCCGCCGGCTTTCTTGGCTCTCATCTTTCCGATGTTCTGCTTGGGGAAGGCAATCACGTCGTTGGTGTCGATAATTATGCGACGGGGCGCGCTGCGAATCTCGCCCACCTGAAGAACGAGCCACGTTTCACCCTGGTGGAGCAGGATATCTGCAAGCCATTCGACGTGGGTAAGGTGGACTATCTGTTCAATTTTGCATCGCCGGCGAGCCCTGCAGATTATGCACGGCTCGGCCCGGAAACACTGGACGTTGGCTCCAGCGGCACGCGTAACGTACTTGAGCTTGCGCGCAAGTACAAAGCCGGTTTTCTGCACGCCTCTACTTCTGAATGCTATGGAGACCCGGACGTGCATCCCCAGGTGGAAACCTATTGGGGCCGGGTCAACCCGATTGGACCTCGTTCTGTTTACGATGAGGCCAAGCGCTTTTCTGAGGCGCTCATCATGGCCTATCACCGTTACTACGGGGTAGACACGCACATGGTCCGCATTTTTAATACGTACGGCCCACGGTTACAGCCCACCGACGGTCGCGTGATCTCGAACCTCATGATCCAGGCCTTGCTGGATGAAGACCTGACGATTTACGGGGATGGCAGCCAGACCCGCAGTTTTTGCTATGTGTCAGACCTGATCGCCGGCATCGTTCTGCTTTCCCGCTCGCAAGAGCATTTGCCGGTCAATATCGGCAACCCGGTGGAGTGGACGATCAACGATTGCGCCAATGAAGTCGTGGCGGTGACGGGTTCGCGAAGCAAAATCAGATTCGAGCCTTTGCCGGTGGACGACCCCATGCAGCGCCGCCCTGACATCACCAAGGCAAAGACTTTACTTGGCTGGGAGCCGAAGATCAGTTTGCGTCAAGGCCTCGAGCTGTCGTTGGACTACTTCAAGGCCAGCCTGCCGACGCGAGCCCGCTAAGCCACTCGCACCACAGGTGGTAGGGCCTCACTCCGTTACAATCCTTGGGACACTTCTGTATCCCGAGGTAAGTAATGCTGAACGATTTGTCACCCATTGTGGTTACTGGTGGCGCCGGCTTTATTGGATCGAATTTCATTCTGGATTGGCTCGCGACGGCGGGGAGCCCTGTCGTCAACGTCGATAAGCTCACTTACGCCGGCAACCTGCAGAACCTGACCTCGGTCGAGCGTCATCCCGCTTACAATTTCGAGCAAGGCGATATTTGCGATGCCGCGTTCCTAGATCGCGTGCTGCAGCGATACCAGCCCCGTGCCCTCTTGCATTTCGCAGCGGAAAGCCACGTCGACCGATCCCTTACGGGTCCCGAAGCGTTTGTCAAAACCAACATGGAGGGTACATTCCGGCTGCTGGAAGCTTGCCGGGCATACCTGGACAGACTCACGCCGCCCGATCGGCAGGCATTTCGTTTCCTGCACGTCTCCACCGATGAGGTCTACGGCACGCTTAAGCCGCAGGATCCGCCATTTGAGGAGACCACAGCGTATGCGCCGAACAGCCCATACGCAGCCTCAAAGGCGGGCTCTGACCACCTGGTGCGTGCTTACGTGCACAGCTACGGTTTCCCGGCTGTGACGACGAATTGCTCGAATAATTACGGTCCTTACCAGTTTCCAGAGAAATTGCTCCCGCTGATGATCACCAATGCTGTTGCCGGCAAGCCTCTGCCGGTGTATGGAGACGGCCGCCAGGTGCGCGACTGGCTGTACGTGGGTGACCATTGTTCCGCCCTGCGTGTGGTGCTGGAGCAAGGAGACATTGGGGAAACTTACAACATTGGGGGGCGCAACGAGCAGGCCAATCTAGACACTATCGATTTGCTCTGCAGCTTACTGGACGAGATGCTGCCGCAGTCGGGGCATGCGCCTCATCGCCAACTGGTGAAGTTCGTTCCTGACCGTCCTGGTCACGACCGACGGTATGCGATTAATGCCAACAAGATAGAGCAAAAGTTAGGCTGGCGGCCGAAGGAAACGTTTGCCACGGGGCTGCGCCGGACAGTGGCATGGTATCTGGCACATCAGGACTGGGTGGAGCAGGTGACAACGGGCGCTTACCGGCAGTGGATCGATCAGAACTATGCGCACCGCGGGGGCGCTGCACGATGAAGGGAATTATTCTTGCGGGTGGGTCTGGCACCCGTCTTTATCCAGTCACGCATGTCGTTTCGAAGCAGTTGCTGCCGGTCTACGACAAGCCGATGATTTACTACCCGCTCACGGTGCTGATGCTGGCCGGCATCCGCGAAGTGCTGATTATCTCCACCCCGGCGGATACGGCGCTCTTTGAGCGGCTGCTTGGTTCCGGCGAGCAGTGGGGCATGAAGTTTGCGTATGCTGTGCAGCCCAGTCCTGATGGCCTGGCGCAAGCCCTAATTATCGGAGAAAAGTTTATTGGTGGCGATCCGTGTTCGCTGATCCTGGGTGACAACATCTTTTACGGTCACGATTTCGCCCACAGCCTGCAGGAGGCGGCAAAGATCGAGCAGGGCGCCGTGGTGTTTGCCTATCCGGTATCTGATCCTGAGCGCTACGGGGTGGTGGAGTTTGACTCGGCTGGCCGCGCGTTATCGATCGAGGAGAAACCGGAGAAACCGAAGTCTCGCTATGCGGTGACCGGATTGTATTTTTTCGACGGCCAGGCCTCCGAAGTTGCCCGGCAGATTGCGCCTTCTGCGCGCGGCGAGTTGGAGATTACCGATGTAAATCGGTGGTACCTGGAAAGAGGCAAGCTGCGCACGCAGGTATTGGGCAGAGGGTTCGCATGGCTCGACACCGGCACGCATGATTCTTTGATTGAGGCCGCCATCTTCATCGAGACGATCGAAAAGCGGCAGGGTCTCAAGGTGGCGTGTCCGGAAGAGATTGCGTATCGTCTCGGCTGGATAGACGCTGCTCGCCTGGAGTCGCTGATTGCCCGGGTGGCGAAAAGTGGGTACGGGAAGTATCTCCGCTCTGTGCTTGACGAGCGGGTTTTCTGAGTGGGCATTGCCGGAGGAGCAATAGTTTGCGAGGACGAACTTACCGGGGCCGCAGGGCTGCCAAAAAGTCTTCGACGTTGCGGGTGTTGAGAATATCGTGTTTGGTAAGCCACGCCCGCCGTAATTGCCGTACCCCGTAGTGCATCGCATCCAGATCGCTGGTGTGATGTGCGTCTGTGTTGACCACGATGTGGCATCCCAGCTCCCGCGCTCGCCGCAGATCAACATCGCATAGATCAAGCCGGTGGGGAGAAGCATTGTGCTCGACCGTCGCGCCCACCTTTGCGGCTTGCTTCAGGACCGCCGTCATGTCCAGCTCATAGCCATCTCTGCGCAGCAGTATGCGGCCGGTCAGGTGACCGAGTATGCGTACATACGGATTCTCCAAAGCCTTGAGCAAGCGGTCGGTCATCTGCTCTTTAGGCATTTGGAACAATGAATGAACGCTGGCGATGACCACGTCCATTTGCGCCAGCACATCGTTTGAGAGGTCGATCTCGCCATCGCCGAGGATGTCCACTTCAATCCCGGTGAGCACGCGGATGCGGCCTTCCATGCGTGCATCCACTTCGCGAATGTTCTGCAGGTGCGCCAGGGCCCGCTGATCGTCGAGGCCATTGACCATCGCCAGATTTTTCGAGTGGTCGGTAATGGCGAGATAACGGTAGCCGCGCGCGAGGGCGGCCTCGGCCATTTCCTGGATGGTGTTTTTGCCATCGGTGGCCTGGGTGTGCATGTGCACATCCCCTTGCAGGTCGCTTACTTCAATCAACTGGGGCAGGCGATGCTCTGCGGCCGCTTCGATTTCGCCCTGGTTTTCGCGCAGTTCGGGAGGCACGCAATCCATGCCCAGGGCGGCATAGATTTCTTCTTCTGAAGCGGCTGCGATGACGCTGCCGTCTTCGAGGCGCGCGAGTGCATATTCGCTGAGAGTGTAGCCGCGCCGCAGCGCTCGCTGGCGCAGGGTCACATTGTGCATCTTGGAGCCGGTGAAGTACTGCAGGGCTGCGCCGTAGGAGATCTCCGGGAGCAAGCGCACGTCTACCTGCAGACCGCTGCGCAAACGAAAGCTGACTTTGTTCTGGCCTTTTGCGAGTAACTCTGCGATCGGTGGATAGGCCGCGGTGTAGTCGACTGCGGCGGAAACGGCTTCCTGGGTGCACGCGGGTCCGGTGGCCAATAAATCCACATCCCCGATGGTGTCGCGGCCACGCCGTAAGGAGCCTGCGGGCAGCACACGATCGATGCCGGGGAACTGCTTGAGATAAAGAATGACGCGCTCGGCCGCGGCTTCGGCGTCATTGATGTAAAAGCGACCGCTGTTCTTGCGGTAATCAGCGATTCCGCGGGCAATCTTCTCGATCAGTTTCTGCCCGAAGCGTGGCAGGGTACTGAGCTTCCCGGCTTCAATGGCGGCTTGCAACTCATCGATGTTGCTCACCTGCAATGCTTCCCAAAGCAAGGCAACGGTTTTGGGGCCCATGCCCGGCAGCTTGAGCAACTCCAACATGCTGGCACGATATTTGATCAGCAGTTCGTCGCGCAGCTTGAGGCTTCCGCGCGTTTCGATCTCCTGGATGTTCGCGACCATCCCTTTGCCGATGCCCTGAATGGCGAGCAGGCGGGCGGGCTCGTCGACCAGCGCACTGAGTTGCTCGGTGGTATTCTCCACCGCTTCGGCAGCGCGGCGGTACGAACGGATACGAAACGGATCGCCTGCGGCGATTTCCAGCAAATCGGCCGTTTCCGCTAACAGCTGCGCGATGGCTCTGTTATCCGTAGTTCGTCTCCGTGATCGTTTTGTGTTCAGTAACAGTGACCGCGCCTATAGCAGGCTGCGGAAAAAGTGCGCATATCTCCCGGCGATGACATTCGGGAGATGTGGGAATCCACTGCACTCAACCCGCACCTCTCTCCCCGTCAACCTATTGGAGGGGATGAGAGGGTAAAGACCCTCCCACATCTCCCGGCTGAAAAGCGCCGTGAGATATGGGGCACCCGGCACGTGGCCAATCCGCTGCTTGTTGATGGGAAACGTCGCAGAGCCGCAGCAGACCGCCCGGGGTTAGGAAGCCAGGCATTTAAGACAAGAAGCCAGCAAGAGGGGTGAAGATAGGCAGATCAAAAAAATGTCATGCGCGTTGCGTGCGTTGCATGACAAAACCAGAAGATGGCCACAGCGTCGCGCAGGCAGAGGCAGCCTGCGCGGGCCGGGACTACGCTACTTCCTGCACTCGAGTCACAGAATCGGCCTGGGGTCCTTTCTGTCCTTGAACGATGTCGAACTCTACATCATCCCCCTCCTTGAGGCTCTTGTATCCATCCAGTTGGATCGCGCTGTAATGTACGAACACGTCGGGCCCGTCGTCACGACCAATGAAGCCGTAGCCTTTCGCGTTGTTGAACCACTTCACTTTGCCTTTGTGTTGAGCCACTTGCCAGGGACCTTCCTTGATGCGGATCGAGCATAGGAGATGAAATGCTCTTCTTAACAGACGCATCGCGGCGTGGATTGGTTTTCCTCAAATCGTCAGGCATTGGGTATGGCTTGCATATTGCGCGCGCACAATCAGTGCTTATCGCGTGGTCTTGCCGCGCGGGCTGCGGCGCAGGCGATCAAAAAGCATCACTGAAATCAGCGTCTTACCGTCATGAACCTGGCCTTTATCGATCATAGTGAGTAGCTGTGACAGGGGCATTAGTGTAATTTCCAGTTGTTCATCGTATTCCGGTTGTGCTTCTCCCGCAGTCAGGCCTTCGGCAATAAACACCTGTAGCCATTCACCGAGAAAGCCGGGGCTGGCGAAGTAGCGTGTCAGCTTACGCCAACGGGCCGCCCTGAACCCGGTTTCTTCCAGCAGTTCGCGTTTTGCTCCGGCCAGCGCGTTCTCGCCTTTTTCCATTTTTCCGGCAGGCACCTCAAGCAGGTATTCGTTAGCCGCGTGGCGGTACTGCCGCTCCATCACGATCAATGGGTCCTTTTTGCTTTTACTGTCGTCGATGGCGAGGATGACGACGGAGCCGTTGTGTCTGATCACATCGCGCGTCAGCGCACGTCCATCTTCGACAATCTGGTCGGTGTAGACAGTAAACAGAGGCCCTTCGTAACTGAGGGTCGATGAGACTAGTTCCACTTTGGGTGCCCGCATGGTGCGTGCTGCTTTCTTCGCTGGGCTGACCTTGCGGCCGGTTTTCCTGGTGGCCGCTACACGCGGCGCTGCTTGCTTTGCCATCATCCCCTCTTCGCTCTGCCGAATAATTAAATTACCATCCGTTGATCGGCACCCGATCGTCCGCAGCCGGGGCTGGCGCGGCCTTACCACGAGAGGAAACCGGCGCCAGCGGGAAAGCTCAGGAGCAGAGTGAATTCCAAAAAGCGTGAGCTCAGTGTCTCGATCGTTGGACTGGGCAACTGGGGTACGTCTCTGTTGCATGCGCTGCATGCGGCCGGAGTGCCGGTGTCTGAGATTATCGTGCGGGGCAAAAAGCGGCGACCGGTCCTTGCCCAGGGCGTACCATCGCGCACGCTGCATCAAGCCGCGCTGCAAGCAGATGTTCTGTGGTTGTGTGTGCCGGACGCTGCCCTGGCTGGTGTCGCGCAAAGCGTTGCGGGGCGCGCCACCAAGATGAGCAAGACTCTGATGGGCAAGACTCTCAAAGGAACCATCGTGGTCCACTCCAGCGGCGCGCTGGGTGCAGAAGTGCTCAGGCCGGTGGAGCAGGCGGGCGCCTCGATAGCTTCGGTGCACCCCTTGATGACGTTCCCAACCCGGAAGCCGGTTGCGCTCAAAGGGGTGCCGTTCGGGATTGAGGCGGATGAGGCCACCCGGCGCCGCTTGAGCCGGCTGGTGCGGCGACTGGGGGGCCGTCCGTTTACCATCCAGGCCGGCAGCAAGCCGCTCTATCACGTGGTTGGCACCCTGGCGTCTCCCTTGCTGGTGAGCCACCTGGTGGTGGCTGAGCGAGCCGCCGCATTGGCAGGCTTCAGCGCCAGGGAGGCTCGGGCCTTGATCGAGCCGATCGTTCGCGCGACCGTGGACAATGTGTTCGCGCGGGGGCCAGACGCAAGTTTTAGCGGTCCGATCGCACGCGGAGACCTGGACACGATTCGTCTGCATCTTCGGGCACTGCAACCCCATCCTATGTTGGCGAGTGTGTATCGCTCCCTGGCCCTGTATGCGGTGGAGGTTTTACCTGGTTCAGGTAAGCCTGGGTCCGGGAAGCCTGAATCTGGTAAACGCGGATCTGGTAAAAGTGACCTGCGCAGGCTGCTTCGGCCGGTGGAGTGATGGCTGGCGTGAATGTGAGGCTGGCCGGGTCGCCGCGTGAGAGACTACACAGGGCCTGATTTTCACAGCTTGCCGTACGATCAGATTTGAGGATGAGCGATGGAAACGGAAGAGGGAACGGCGACGAAAACCGAGTGTTATCCCATTTCCGTTCTGCCTGGCCTGAGCCAGTTGTTTTTGGATTTTGCTGAGCGCCGCGAGCCGCTAGCCCCGTTCTATACCGAAAGCGCCTACTCCACGCAGTGGATGACCCGGCCGCCGGTTCTTTCTCCTACCCATCGGGCCACCCTTTCTGATCTGATCGAGCAGCAAAACCGGGACTTTGGTGCGAGTGCAGAAGTCTTTCGCAACATCGCACGGCTGCGCGAGGGTGCGGCGGCCGTGGTCACCGGCCAGCAGGTCACGCTGTTTGGCGGGCCGCTTTTCACGCTGCTGAAAGCCGCAACCGCGATTCGCAAGGCGAAGGACGCGTCGGTCGCGGGCTCGCCGCATGTGCCGATTTTCTGGCTGGCGACCGAAGACCACGATCTGGCGGAAGCCGATCATGTCACGCTGCCTGACCGTCACGACTGGAAGCAGTTGCGGTTGGCCACGGAACAAGCACCGGGTGTGGCCGTGGGCGCAGTACCGATGGGTAAGAACATTGAGGCTTTGTTGGCGCAGGCCGGCGAGATTCTTGGGCCCAGCCCGGCGCTTGATCAGTTAAGCCAGTGTTACCGGGAAGGGCAAACTCTGGCCCGGGCGTTCGCGCAGTTTATTTCCAGCGTTTTTGCTGAGCAGGGTCTGATTGTTCTCGACGCGTCCCTTCGCCCGTTTCACGGGCTGGGCAGCAATGTTTTGCGTGAGGCGATCATTCGGGCGGATGAGTTACGGGTGGCGCTCAATGACCGCGATGTTCTGTTAGCGGCCGCCGGGTACCACTCGCAAGTGTTGGTGCCCGCACATTCCAGCCTGCTGTTCCTGTTCGATCGGGAGACGGGAGCCCGGCTGCCGCTGCGCCGTACCGCCGAAGGTGGCTGGCAGGCGGGGCGGCAACCGTTTGCCACGGCTGATCTGCTGGCGATACTGGAAGCTGAGCCGGAGCGCATCAGCCCGAACGCGCTGCTGCGGCCCGTCTTTCAGGATGCCATCCTGCCCACCTCCGCTTATATTGGTGGGCCGTCTGAGGTGGCGTACTTTGCGCAGTCGCAGGTGTTGTTCGAGCGCATTCTCGGGCGGACCACACCCATTTTTCCCCGTTTGTCTGCTACTTTGATCGAGCCGGCCGTGGCGAAGCTGCTTGCTCGACACGATGTTTCGCTGGTGGATGTGATCGCGAGCGGATTGAAAGATCCGCTGGAGCTGGCCCAGAGGTTGGGTGCGCGCGCCATCTCGGTTGTTGGCAAGCGAAAGCTGGCCGCCGCCGGATTAGCGCTGCAGACAGAACTTGCTTCGCTGGCGACCTACATGCATTCTCTCGATCCGGGTTTGGGCCGGGCAGCGGATGTGAGCAGTTCCAAGATGCTTTACCAGATGAACCGCATGCGGCGCCTGGCGGCGAATTACGAGTTGCAGAAGGATCAGACTTTAAGCCGCGACGCTGGCCTGATTGCTCTGCATCTGTTTCCTAATCGGCATCCGCAGGAGCGGGTTTTGGGCGCGGTGTGGTACCTGGCACGCTATGGTGAGAGCCTTTCCTCGCTCCTGGTGGAGCAGGCCGGCCAGCAATGCCCTGGCCATAAAGCCATCTGGCTGTAAGACCGTTTCCTTCGTGCTGCGTGCTTTTGCGCTGAAGGCGGGTCAAATGTAAATGGTCTAGAATGTTGGCAGCAATGAAGGGCTCTCACAATAAGCCGTTTGACGTAACTTGTCCCGATTGCGGAGCGATCCTCAAGGTCGATCCCGAAACGCGGGCGATTCTTTCCCACACCCCTGCGCCGCGCAAGCGCACGTTCGAAGACTTCGAGTCGGCAGCCAAGGCCATGCGCGAGCAGGACGAACGGAAGGAAGATATTTTCCGCCAGTCGGTCGAGGCGGAAAAGAACAAGCAGCAGCTTTTTGACAAGCGGTTTGAAGAGGCATTGCGTAAGGCAAAAGAAACCCCGGGAGAGGGACGTCCTTTGCGAGAATTCGATCTTGATTAGGGCATTTCTCCGCATCTCATACTGAGACTTAAACGTGAAAGAGAGACAGCGATGGGGATCACACATTTACCACAGCAAGTAACATCGACCGTGCAGGACGCAGCCGACGCTTTGAAGGAGCAGGGAGGCCGTGTTCTGGATAACGGTTGGGATAATAAGAACTGGGTGCGGACGTTAGCTGCTGGTTCGCTGGTGACAGGGGCGATTTTGCTGGCCACCGGGAAGCGGAAGTCCGGGTTGGCGATCGCGGCTGCGGGTACGGCGTTTGCGCTTGCGGAGGATCCGGCTGGGGTGAAGAAGGTTTGGAACAGCTTGCCTGATTATCTGGAGAATGGGCATTCTCTGCTGACCCGCTTTGAGAAGTTTGTGGGCGAGCTTACTACGCAGGGTGAGAAGCTTCGTTCGGTGTTGGAGAATGTTGTTCACCAGTAGGGTTTGATTGAGAGTACAGAGTTGAGACGTCGGGTTCGGGCGCACCGCAGGCGTGTGCTTGGTGGGGAGACTTCGGGTAGAGGGCGGTGAATTCCCACATCTCCCGACTGGAAAACGTCGTGAGATATGGGGCACCCTGGTCCTTTTTTTTGATCCGACAGTTGAGTAAAGGCCTGTTGCGTAGCCAATGACGGGTGCCCCACATCTCGCTAGTTTTTCGCGAGATGTGGGATTCCACCGCTGTCCACCGGCTACTCTCTGCTGGCAACCGGTTCGAACACAAATCGTATACACCTTCCCCTTAGGGCAGAGTTCCGTGGAATCCCACATCTCGCGAAAAACCAGCGAGATGTGGGGCACCCATCCATTCGTTTAGGGGACAGGCCGTGAGAAATGCGGGCTAGCCGATTCCTAGATGTTCGCGGGCTTTCTGGCTGATGCGGTCGGGCGTCCAGGCGGGTTCCCAGACGAGGTTTACTTTGGCTTCGCTGATGTCGGGGATTCCGGCCAGGCGATTGCGAACTTGCTCGATGATCATGGTGTGCGATGGGCAGCCCTGAGACGTCATCGTGATCTGTACCTCCACAACTTGCCTGGGGAAGGCGCGTTTGGAACGCGGGTCGGGACTCAGCTTTACTTCATAAATGAGTCCCAGATCGACGATGTTCACCGGCAGCTCTGGATCGTAACAGTCGCGGAGCGCTGCGAAGACGTCTTCTTCTGTAATTGCCATGGTTCTCAGTGCTTCCGTTCTACCAGGTAAGATGCCACAGCCTTTAGCCGGCTCGCTCGATCGCCATAGGTTTCGATCTGCGCGAAGGCTTCTTCAATCAGACGGCCGGCATCCCTGACACTTTGTTCGACGCCGTATACCGCAGGCCAGGTGGCTTTCTCGCTGGCCACATCCTTGCCGGCGGTTTTTCCCAGTTGTGAGGAATCCTGGGTTACGTCGAGCACATCGTCCATGATCTGAAAGGCGAGGCCTGCCTTGCGGCCAAATTCGCGCAGCCGTTCTACGTCGGCCGGGGCGCCTCCGGCGTAAATCGCGCCGGAGAACAAACTCACGCGGATGAGGGCGCCCGTTTTGGCGCGGTGGATGGCTTCTACCAGCGCGGCGGTGGGCTTCTGTTCTTCCCCTTCCAGGTCCATCACCTGGCCACCGATCATGCCGTCCACGGTGCCGGTTGCCTGGGCGATCGCGCGCACAATTTCGACGGTGTGGGGAGCCGGGCACTGCAGCCCGGCTAACACTTCATAAGCCTGCGTCTGCAAGGCATCGCCGGCCAGAATAGCTATGGCTTCGCCGAATACGACATGGCAGGTGGGCTTGCCGCGCCGCAGGTCGTCGTTATCGAGCGCTGGCAAATCATCGTGAATGAGTGAGTAGGTGTGCAGCATTTCTATGGCTGCACCCAGCGCCTCCACCCCTTGCGGCAGTTCGCCGGATGGCGAGATCATGCGCGCAGCTTCCAGGCACAGCACTGGGCGCAGCCGCTTACCGCCGGCGAATACACTGTGCCGCATCGCACGGTGTATCGATACGGGCGGATGATCCGCTGGAGGCAGCAGGCGCTCGAGAGCCTGATCGATAAGCTCCGCTCCGCTGCTCACAATGTCGTGCACACTTGGTTGCATTTGGGTAATCATACCGGAGCCGTCAGGCTCTCTTTCCGGTTGCGGATCCGTTCCCATCGCAGCACTCCGATCAGCGCCAGCAGGCCCAGGGCGGAGAGAGCCCGTCCGAACAAAATGTCGTTGGTGGCCTGCCAGCGAACATCGATGGTGTGATTGCCCGAGCCGATGGGGACAGTGAGCAATCCATCTTTACGGAGCGGGCCAGCGCTCACAGGGTGGCCGTCGACGCGCACGTTCCAGGAGGGATAATCCATGAGTCGCAGCACTGCGTAGCCGGCCTCCGGCGCAGCAATTTGTATGGCCCAATGCTCTCCATCGGGTCGCCGCGCATCGATTTTGCTAACAACTGCGCTGCCGGCTGCGGGAGAATGCCATTCCGGGTTGTCGCCCTGGCCGCGGGTGACCCCATCTCCCTGGGCTGCGCGCAGAACCCGCACCAACGGCAGGTGCTGTTGCACCGCGGCGTTGTCGGCCAGCCTGGGCGTGTACTCGTCTGTTCCCACGACGCCGTCGCCGGCCTGGAAGGCGGCTATCTGCGGCGTCACCGCATCCTCATCGTCACAGGGCGCGAAGAACAGCAGGGCGCAGCCGAGGCTCATGGCAACTATAGCCGTGGCAGCGATAACGGCAGGCCCACGCCCGCGTTTCATCGCCAGGCCAGCGAGCACGCAGGCAATTACGCTGAGCGCCATCACCCAACGCCAGGGAAACTGCAGGAACTTCAAATGCGGCGCGTACTGCCAAACCAGCGCGCTGACCGGTAATTGCAACAGCAGAATGACAGGGAGTACGGCGGTGAGTGTCGCTCGCACGGTGCTGGCCTTTGCCTTGCGCCGGGCTACCCAGGCGGCGCAGCAAGCGAAGACAAACTCCGCGACAAAGATCCACGAAGCCGTGTGCAGTACCTGGTCATGCAACGGATCTCCAGTGTGGCCGAAGAGGAAGCTGTCCTGCACCCGTATGCCGGGCAGGATGGCCCGGTCTATTTGTACCCATCGCTGTTCGATGACGGCGGGCACGATGTAGAACGCAGCGAGTGCCAGGCCCAGTACGATGCCTCCGGCGGCACGCAGGGCGGGCCGGGGATTTCGCTCGGCAATGCAAAGAAAGAGTGCGAGCAGCGCCAGCAGATAGCTGCCCACGACCGCGGCCGGCGAATTGCTGAGCCAGAGCGCTGCGATCGACAGGCCGAGCGGCGCCACGGAAGCCTGCCGCCTGAGCGCGTAGAGCACCATCAGCGGGAGCCAGGCAGCGGCTAAAAGCTCGCCGTAGGCGGTGCGTTCGTAGACCACGAACAGCGTATAAGGATTGGCGATATAAAGGCAGGCGGCAAAGGTGGCCGAGGATTCCGGCGCCCATGCGCGCACCAACTGGTACATGCTGGCGCCAGCCATCAGCAGGGCCAGCCATACAAACAGGACGGGAGCGGCATGCCAGGAGGTGAGCGTGCCCAACGCGGCGCCCAGCAGCCAGGAAGCCGGGGGATAGAAGATTAGCCGCGGTTCCCCCGCCCCGTAATTGCTGTTCAGCACCCAGTGCGGATAGAGCAATCCCGTGTGCCAGGCGCGCGCAACTTCCATCCACGAAAGTAAGTGGAAATCGAAATCGTGCCCGCAGGAGTTTCCCCGCAGCAGCAGAACGGCAATGACCAGCAGAGCCGTACCGGCGATCAGAAGGGCAGGGGCTGGGCGCTTCAATCACCCACTCCCGCGATGGGGATCACGGCGTCAGGCGCAGCGTGTGCTGCGTGGCGGCCGCGACTGCCGGCTCGGAGAAGGGCAGCGGGAATGTCTTGCCCGCGTACCAGGCAGGGAACTGGTCGAGGTAGTAAGGGCTTAGCGGATCACCCGACTCGCCCATCACGATGTTTTCGGTGGAGCCGTCGAGGTTGCTCCAGTCCACGGTGAGACGCTGGCTTGCGCCGAGCAGCCCGCGTACATGGTCGAGCGTGGTCTTGTCACCGGCGAGCTGGTGTGGGCCGGTGCTGGTCCAGCCCTTAAAGAAGGGCAGCATGGCCCAGAGAGGGTGCTTTACGTTCAGCACGTGCTCACTGCCATAGGTCCAGTCGCGCAGCCGGGCCGGAGCCTTACTGTCGGCCATGCCTTTCTCCACCGCAGCGGCGAGCAGTTCGTCCCAGTTCCTGAACCTGGCTGGTAGCCATGCCGCCGGCGATTTCTCTACCATCTCTTCCTGCACAAAGTCCTGGCTTTGCCAATCGTATAGCTGCCAGTTGCTGCCCAGTTTGGGCTCGAGGATCAACGGCCATAGTGCCAGCTTGGTGGCGTCCACGATTTGCGCTGCTACGGAGCTTGTGGTGATGACTCCGTCCCAGGAGCGCATCAGGTCCGCGGCCTCTCGTTGCCGTGCGCTGGAGCCAGGGGCCCGGTCGATGGCATAGGCGAAGCGCTGGGCCAGGTCGCGGTCCACCTCGGAGTAGGTATCCATTTGCAGGGTCAGCATATCCGCTGGTGTGAGCTTGTTATGGGTCGCGAGCCACTCCCAGATGCGCTCGTTGCGGTAAGGCGCGTCCCAATTCAGGGCCAGCGGGTAAGGGTAGCCGTCAGGGGTAATGCGCGCGTTGGCGGTCGCGATCATCCCGTTCTCGGGGTCAAGAACGGTAGGGAGTTGCGCGAAGGGCAGAAAGCCCTGCCACTCATGCTCGCTGTCGGCCGGCGTTCCCGTTTCGATGATGGGCACAGGGCTCAAGCCACCGGGCCGCATGGGGAAGGCCCCCACTGCCTGGTACCCGATGTGCCCCTGGTCATCCGCGTAGACCACGTTCTGGGTGGGCGCCCACCATTGGCTGGTCGCCTGGCGAAACTCGGCCCAATTGCTGGCGGCATCCATGGCCTGCATCGGCAAGCCATGTTGTTGCGTGGTGTAGAGGGTCCACTTGAGCGCCAGCATGCGCTTCTCATGGGGAAAGAGGGGAGTGATGACTGGTCCATGGTCGGTGGTTTCCAGGTTTAACAGAACGTCGCTGCCGAAGCGCACGTGGATGCGCTCCTGGTCGTGCTCCGGCTGGCGCCAGCCACTCCGCGACCAGTATTCGCCCTGGTTGTTGGTCTTCTCCACGTAGACGTCCTGCACGTCTCCATTGAGCGTGGTGAAGCCCCAGGAGATGTGCTCGTTGTGACCTTCAATGATGAAGGGAATGCCCGGCGTGGTCACCCCAGTCACGTGGAAGCTGCCAGCCTGCAGGTCTTCTTCATGCCAGATATCCGGGATGGAATGTTCCAGGTGCATGTCATTGGACATCAGCGGCTTGCCACTGGCGGTGTGGGCGCCGCTCACCACCCATTCGTTGGAGCCGGGCTTGCAGCGGTCACATCCTGCTGAGCCCAGGCGGAGGATACGCCGCAGCCGTTCCAGATCCTGCAGGCTCGCTTGTGACTCATCGAGCGGCACCTGCGGTATTTCCTGATTGGGCGCGGTCAGGTCAGGCACGGTCTGGGTGGGCGGATGATCGCGCCAGGTGGTGGTGGGATAGGCCTCAGCCGCCAATGTGGGCCCCAGTTGCGCCTGCACGGTTTCCCGCTCCAGCTTCCAGGGATACAGCGTGTCAAGCCGTGCGACCATGTTCAGGGCCACCAGCCAGGAATCGATCGGCTGCCAGGGGCGCGGCTTGTAGCCCAGCAGGCGAAACTCGGCCGGCAGGTTTGCCTGGTGCGAAGCAATGTATGCGTTGACGCCTTTGGCGAAAGCCTCGAACAGATGTCTCTGGTCGTCAGGCATTGTGGCGGTGAGATGCTCGGCGGTGGAGCGGATCTGCAACACCCGCTGCAGCTTGTCATGCTCCACGACGCCGGGCCCGAGCAGTTCGGCCAGTTCACCGGCGGCGAAGCGCCGCGCCATGTCCATTTGCCACAAGCGATCCTGGGCTACCACAAAGCCCTGGGCCTCGAGCAGGTCGTCGACGTTGGCTGCCTGGATGTGGGGCACGCCGCGGGCATCGCGCCGAACGACTACCGGCGCGGAAAGCCCAGGCAGCTGCAGTTGACCATCCAGGGTGGGTAACTGCTGGCGCATGGCGCCTTTCAACCACACCACGCCGGCCACCACGCCTACGACTGCCAGCAGCAGCAGCGCAATCCCCACGCCTGCCATTGTCCGGACAAACCTCGGTAAACCGCGGCGCCGTGCCGTGCCCAGATCCCCTCTTGCCATGGTCGTGCCCTGTCTTTCTTGCGCCCATTGTCTCATCGCCTGCCAGTTTTCTGCGCCCGGCGCTTGACACCCAAGCGCTGCCCGGCAATCCTAGTCATTCGCCCACGAGCGTCCGGTTTTGTCCGGGAGAGGAATCTCACGATTTGAAGGTTGGCGTTTTCTATCACGACCGGTGCTTTGACGGAGCATGCTCTGCTTCGCTCTTCACCCGTTTCCACCGCGAATGCATCCGCCAGGATGCGCAGTACGATTTCCATGGTCTGGTGCACCGGGCCGGGGCACTCTTTCAGGAAGAGGACTTCACGGGCGACGAGAACGCCATTGTTGATTTCAAATACAGTGCTTCGCCGCGCATCACGTGGTGGTTCGATCACCACTTGAGCGCATTTCTGACGGCTGCAGATCAACAGCACTTTCTCGCCGGGCAGCAGGACGGTTCGCAGCGCAACCGTCACTTCTACGATCCTGCGTATACCTCCTGCACCAGCTTCATTGCGCACATCGCAAAAACCCACTTCGCCTTCGATGCTGCGCCGGTGGCTGATCTTATCCACTGGGCAGATATTGTCGATGGTGCGCTCTACGAAAGCCCGCAGGTTGCTGTGGAGATGGCGGAACCCGCCATGAAGCTGACACTGATTATCGAATCCAGCCAGGACCCGGCGTTTATCCCCAGGTTGATTCCCCTGCTTACGTCGATGAGCCTCAGCGAAGTACTGCAACAGCCGTTCGTTGCTGCATTGCTGCCCCCTCTGATGGAACGCCATCAGCAGTCATTGCAACTGGTGGGGGAGCGCATTCAGCTGGCGGATGGAACGATGTACTTCGACATTACCGATCAGCCGGTCGAGGGTTACAACAAGTTCGTTCCTTACTTCCTGTGCCCTGAAGCTACGTACAGTGTGGGCTTGAGCAAGTCGAGCTTTCGTACCAAGGTGGCGGTGGGGTCGAACCCGTGGACGCGGGCGCGCACGGAAGACATGCTCAACCTGGCTGAGATTTGCGAGCGTTACGGGGGTGGCGGCCACGCCCGTGTGGGGGCTATTTCTTTCCCTCCGGACAAAGGGGATCTCGCCCGGACGGCTGCCGCAGAGATCCTGGCTGAGCTGCGCGCTCATAATCCTCTTCCCTGAGCCTGGGGCAGAAAGAGAAATCTCGCATGAAGCTTTATCGCACGGTCAGCGGCACCATCGTGGAACATGGGAATGCATTTTTCACGGGACCCGACACGTCGTGGGACGAGCTGGTCCTGCGGGATGACCTCGAAGCACAACTGGTCAAGGGGTCACTGAAGCCGCTGGCCACCTCGTTTGCGGAGTTTGAGGATCAGCTGCTTCCGCCGATTGGCAGCCAGGAGGTCTGGGCCTCTGGCGTGACCTACTACCGCAGCCGCAATGCGCGCATGGAAGAGGCGAAGATAGCCGGCGGCGGCGATTTTTATGAACGGGTGTACACCGCGGAACGGCCGGAACTTTTTATGAAGGCCACACCCAACCGGGTGGTCGGTCACCGGGGTAAGGTGGCGATCCGCAAGGATGCGACGTGGTCTGTCCCTGAGCCGGAGTTGACGCTGCTGGCGAATCCCGCAGGCAAGATCATTGGGTACACCATTGGCAACGACATGAGCTCGCGCGATATCGAAGGCGAGAATCCTTTGTATCTGCCGCAGGCAAAGGTTTATGACCGTTGCTGTGGGCTCGGGCCGGGGATTCTTTTGGCCACTAAACCGATCCCGACCTCGACAGAGATCGATCTGCAGATACTCCGCGGTGGGAAAGAAGTGTTTTCCGGCAAAACGGCTCTGACAGAGATCAAGCGGAAGTTCAGCACGCTATTGGAATATCTTTACCGCGATAACAGCTTTCCCCATGGCTGTTTTTTGCTCACGGGCACAGGCATTGTGCCGCCGGACGAGTTCACCCTGCAGCAGCAGGATGAGATACGCATCACCATCGGTGGCATTGGGACGCTCGTCAATACGGTCGGCTGAGCCCTACTGCCTTGGGGCGTTGATCTTGTAGACCAGCTTGTCTGACTCGAACTTCCCCCTGGGGAAGGGAATGCCGGCGGTTTTCAGCTTTTCATCATCTTCCGCAGTTGCGCTTGGGCCGTCGTAGACCACATGAAATTCGTACGTACCGTGCGCGTTGGTATCTACGCCCATGGCCAGGGGGCGCCGGGCTTCGTAGTTTTGACCGGCCTTTAACACCAGCCAGTTTTTGGCTCGCTCGCGTATGTCGGGTAGTCCGCTGCCATCTACTTCGAGACCGCAGTCGGTCCCGGTCTGCGGCTGGCCGGAGTTTTCGGGAGTAAACTTCACGTCGAGCGAAAGCGCGCCCGGCGCCCCTTTGCAGAGCAAGGGGGGATCGGGAAT
The DNA here is from genome assembly GCA_964657465.1 of uncultured Acetobacteraceae bacterium. Classification (GTDB taxonomy): domain Bacteria; phylum Acidobacteriota; class Terriglobia; order Terriglobales; family Acidobacteriaceae; genus PALSA-350. The sequence continues at coordinate 389 of CAZZVD010000007.1, read as the reverse complement.
CCGTAGCGTGTGTCCGGATTGGTTGGTGATGTGGATCACCAGGATGGGCTGCTGTTCGGGAGCGGCCATATCCATTGCCGCCGTGACCTTTACATCGGGCCTGGTGGTCGGTTTGGCTCCGGCGCCCGGAATAAGCAGCAGCCACGTGAGTGAGACTGTCAGCAAAGTGCGCATAACTCACCGTGTTATCTAATGGCTGATACTAGCAGGGTGGCGAAATACTCTTATTGGACAAAGCGCCGGGAGGTTAGCTTTGTACTCACTCCCAGATGCGGTGCAAGGCACACTATCCCGGTTGTGCTGGGAGACTCACCCGGAGCAACCATGCCCCCACCCCTGGACGGGTGCCCCATGTTCGCCGACTCCGGCGTACATGGGTTGAATACGAC
>CAZZVD010000006.1:0-47342 GCA_964657465.1 uncultured Acetobacteraceae bacterium | reverse complement strand
TCTCACCGCGTTTTTCAGCGGGGAGATGTGGGCGGGCATTTACCCTCTTCTTCCCTCAACGATACTCGGCAGGAAAGATCTGCCGGTGGGCGGCTGTGAATTCCCATAGATCCCCCGCTTTTCGCAACTGCCGTGCTCAACGTGCCTGCAGCGATACCTGCTCTGCACATGCGCGTAAGTCACTGGCAAATTCGTCAATGCGGGCCCGGCTCGTGTCCCAGGAGCACATAAACCGAGCAGCCCCGCCGATGAACGTATAAAACTTCCATCCACGGCTGTGCATACTGTCAAGGATTTCGTCAGGGGCATGCACAAAGACCGCGTTCGCCTCTGGGGGAGCAACGATCTGCACTCCCGGAATCCCGACAATTTGCTCAGCCAGGTAGTGCGCGCAGCTATTCGCATGCGCAGCATTGCGTAGCCAGGCCCCGCTTTCCAGCATTCCCACCCACGGAGCAGCCATAAACCGCATCTTGGAAGCCAATTGTCCAGCCTGTTTGCAACGGTAGTCGAATTCCTTAGCCAACGCAGGATCGAAAAATAGAATGGCTTCACCGACGGCCATTCCATTTTTCGTCCCGCCAAAGCAAAGCACATCGATCCCGCTCTGCCAGGTAAGTTCAGCCGGCGAGCAACCCAGGCTGGCGCAGGCATTGGCAAAGCGCGCACCGTCCATGTGCAGGCGCAGGCCGTTCTGTTTGCAAACCGCGGAGATGGCACGCAACTCATCGACCGTGTACACACGGCCCGTCTCCGTCGATTGGCTGATGGTCACCGCACGCGACCGGGGGTAGTGGATATCCTTGCGGTTGGTGGCAATGGCATGAATGGCCGCAGGCGTCAGCTTGCCGTCGGCGCTTTCAGCGACAAACAGTTTCGAGCCGTTGGAAAAGAACTCAGGTGCGCCGCACTCGTCCGTTTCCACATGCGCCGATTGGCAACAAATCACCCCATGGTACGACTGGCACAGGGAAGCCAGCACCAGGGAGTTGGCCGCAGTGCCGTTGAACGCAAAGAAGACCTCGCACTCGGTGGCAAACATCCTGCGGAATGCGTCCGCTGCCGCGCTGGTCCAGGGATCGTCGCCGTAGGAAGAAACGTGACCGTGGTTCGCGGCTTCCATGGCCGCCCAGGCTTCCGGGCAAATGCCGGAGTAATTGTCACTTGCAAATTGTTGTGGAAGATCGGTTCGCGTGTCGTTATCCATGCCGGATCCCTTCGACCCGGCCGTGGAGCGGCAGGGACGTCCTGATCCTGAGGATAACTCAGCAGGGAAGCGGAAACAGCGTTCTGCGAAGCGTGCCCGCTATGCACGGAACTCCGAGCTTCCCGGCGGACGGAAAGCTCGGTCCCCTGTGCCCTTGGAGAGTGGCGCCGACTACTGGTTCGAGACAGACGCGCTTTGGATCGTGCTCTGCGAAGACTTCAGCGACTGACGCTGCTTCTCCAAATCCGCATTCTCGGTTTCCAGCTTCTTCTTCTCTTCCATCAACTTCTTGTTGGAAGCGTCCAGGCGCTGCGCTTCTTTCAGAAGAACCTGGTTCTTCTTGACCACCGCGCGCTGATTGTTGACCTGATCCTGCAGGGTCTTGTTCTGCGCGGCCAGGTGCTCACGCAGCGCCGCGTAGTTGATCGACGCATCGTTGGCACTGGACGGCAATACCGTCATGTTCATATTCGAGCTGCTGCTCTGGCACAGGCCCGGCATGGCAGAGAGAGACAGCAGAAGGGCACACGTGGGAATCAAACGCATTGTTGCACCTCAATTTCCGTGGGTTGACATCTTCGAGCCATGCAGGATAGCTTCCGGCACTAGTCATCGAATGGCCTCATCCTACGCAAGCAGGAGCATTGTGGCAGTATCACTTTCGTGCCACTCGGCAGGACTTTTGTCTGCCGCAGATGCAGCAATCGATATACCTCGCTCAACATGCGGTAAAGCACTCAGTCGAGGTGACTTATTAGAAAGAACAGCGGCTGAACGAGAGCCCGGCTTGCAACCGGGCGGCAGTGCCGCGGTGAGTCTCGGAACTCGCATGCACCTATTGCTCGATGGGATAACACCTGCAGTGACGAAGGGCATGGGCGGATGGGGCTATAACTTTCCGCTCAGGCCCGAACGGACGCACGATGGCGCTTGCCGGCGTCCCCGGGAGGGAGTAGCATGGCGCTTGAAATTGGACGGACAAGGGAGCAGTGATGAAACTTCCTGGCGCCATTCCCCTCGCTTTTGTGTTTGCTTCCACCTTCGCTGTCAGCCAACAACCGGTACAAAGGGCAGAGCCATCACGGTTCTCAATAGACCGCAGCACCACTCTGGACCATTGCCCTGTCGGGCTCGATGTGGAGCAAGGATCCCGAATGCACCGGGAACTCGTCGGAGCGCCCGCAAGGGGTAAACCGCCAGAGCGAGACGAGGCGCCCACAGGATTTGGACAAACAATCCAGATCTCTCTTAAGAATCTGGGCTCGAAGAAGATTGTGGGCGCCCAGTTTACCGCACACGGTCTTAGCCGCCATGATCGGTTCGTTCCGCTCATACCAGCAACCAATGCGGACCTTACTAAGTCGATTGCGCTTATCTTAGCGGTAAGAGGCAATGAGCGTGTCTCTCGTGAGCTGGCCTTCGAACGATTCGCAGTCGTCACCGCGATTGATCTCGATGCACTGAGGTATGCCGACGGTTCCAGCTGGCGCCCCTCCGCACGCGGCGCGTGCAGCGCAAAGCCGAATTTCCTGGTACGTACTGGCGGTTAAGTAACCCGCCAAAAGTAACCAGCCAAGCCAGAATTACATCACGGACTAAGTTACTCATCGCGTTGCAACGCACCCCGCTGTGCTGCCGTTAAGTCTCACTTAACTATTTACACCAGCCCTGCATTCTGAAATCGCCACAATAGCAATAAGTCGCCATCTAAATTAAATCTTCCAGAAATACGCTATTTACTTCCCATAACTCCATCCCACCATGTAGAACTACATCAACTTTTTACGCCATCAATTTTGGTGTTGAACCAACTTTTGATTGATCAAGCCTTGTGCAGCACATCTTGGCCTGATCTTCCGGGCCACTTACCTGCGCCGTTCACGGCGGTGGAGAGCAGGTGTGCCGGCCTGTAGCGGTTACTTAAGACAAGTCAAAGGAAACAGGGCAAACGTATTTGCAGTGAATGACCATGCACTAACAAATCATGGAAGGGACGACGCAAGATGAACATTCACGATATTTATCGCCCGATCCTCCGACACTTTCGACGCAAGCGGATGAAGCACTTCTACGAAGCTTTATCCATCACACCCAAAACCAGGATTCTTGACGTTGGCGGAAGCCCGTTCATATGGCAAATCGGCGGCGAAGCAGGCCTTCCGCAGGTTGAGCACATAACCTGCCTCAACCTTTACGATGTCGATCCAGCAACCTTACCCTCGAACGTCCACTGGGTCGTGGGTAACGGATGCAAGTTGCCCTTCGACGACGGTGAGTTTGACGTTGTCTTTTCTAACTCGGTGATTGAACACCTGGGTGGCCTGGAGTCGCAAGTTTGTTTCGCAAACGAGATATCACGCGTCGGCAAGAGTTTCTGGGTACAAACACCGAACCCTCTCTTCTTTGTCGAGCCGCACTATCTCTCGCCCTTTGTTCATTGGCTGCCCAAAAGTATCTTTCGCCGCATCGCGCGATACATGACCGCCTGGGGTCTGATGATGCGTCCTACGCCGGAGGAAGTCGAGGAGCGCATACAGGAAATCCGGCTAATTCCCGCCAGGGAATTCAAAAACCTGTTTCCCCAGGCGGAGATCCTCAACGAGCGTTTCATTGGCATGCCAAAATCGCTGGTAGCCAAATTCGCGCACGCACAATAGTTGCTTTTGCTGAAGATGGCGAAAGAACGCCTCATCCCTGGCGTTCGTCTCACCATCCAACTCATCTGAAGCAACCAAGCCCGAATGCCTGAACGAGCACCCATGTACGCACTAGCGTACATGGACCGAACACGGCCCCGCGATCACGGATATTGGCCCGCCCTTATACTTGTCAGCCTGATCTCTGCTCTCCAATTAAACGTCTTGCATGGGATTCAATCGATGGCAAGGGCTTGCCCCGGACGCTCGCGGCAGTGGATCTCCCCGGATCCGGGAACCCGTCCAGAAATGATCGTCTCATGAAAAGTGAAAGGAAGGAGCAATCCAGGAATGGCGGAGAGTGTGAGTTCGAAGATGGGGGTATTTGGCCTCAACGACTTACCGTAAGTCCCTTTGTTTTCAAGGAGCGCTTGGTACACCAGAGCACTGTTGGCGCACCCTAAGAGGGCAAAATGTACCACTTTTCGTACCAGTAGAATGACTCGCGGTCGCGCGCCGCGGAGTCCGGTATCGATGTTGTGACCCTGGCCCCCATGCAGCAACGTTGAGCCGCTGCGTTCACCCGTTCCCAGCATCCACGGATTCCGACGACGGCTTAAACCCGATTCGACCCTTTGTGGCTTGCATTTTCTTTCGCTTAACCTCAGTCCAGCTTCCAGGCTCAAGGGTGCTTATAACCTCTCCCAGTCTGGCAATAATACTTTGATCGCGCGCCATAATGAGTGCAGGTGCTAGCCTCAAATCTCCCCTGGGAATCAACGAGGAGCCCGGCGAGATGGGACAGAGAAACCCAAATAGTTGGCCATCATGGCAGAGAGCTTTTACCCTATGCGAGCAGTGCCCAGACTTCCCGTGGCTGGTAGTACTAATCCGCACCAGCAAGCGCAAGTCCCTAAGTCAAATTGCGAACTACTTGCTCCGCAGCGAATCGACACAACAGGATGCCGGCATCTCATACAAAGAAGCCATGCTTCGCGGCAAGGCACACAAACGGAAGTGTGTGCTTTGTTCGACAATTCTCAAGGCCGCCGCGGGAACAGGTCTGACATTTAAGAGTTTCAGGAGTTTCCCGATGTAGACGAAGAGAACCCCGGCGCCGCTCGCAGACTCCTGGCAAGGTTGTGGTATCCTAGGCTACCTTCGATCGTATCTTCCGTTCGAGATTCACACCAGGCGGTCATCCTCAAAGGCCGCGCCCTGAAACACAAGCGCCGATGCCTGCTTTGCTGCTAATCTCTAAGTTTTGGTGTCACTGCCGTAGCTACGCGCTAGCCTTTGTTACTGGCAAATTGACCAGCAAGACCTACACGAACACCGCATCATAGCTCCGTATGCATTGCCCGGAATACGAGGAGCTGTGGGCAGATTACATCGAAGCGACTCGGGGATGGTGCGACGTCACTTTGAGGCGACATGCGACAGTTTTCCATTCAATCGAATTGCGCCGCGGAGCCGCAGTACTCAGGGAACTAGCGAGGCAACGCGTATTGCGACACGGGCGAAATTGCTTGCTTTGCACAAATATTCGGGATGTTACCGAAAAGTTGGCCTGAGCGTCTGAAGCCCGCACAATGACTCAGCTAATCTCTCACCTGAGGATGTTGCCCCAGCTCCCGAACGACGGTCTCCGCCCGGTCAAGGTACGCGTGTTGCTGTTCACTGTGAGTATCCGCGAGACGTGACAGGTATATCAAATTGGCAAGCATTTCGACGGAAACTCTAAGCGGTTTGGCAGTCAAGTTGTCGGTACTCGTGTGGCCCATTACAACGTGAGATGCCAGCCGATATTTAATTTGTTGCAGACGAAAAGCCATGCTTAGAATTTGATGGCATCACAAAGCCGAAGCCTGGATGTTTAGACAGCGAATGCCTACGATTTCGCGCGAGCATTTGTTTTGTTCCGTCGCTAGAGTTCAGGAGCAGCACGTAGGTGACTGAATGAACGTTGGAGCCGCTAGAATTCTTTGCGTCGACCCGGATCTCCCTTTGCTTGAAACCCGGTGCGCTTTACTGGAACATTCGGGGTATGACGTCGGGATAGCACCGCCCCAATCGGCCGAAACGGTGCTTGGCGAGCAAAGGTTTGACTTGCTGATCCTGCGCTCGCTCGATGAATCTGTTTGTCAGAGGCTTGCTGCTTTATCGCAGGGGGCGGAGGTCTTAATCCTCGAAGGCTACACGAATCCAACTGAACTGCTCAGTCTGGTTGCAAAACTATTGAAAAGCAAAGCGAATGGGGCACCGATCCTCCAGCAGATTTCTAGGGCTTAGTTGGCGCTCTTCGGCGGGTCCGGTCAGTGCCAATCGCCTTCATACTGGTGCCGTGATCTGCGCCCAGCTAGAACAATTGCACCAAGCTTACAGAACTGCTCTCGTCCGCTGGAACCACTGCAAGGGCACCTGCAAGGCCCCTGGTTTGGTCGGCATACCTAAGTGGCGGGCGGCCCAGGATCGCGAACGCAGCGTGAGGGAGAGAGACGACGCTTTCAACCGCTTATGCGCCCATGAACGCACTTGCTTAATCTGCACGAACCGTAGAATCGGTGCCCCGGTGTGATGGTTCCGCCAAGCGGCGCTCTAAGGTTTCCTGAGACTTGGGGCCTGCTCCGCAGATTGGCTCTCGGCGTCTGACATCACTCTCCAATAACTCAGACTCGCCATCTTGTGGAGTTCGAGAGTCGCGTGAGTCAGGGTGGGAGCCTCGATACTGTGCCGCCACCGTGCGGAATCCCCGGCCATCCCGATCAGAAAGTGAAACGTAGGCATATTGGCCCGCCTAATATACGCCGAATTGCGTCAAATGGACCACTACAATCTATGTATGAATAATGCACAAGTTGTTGCACTATTGACGAGGAAATCGAGCGCCTTCAGAAAGTACGTTCGTTGCTAACGGTTCACTCGATGCCATTAAAGCGCGGGCAGCCACCGGAGCCAAGAGGCAAAAGAAGTGTCAGCCCCGAAGCACGCGAGCGAATGGCCGCCGCTCAGCGTAAACGCTGGGCAGAGTCGAAGAAGTAGGGGCTACGCGGCTCTGTGCCGTCGCATCACATGTGAAATGGTTTGTGAGCAGTACGAGCAGCTTCGAGAAGTTCACACTGCCGCCATGCGAGAGTGGTCCAGTGCGATGACCGCGCCGAGATGGACCAAGGATGCGGCCCAGCGTCTGCAAGACGCGCTAGAGGCGCGTGATGAAGCAATTGGCCTGCTCAGCCAGCACAGATGGACTTGTTTGCGGTGCATCGGCGCGATGAGAGCTTAGGGCTGCCGACAGACGTTGCAGTTCATGCGGTGAACCCCTAGCAAGAAGGCCAATCGGAGTTGTCCCATGCGGTGAGAGCCCGTACCGCTTTCGCGCCGATCATGCGCGGGCTGGATGGCGGTAACCCGGCGCTCTCGGTATTTATGCAGGGCCGCTTCGAGCTTCATCAGTTGAGTACAAGGCATTTTCGTCACACTTAGCTTACGTCCGGTGCGCTACATCGGATCGCTGGTGGGAGCGATCAAGTGTTGACCTTTTGTGGTAGACGCGCAACCTTGGGCGTACCGCGCGGCGCGGTGCGCGTGCGCCAGGTTCTGCGCGTTCGTGGCGTCCCGACCAACCGCTTTGCGCTTCGGCTTGCTGCCTTCTGTCCAGTCCAAGTATTAGACACTTCCTGGGTGGTAGATCTGGCGACCATCGATCGTGGCCCAGCCGGGCTTGATGCGTCCGTTACGCGCGACAACGGGAGGGTAGTAGCGGGAGCCGACGCGTATGGTCAGGTTAGCCATGCGCAGATGTACCACTCGGCTGTACCAGTTTGCACTAAGTTATTGATTATCAGGAATGGCGGAGAGTGTGAGATTCGAACTCACGGTACCTTGCGGTACACACGCTTTCCAAGCGTGCGCCTTAAGCCACTCGGCCAACTCTCCCCGCTCGAACGGCACAGGGACACCTGCACCATCCGGACCACCTCTTTGACTCTACCACTCAACTTTCCACCGGCAAAACCGCACGCAGGATTCAGCACCCGCCGCACGCATATCGATTAAGGTGAGTAGGGTATGATCCCGCCAACTCCCTCCCCGACCGTCCTCCCCAAACGAAGCGTTTCCGGCGAATTGACCGCGCTGTTGGCGCTGTCAATCCCCGTGGTGCTATCGGAGTTGGGTTGGATGGGCATGAGCGTGGTCGACACCATTATGGTAGGCCGCCTGAGCCCGGCCGCCATCGGAGCAGTCGGTATCAGTAGTGCTCTCTTTTACACGCCGGCACTCTTCGGCATCGGTCTCCTGCTGGGTCTGGATACCCTGGTCGCCCACGCTTACGGCCGCGGCGACTATGACGATTGCCATAAGGCGCTCGCCCAGGGAGTCTACCTGGCCATGCTGTACACACCGGTAGCCATGCTGGTGGTCGGCTATTCGCCCCACCTGTTTGGCCTGCTCAAGATCACCGAGGCAGTCCGGGTACCGGCCACACAGTATCTCAGCCTGCTAAACCTCAGTGCACTGCCGCTGCTCATCTACGTAGCCTTTCGCCGTTACCTGCAGGGCGTGGGCAAGGTGCGGCCAGTCACGTTCGCTCTCATTTCCGCTAACCTGGTCAACTGGTTCGGCAATTGGGCACTCATCTACGGCAAGCTTGGCCTGCCGGCGATGGGTGTGCGTGGTTCCGCGCTCTCGACGGTAGGAGCCCGCGTTTATATGGCCTCTGTGCTGATCTGGTGGGCGTGGAAGCACGAGCGGGAGCGGGGCCATGCTCTCTTCGAGCACTGGCCTGGTTTGCGGCTTCGGTTACTCCGCCGCCTGCTCCAGCTGGGCTGGCCGGCAGCCTCGCAATTGCTCTTTGAAGTCGGCGCCTTCAGCGTAGCCACACTCTGGGCCGGCCGGCTCGCTCCAGACATTCTCGCCGCTCACCAGATCGTGTTGAACTGCGCCAGCGTCAGCTACATGGTGCCCCTGGGAGTATCAGCGGCGGCCGCGATTACCGTCGGTCACGCCATCGGGGCAGGGGATCGGGCGCTCGCTCGCTTGCGCGGCTCCATGGCGATTATCCTGGGTGGCGTCTTCATGGCTGTGGCCGCCACCATGTTCCTGGCCATACCCCGCGCGCTCCTCCATGTGTACACGCATGATCCGCCGACCGTTGCCGTGGGCGTTCAATTATTGGCGGTGGCCGCTATTTTCCAGATCTTCGATGGTATTCAGGGAATCGGCACCGGGGCGCTCCGCGGGTTGGGCAAAACCCGCGGTCCCATGTTGATCAACTTTATTGCCTACGGCGCGATCGGCTTGCCCATCGGCTACTATTTGTGTTTTCACAGCCCGCTGGGCATTCGCGGCCTTTGGGGCGGCCTCACCCTGGCCCTCATCTTCGCTGCAGGCATGGTGCTCTACCAATGGCTCGACCAATCCCGGCCTGTCGCTTAACCATGATGGCCGGCGAGATGATGCTTGTGCGCTACGTAGTGCCCGATGAGCCATCCCCCAACGGCGCCGACTACCACGTCCGTCGGAAAATGTTCTTGCCCAACGACGCGGGTCACGCTGATCGCAGAGGCAACGGAATAGCTCCCGATCTGCACCCACTTGGAAGGGTATTGCTCAGCCACTACGCCGGCCACCGACCAGGCCAGCATGCTGTGCGACGAGGGAAACGATCCATTGGAGCCGACATTGGGGGCGAAAAAGTATCCTGCTGCACGGTTGTACAGTGGCCTCTCTCGCCGGGTAATCAGCTTGGCTAATTCCTCAACGATAATGCTGTCCCCCAGCGCTTCTGCACTGAGAAGGCCAGTCTGCCTGGCGGGCGCGTTTGCCTTGAAAAGCCCAAAACCATAGAGGGCAACCGGCACAGCAATCTCGCCGCCAAGCAGGTAATTCGATGCATTCACGTTGTCTTTGTTGAATGGGCGATCGCTCGAAACGCCTCGCATCGCAGCAGTGTCGGTGCTGAGTGTGACCCCTACCGCTGCGCCGAGCGGTAGGATCCATAGCAGATCGTGCGCTCGAACCCGCACAGGGCTGGTCCAAATGGCAAGCTGATCCCTGACGATGGCGACAGGAAGCCCTTTTTCCGTCACTGCGGGCTGGACCGCAGGAGCATCGGGCAGCCACCCCGCTTCAGCGTGACCGTCAACCCAGGTAGCCGAGGTGGTAAAAATCAGGAACAACATCAATCGACCTACGCGTTGCACAAGCACCTCAGCCGTGCCCGTTCCGGGACAGCACCTCAATCTTAATCAATTCAGAACAGGAGTAGGAGATCCACCGGAAAGGGGGCCACAGGCGAGTTCATTTACGGGAGCGGAATCCTCTTTTTTTGCGCCCGGGAATCCAGCACAGTTCGGGTCAGTCCGCTACTGAAAGCTGTCTCGCCTGGAGGGGGTTTGAAGCCCCGTTCCCCTGATGTCTTTGCCTTTACCAGCAGGAGCCGGCAACCGTCTTATTGGGCCAGCAGTTTGGTGCCTTCAAAATCAAACTTGAACCGTACCTCTTTGAGCCCCTGCTCACGCATGGCTCGTCGCAGGTTAGCTTTGTCCTCACTGTAGAACATCAAAAACCCGCCGCCCCCGGCACCGATCAGCTTTCCGCCCATGGCCCCATGGGCCAACCCGAAATCGTAGAGTTCATTAATGCGCTGATTCGACATGTTAGTCGACCGCTTCTTCTTGTTCTGCCAGTGCACATTCATCAGCCGGGCAAACTCCTGAAGATCGCCGCTCTCGAGTGCTTGCTGAATCTCCACAGCCAATCGCTTGACCATGTGAAGATTAGCCAGCATATCCTTATCCATCGTCTTGCTTTTGTCGTTTTGCTCCTTGAGCACGGTCGAGGCAGAACGCGAATAACCGGTGAAAAACAACAGCAAATTGTCTTCGAGGTCGTACCGTCTGTCTTCCGGGATGCGCAGCGGCCAGGCGCGAACACTTCCGTTCTCCGCGAACTCAAAGCAGGTCAGGCCGCCAAACGCGGCGATATATTGATCCTGCTTGCCAACAGGTTCGCCCAGGCGATTGATCTCAATGTCGCACGCTTGCTCCGCAAGCTCCTGGGGATGGATTAGATTTTTTTTATGGGCATGCAGGGACTTCAATAGGGCTGTGGTAAAGCTGCCTGAAGAGCCCAGTCCCGTACCCGCAGGAATGTCGGCCATCGACGTGATCTCGAGTGACGCAGCTTCCTCAATCCCGGTGGCGCGGAGCGCCTCGCGAATGATCGGGTGTTCTATGCCCGCGATCGTGTTGGCTCTCTCCAGTCGTGAGTACTTGATGATGAATTCCTGCTGAAAGGTATCGTGGATGGTGATGTATACGTAGCGATCGATTGCCCCCGCGATGAGAAAGCCGCCATGCGACTCGTAGTACGAAGGGAGATCGGTGCCACCGCCACCGAAGGTGATGCGCAGGGGAGAACGTGTGATGATCATGCAACGATCTCCTCAGTTGTGCTTTGAAGCCGCAGGAGACGGCTTGGCCGGCGAGACCGGATTTTGCAATTTACGGAGATGCCTACAAGGTTCTGGCCACCGTAACGGGCTGCGTTAACCCGACGCCGCTGGGCCGGCTCCTTTGCTCGCGAACGCCGGCATCGGCGAGCTGTTCATAACGTACCAGCATGCTGTTAGTAACGGCGTGCCAGGTGAACTCCAGCGCCCGCGCGCGCCCAGCGCGCCCCATAGTCTCACGCAGTGTATCGTCTTCCGCCAGGCGCAGCAGAGCATCGGCCAAAGCAGCAGGATTGTCTGGCTCAACCACAAAACCAGTCTTACGATCCTGCACCGTCTCCACGATGCCCCCACATCGGCTGACGACGACGGGCACGCCTGCTGCCATGGCTTCCAGCGGCGTCAGGCCGAATGCCTCGTTCCAAATAGGAGGGTAGAGGAATATGTCAGCGTCGTAATACAACTTCACTAACTCTCCCCGGCTGACAAAGCCATGGAAAGTAACCTTCCGGCTAAGTTCGGGTGACAGCTTTCCTTTGAGGAATGAAATATATTCACTCGAGCTGCCCGCAGACTTACCAAGCAGTTTGGACGCAACGGCATGAAGAGGTCTTTTCCTGAAGTAGGGCGCCATACGCGAAAGGGTCGCCTGATCCTGCAAATCGCAAGCCTCCTCCAGTGGATAGTCCCCTTCAGGACCCACCAGGTCGAGAACCACATCAGGATATTTTTCGGCAACCAGCTTGAACGCATCAATCGCAACATGCGCACCTTTGTGAGGCCATATGCCACCGGCGTAAAGAATGCGCCGCGTCTTGCGCCGTGCGGCGGGTGCATAGTCCTTTTCGTGATCGAATTCGTTGATGTCGATGCCGTTGTACAAGGTCTCGCATCGATCGGCCATCTCGGGGAAGTTGCGCTGCGTCTTCCTGGTCACGAAGTCGCTGACGGTGAGGAGAGCATCGACGCCGCGAATCCTTCGTGCGATTTCGCTGAAATTGCTTTGCGAAAACCACTCCGCATGAATGTGAAGGACAATCTTGGCCCTGGGGTTCAACTTTCGGATGATGGGCACAAACTGCGCGCAGTGCTGCACATGAATCACATCCCACTGCTGCGTGGCCAGGTCGGCAGCCACCTGCTCGCCAAACTTAGGGTAAAACCCGGCTGAGGTGGAAACCGGGGCGGACAACTGAACCAGCTTCGCCTTTAAGCTTCGCATTCTGGCCCTGCGATCGTCGGATGCAGCAGCGGGCACAAATCGGTACTCAACACCTTCGTACATGCCGCTCGGCGCGCCGCCCTGCCTGCCAGCCAATCCGTAAACCACTACGTTCGAGTGCCGGGCAAACTCGCGAGCAATCGTGTAGATAGATGCGCCCATCGATCCGTGATAGGGCGGAAGCAACGCTGCTACGGGGTAAGCAACAAAGGCGATATTCATATATAAACCCACTGGCGCAGAACGGACGCAAGTGTAACCGAACTCAAGGAAGTGAGTGATACAGAACTACAAGTCTGTTGTCTGCTGGAATCTTATTTAGAGAGTCTATCGAGCTCCAGTTAAATGACTGAATATCTTTCGGTCATATCTTGGGACGCATGGTACTGGAAAATTCCCATTGCGACAAATACAGGGGCAGGCGAGACGTTTCTCCTTCATTTGAGACGTTTAACACGCAAAAACGTATCCGTTCTGGACCTTCATGCACAGACCATCCAAACTGAACCGGAAGCCAGCATCCGCTCCCGGGCGATTCAGCTTAATTACGCACTCACGGCTGTCGCTGGTAGAGGATCTTTGTGCGCCTTGTTCTTCAAGCGCAGAAAGGGCGCCTCCACCAAATGGTACGCAACCACAGCGGTTAGGATGGCGCCAGCCATCGCGACCGTTGTCTCCCGGACGCCCGGCCCTATACGCAATTTAAAGACGAAATAAGCAACCAGAGGATTAAAAAGATAAAGAGAATAGGAGATCTTTCCGAAATAGGAAGCGACCCTGTTATTGAGCACCCGTGGCGGTGCCGCGATCACCGAGATCAAAACAATCGCCAGCGGATACACCGCTAGCAGCACCCCGTAGCTGATGCGGTGCACCCAGGAAATGCCCGACAGCACCATAACCGTTGCCAGGCATGCCCAAAAGAGTATGCGGCCGAAAAGGAACCGGGGCGGCCGCCAGCCCGACTTAATCGCGACCGCCAGCGCCGAGCCGAGAAGAATGGCGTCGATCCGCGTATCGAAGTTCCATGCCGCCCACATCTCGTGGCCAATACGGTAAACCACGATGTGGTAAATCTGTACCGCGAAAAACGTCGCGACCAGTCCTTTCAACAACTGAGCACGCTTCAGTCGCTTCAGCAGGGCAGGCCAGATCAGGTAATACTTCTCCTCAATTCCCAGCGACCAGGCCATACCTAATACGTCAACCGCCGTTCCTGGCACCGCATAGAGGGCGCTATAAACGTCCATCATGTAGACGAACGCCCACCAGCGGCCGGGGACATGAGGTACCAGCCAGCAAACCGTCCAAAGAAGGTAGAACGCTGGGAAAAGTCGCAGGGTCCGGCGCTTCATAAAGCTACGCTGGTCAATCGACCCGGTTTCTTCCTGCTCGGTGAGCAACAGCCAGGTGATGAGAAGGCCACTGATCTCGAAGAAAAGCACGACCGCATAATCTGCAGGGATCCAACGCGGCAAGCCCGATGCGTGGGCAAATGCAACAGTGAGGGCGGCGATTCCCCGCAATCCATTCAGGCTGGGTATCGTCTTCTGCTGTAGATTCTCCCGCAGCGCGTTAGCAGGGTTCGTCAGGCAATTCACCTCGGTACGCCGGACTCAGACGGAGCAAGCGTAGCCCACCAGCATCCATGGGCTTTGGATGCACTCCGCCAAACCACGTCATTACGAACGACGGCAAGCCGCCAATCAGAATTCTGCAAAAGCCCTGCATTATGCCCAGGCTTCTCGTCCCCATGGCCGGTCCCGACCGCATGCATTCGCTTCAGAGTGCGAAGCCGGCTTCCCGCGCGTCGCCAGCAAACATCTTCACCGTGTCGAGTGACAATTCAGTCAGATCCATCCCTACCAGTTTTAAAGCTTTGCTCAGGATGTCGTGGGGTACGGTCACAATATGGCTGCCGCACTGGTCCGCTTCAAAGATGTTGCGCACCTCGCGCACGCTGGCCCAGAGCAGTTCGGTCATCGGCTTATCTTCCAACAGGCACAGACTGGCGCGCATGATTGGCTGCGGGTCAATCCCGGTGTCGGCGATACGCCCGGCAAACACCGAGACGACAGCGGGCACAGATTCCACCAGCTCCGCTCCTACGGCGCGCACCTGGCTCAGGGTGAGCAGGGCAGTGACATTCAACTTGACGCCTTCCAGGGCCAACTCATGGATCAGCGAACCCATGTACTCCTGGCGCGTGTTGGTGACCGGGATCTTCACGTAAACGTTCGATCCCCAGGCTGCAATCTTCAGTGCCTGGCGGCGCATCTCGGCCGGCTCGTCAGAAAAGACCTCAAACGAAATCGGCTTGGCCGTGATCGTCTCGAGAATGGTGCGGGCGAAGCACTCGTAATCACTGATGCCCGCTTTCTTCATCAACGTTGGGTTGGTGGTCAAACCGTGGATCAGCGGGTTGGCATACAAGGCCAGCATGCCGGCGCTGTCCGCTCCATCTGCAAATATTTTGACGCCAAGGTGGTGCATAGACTGCTTTTCGCTGGAGGTTTGCGGACTCACCACCGGCGCAATCATGGGCTTCATACTGGTTTTCCTCACAAGGCTAGAATCAGTGCTGCTGCACTGGGTAAGTCGGCGGTAACGAAGTCAGGCTTCTGCTGGAGAGACTCCTCGTAACCCCGATCAATGAAAATTGTTTTACATCCGGCCGCATGGCCACAATCGATATCGCGCCAGCGGTCGCCCACCATAAAGCTTGTTGCCAAATCCAGATGCATCTCTTTTGCCGCACGTAAAAGCATGCCGGGTCTGGGCTTTCGGCATTCTGACGGCTGCTGGCCACCCGCGTCGTAGCATACCTCGACCCTGGCAATCGGCAATTGCGCCACGAGGCGTTGATGCATCGATTCGACCACCTCCCGGGCAAGCTGGCCGCGGCCTACATCCGGCTGGTTGGTCGCAACCACCAGGGTGAAACCGGCCTCGTGCAATGAACGGCACGCTTCTGCCACCCCCGGCAAGAACACAAACTCTTCCAGGGTCCACGGAGGATAGGGCTTGCCTCCCCGCACGATCGAGGCATTGATCACGCCATCGCGATCGAGGAAAACAGCGCGTCCCCTGGCTTGCACCGGATTGTTCCCAGCTCTTGCCGTGCCCATTGTCTTACCGGACCGTCGCCTCAGTTGTCTCCCACTTGGTCTGATGGATCTTCAACCGTGGGTGCGACACAATAAGATGCCAAATCACCGCCTGAAAGGCCTCAGAATGAGGAGTAACATGCTCCGGATTGACCGTCGGTACGATTACCACCGCATCGGCCATCCTGGCAGTAAAACCACCATCCCGGCCAACAATGCCGGTCACCGCCGCGCCTGTTTCTTTTGCAAACTGAACCGCGCGCACCAGGTTGGGGCTCACGTTCTTCTCCAGGTTGCCGCCGCCGACTGACAGCACCAGCAAGCCATCCTTGCTGGAAAGGTGACTGCCCCTTAACCACTCGGCGAAGATGGTCGCCCAGCCTTCATCGTTGGTGCGCGCCGTCAACTCGGAAACATTGTCCGTAGGGGCATAGCACTCAATCCCGCAGATCTTGCGAAAATCATTGACTGCATGAGACGCATTGCCGGCGCTGCCGCCCACCCCAAGAATAAAGAGCCGGCCACCCCGTTCACGAATGGCCAGCAACTGATCGATGACTGCATCGATCGCTGTGGCATCGAGCTGGCGGGTCACTTCTTGTACTTCCTGCAAAAAGTCCTGGGTAAAGGTCATCCGGTCCTCTGGTCCTGTCGCACGGTTTGATGAAGAAACTCGCTCAGCTCGAGCAGCCCTTCATGAGAACCGATTTCATAAAACCGTTGGCGGGCTTCATATCCCGCCATTTCGCCGCGCTCCACCAAGTCGCGCATCACCTGCGCCAGATCCAACACCGCAGAGGCCGGGTAGGGGGCGAATGTTTCTGCCTTGAATACACTGAGACCATAATCAATGTGCTGCATTGCGGGCTCGCGACTTACTTTGTCGTAGCGTTTGATCGCACCGTCGGCATAGCAGACATTGCTGGTATCCCACCGGCCTTGATTATGGAACAGAGTCATCATGCCCGGCTTGCCGAGTCTATGGAAAGCCTCGGCCACCTGACCAAAGTTAATGCGCAGATAGGAGTCGCCGTACATGACAAAAAAAGCATCACCCAGCAGCGGCAAAGCCTTGCGAACGGCGCCGCCGGTGCCAAGCAGTTTTGGACCGTCGAAAGAGTAGCGGAGCGTGATGCCAAACTCACGGCCATCCCCATAGCGCTGCTCAATCATCTCGCCGAGGAAGCCTACACAAAGCACCACTTCGTCGATACCTTCTTCGCGCAATTGGGTGAGCTGATGTTCGAGAAATGGCTTCCCGGCAACTTCAAGCAGGACTTTGGGCACGGTCTCGGTGAGCGGCCGGAGCCGCGTAGCCAGTCCACCGGCAAGGATCGCGACCGGCATCCCGACCTTACCGGGCATTCCGTCCGTCTGGAGAACAGCGTGGAGCGACTATGCGCGCCGGCCGGTTGGTCACTCGTTGCCACATACGATCCAGTCTTCTTATGCGCATGATGCTAAACGAACCGCCTCGGCATTGCCATTGGGCTGAATGTAGCACGCACCGTTGCAAAACCAGTCGCTCAACCATCCGGTCAACGCTTCGCTCAATGCTTCGCTTTGCTGTACACCGCTTCTACCACCTGCATGGTCGCGCGCGCTTCCTTGAGTCCCACGGCTGGTAAACGCTGCAAAACAATATCCTCTACAAAAGCGCGAGTTTCAAGGCCCCAGGAGTCATCCCCGCGTGGGTACTCATGGATGGTGGTTTCCGGCGGACCCATTTCCGGAAGCATCTGGTAGTGAGAGAGACGCTCGACGCCATAGCTCCCACCCAGTCCCTCGATATGCAGTTTGCCTAGCTTGCCATAAATCTCAAAGGAAAAGAGATTTTTCCATTCGGTGCAGCTGGCATGGAGCCACGCAGTCTGGCCGCCCTCACTTTGCAGGTGGAGAAACGCATTGTCGTCCACCGGCATATCCCAGAAATACGTGCCGACATGTCCGTCGATAGCTGCCCACTCGCCCAGGAACCAGCCCGCCAGGTCGATCAGATGAACTCCCTGGTCAATTAACTCGCCGCCTCCCGAGAGGCTCGGGTCTGCTCGCCATTCCCGGTCGTATCCCACGCGGCCGCCATGCCCATAGCGAGCGCGAATGAACATCATCGTGCCAAGCACGCCGGAGTCGACAATCTCCCGCGCCCTGAGAAAAGCCGGGTGAAAGCGGTGGTTGTAACCGGCTCGTACCAGCAGGTGCTGCTGCCGGGCGGTAGCGATCATTGCATCAATCTGCGCAACTGAGATCGCTACCGGCTTTTCCACCAGTACATGCTTGCCGGCATGCAGGCATTGCAGCGCGATCTCGCCCAAATTGGCGTTCAGGGTGGAGACAATGACTGCGTCCGCGGCAGTGGCTAATAGCTGCGGAAGGGAAGTGGCCGCCACGCACGGCGGTCCTGCTTTAGCAGCGACCGCGGCAGCCCTTTCAGTGATCACGTCGTACACAGCGATCAGTGATCCTTTGGGTAAATGCGCCGCCCGCTTGCTCCCGATCAGTCCACATCCCACAATGGCAAACGTGACTGGTTTCAAGTCCATTGCTTTGCCCGATCGGCCGGCACCACGCGCCGCAAAGTGTAGATGTCACTTTCCCGGAGTTCTGACTTGCGCTCATGGAGATTGGGCCAGGGATCCCAGGGTGCGCTGATGAGCCGGCCGGTAATGCCGTCCGCCTCCTTCGTGCACAGATAAACGCATAGCGCAGCGGCCCGCGCCAGCGACGACCCGCCCTGTTGCTTCTGCTTCGTTGCCTGCGCAAACTGCTCGTCGCCGACGCGATCTGGACCAGCAGCAAGTGTCTCTTCCAGCATTTGCGTGTTTAACGCACCGGGCGCCAGGGCGTTCACATCGATGGCCGTGCCGCGCAACTCTTCCGCGAGGTTTTCTGTAAGCCGCACCAACGCTGCTTTTGATGTGGCATACGCGCTGAAAAAGGGCCGCGGCGAGGCGGCGCCACCGCCTGATACATTCACAATCTTCCCGTAACCCTGCTTGCGCATACCAGGAATCAACGCCCGGCAGGTAAACAAAGGACCAAAAAAGTTGATGTCGAATGTTCGCCGCCACTCCTCAATGGATGCGTCTTCCGCCGGTCCAATCGGCCCCTGCACACCCGCATTGTTGATCAGCAGTTGAACGTTCCCAAACTGCTTTACCGTGCGATCGACCATCGCGTTCACCTGCTGCTCTGAAGAAACGTCGCACACCTGCATGGCGACCTGCTGCCTGTCAGCGGCCATGGCAGAAAGGGAATCGAAGGCCCGTTCTAATTCGCCGGCATTTCTCCCGCAGATAGACACGTTCGCGCCGCTGGTGATCAGGGCCTGCGCGATCACATAGCCCAGACCGGCGGACGAGCCGGTCACGATGGCGGAACGCCCGGCCAGTGTCAGCATCGATATCCTCTCTTCCCATTAAACAGACTTGGCAAAGATCCACTGGTTAGCGATTAACCAGTCGACCGTCGCCTCAACACTCTGTTGAATGGTGTTCTGCGGAGCCCATCCTTGTTGGCGCACCTTCGCTGTATCCAGGTAGATAAAAGGGTTATCCCCGATCCATCCTCGATCGCCGCCGCTGAATTCCAGTTGCGGGGTAAGCCCAAGCCTGGCACATATCCACCTAATCGAATCGCTTACCTGGCAGTACTCGTCGGTGCCAAGGTTGAAAATCGCCACGCGATGTTTGCTGTTCTGCGCCGCCTCGGCGCCGATCACATGCAGGATGGCGCGCACGCAGTCATGCACATGCAGATACGACTTGCGCTGCTTGCCGTCACCTAACACTCGAAGAGTTTCGGGATGAGTCCTCAACTGCTGATAAAAGTCGATGATGTGTCCGTGGGTATAGCGAGGTCCCAGGATTGAAACAAAGCGAAAGATGTAGGCATGAATACCAAATCCCTCACAGTACGCCTGGATCATACCCTCGCCGGCCACCTTGGACGCACCATACAGCGAAGTCTGGATCGGGAACGGTGCATTCTCTGGAGTGGGAATGACTTGCGCCTCGCCATACACCGACCCGGTAGAAGAGAATGCCATCTCCCGAATCCCATTCGAGCGCAGCGCTTCGAGTACATGAAAGGTGGCGCGTGTGTTTTGCTCGAAGTCTTTGCCGGGATGTTCCACCCCGAAGCGAACGTCTGCGTTCGCCGCCAGGTGAAACACAAAATCGCAACCCTGCATCGCACGGGTCAAAGCGCCTGCATCCAGATTGTCGCCCTGCACCAGCGTAAAGCCGGATTGCTTGCGAGCGTTCTCTAGAAACTCGCCACGTCCCGTGGAGAAGTTATCCCAGCCAATCACTGTCTTGCCATCGTTCAGGAGTGCTTCCACCAGGTTGCTGCCAATAAAACCGGCGGCGCCGGTGACAAAGATTTTTTGCATGTGCGGTATTTCCCGTGTACTTCCGTGGAGAAGGTGAATCCGATTATACGAATGGCGGTACATGGGTCCGCCGGGATTTCAGCTGGGTTTGAACCTGCGATGACAATCTGGGAAGACGTCCGATAACGTATATTCTGTATACTCGCTTTCTGCATCACTAAAGTGCCCCTGCAAGCGCGACCAGTTGGAGCTCCGTCCCAACCTAATGGCGGATGACAGGCCCTGCCCGCGAACGTAGCATCTCGCTGAACCCATGCCCTTCACTCGCACTCTTCCGATTCCTCCCGCCTGCTTCCGCCCGGTCAAGGCTGGAGACACACAATGAGCCAGCAGCTCACCCTGCTTGAGAACGAAGAAAGCTTCATCGGCTACCCTGGCTGGAAAGTCGTCTCGGCGGCGTTCGTCGGCGTGATGACCAGCTTCTCGCCAATCGTCCCGTACACCTTCAGCTTGTTTCTCAATCCACTCCATCGAGCCTTCGGTTGGCAGCGCGAGGCCATTTCCGGCACCTTCGCACTGGCCGCCATCACGGTGGCGATTGTCTCGCCAGGCATCGGCGTCCTGTTCGACCGGTTTCCGCCGCGCCGCATCATCCTGCCGTCCATCCTGATCTTCGCGCTAGCCCTGGCTTCGCTGAGCCGGCTGGGCCCAGGCATTCAGCGCTTTTACTGGACCTATTTCATTCTTGGGTTGGTCGCGAACGGCACCGCGCAATTCGCTTACACCCGCACCCTGCTCACCTGGTTTCATAAGCGCCGCGGTCTCGCCATCGCGTTCATCCTCACCGGCAGTGGCGTGGGCTCCATCCTGATTCCGCCGGCGACCCAGTGGGTGATCGATCATCATGGCTGGCGCGATGCCTACCTTATGCTCGGCTGCATCGCGCTCCTGGGGCTGCCGCTGACGGCGCTCCTGGTGCGCAACAAGCCGCTACCGGTCGCGCAGGAAGATCACCGTCTCGTCTCCGGGGTCACGGTCGGCGCCGCGCTGCGCACTCTGCCGTTCTGGCTTCTGGCCTTCATCATCATGCTTTCCGCGTTCAGCGAAAACGGCCTGGTGACGAACATGGCCGCGATGCTCACCGAACGCGGACTGACCGCGTCCGCCGCGGCCCTGACTCTCTCGGTGCGCGGTGGAGCGGGCATACTCGGGCGCCTGGGCACTGGTTTGCTCATCGACAGGTTCTCTGCCCAGCGCATTCAGACATTCATCCTTTTGCTCTCAGCCACGGGCACGTTTATTCTCGCGTTCTCGGGAACCTCTCCTGTCGCACTGGTGGGCGCGGCCTTCCTTGGGATCGGGCTAGGCAGCGAAGCTGACATAGTTCCCTACCTGCTGGCAGACTACTTCGGCCGGAAACACTTTTCGGTGCTCTACGGTCTTACCTGGACAGCGTACGCGGTAGGCGGCGCCACCGGCCCCATGGCGGTGGGCCATCTTTACGACAAGTTCGGCGCATACCAGCCGCGCTTTACCGTGGGGCTCGCCTGCGTGTCCCTGCTGGCCGCTGGTATCAGCCTCTTTCTGCGCGGCGACCGTGCTCGCAGTCATGCCGCACTGGAGCTGGTTTAACTCCGCGTGACCTCCGCAAATTTCGTTTTGTGCTGAGACCGAAGTCCTGGCAGCGAAGCGGCTGTTCTCGAGATCCACGTTCCTTTGCCCATCCGACGCTGGAGCTCTGTAGAAATTTCTGGAGGGATCTGCTGTGCGCCATTCTCTTGCCACAAATTCCTACAGAGCTCCAGTATCGGACATGCAGAAGAACCATACTTTCAGCAGGAATGGCCGGAGAGTCACTGCTGGCAAGCCATCCCGAGGGTGAGCCACAAAGCCTCCCCCAAACCCTTCCCTCGGTTGGCGCTCACGAAGTTCGATGGCAAGATCGAGCAGATGTGGGCTCGCCGCAACCAAAAAGGCCCTGTCTTCCTGATGAACTTGACCTCAATATCTGAAGCGCACAAGCTTCTTGAGGTTTTGCCTCTGGGACAGGCGAAGCTCATGGAGTTCGATCTGGTTGAGCTAAGCGGGAGCGGATGGCGTGAAGTAGCGAAGCGCTTGCTTACACGGCGCGGTCTGCTGTTTCCAGCTTTGCTGGATGAGACAAGCGCAGTATCCGCCGCACGTCATAAAGCTGAATCGGCCAGAACGTGACTGCCTTACTCAGCGCCATGCCGAAGGCAATCCCGGTGAGGCCCCAGCGCGGCGCAAGCAGGATGCCACTGCCGATCACACCCACCGCGCACAGCACTACCGAAACCACCAGCAGGTTCACCCGCTCCAGGCCGGTCATCAGCTGCCCTGCAGACATGAGCATGATCCCGATCACGGTGTAGATGCTCAGCCAGACAATCAGAGAGGTGCTCGGGATCGCGACCGCGCCGGCCCAGATGCGGATGAGCGGTTTCGCCGTCAATGCGAGCACCAGGAGCATCGGAACGCCAATCGACACCGAGGCTTTGACCGCGTTCCGGTATGCGCCCCGAATCCACTCCCAATCCTGACGTGCCTTGGCTTCGCCGAAGGCAGAGACGAAGGGCGCTGTGCCCATATAGGCCAGGTCCATGGGTAGCGAGATCACCTTGTAGGCAACCACGTAAATCACCACTTTGGACGGCCCGAGCAGCTGCGTGATGATCATAGGCTGGCTCTGGTAAATACCGAGCGAAGCCAGCTGCGTTACCAGGTATTTCGCGCCCAGATGGAACAACCGCTTGACGCAAGCCCAGCGTACAGCGGACGGGGCGGGTTTGAGCCAGTGATAGCGACGAAATATAAAAAAGCAGTTCGCGATCGAAACCAGGGTACGGGTGCCGGAGAGCGCCAGCACTAACTGCGGCAAACCTCCATGCGTGCGAGAGACAAACACCAGCGCTGCCAGGCTGAGTACATTGGCGGAGATACCCCACATGTTCGAGAGAAACCCATCCTGGTAAGCGCTGTAGATCGAATTTTGAATGCTGAGCGGAAAGGCAGTGACAAAAAACACGAGGGTTAATGCGCACGCAGTCTGCAGCTCGCGCGTGGAAGTAGCTGCTGAAACCTGAAACACGGACCGCCATGGGATGAACCGGAAAGCCGACCCACAGATAATCGCGGAAAGGGTGCTGACCCCAGTCAACGCCCAAAAGGCTGAGGCGGTGTAATGCTGCGCTTCCTGGTTGTCATCCTTGCCGCTGGCCGTGGATAGCACGTTGATCAGAGCGTTCCCTGCCAGCCCAAAGTCGGTCATCGACATCCAGGTGATCACGCTACTGATCGTGAGCCAGACACCATACCTTTCCGCACCCAGGTAATGCACTGTAAGAGGCACGGAAAGAAAGCTGATCAGGATGTTCAGCGCTTTGGCGATAAAGGAGGACGAAGCAGTAATGCCAACCCTGCGATAGCGCTCCCAGCCCCGATTGGCGCTGGAGCGGGTCAACATCTGTTTAAATTTGCCGGCGCTTAGAAGACCCTTCAGCACGGCAAAGCGGCTGGGGCTTGCCGTCTCTGGAGCATCGAAATCTGGCACAAATCCTCTGGTCGCTTACCCTTGGCTGCGGTGGGTCTGGTAAGAACGACACCCCGAGCAATCAGGACTCTGCAGTGCAAAAGGCAGTATGGCAGAAAAGCTGGAAGCCTTGGTTTTCCCGCTCAGTATTGCGTGGCAGCCAAGGGCTGTCAATCCCTCGGCAATGTCCTTTATGCCGAGGGCTACATCTTGTAGCGGCCCAGGTCCTCATCGTTAAGACCTTCCAGCCAGCGCCGCAGTTCTTCCGGGGTGGTTTCCGCCATGCTGGGACCCAGTTTGGCTATGCGGATCACCTCTTCGCTTACATAAATAGGGCAATCGGAGCGCAACGCCAATGCCAGGGCGTCCGAAGGCCGGGCATCCAGGCTGACCACTTCTCCATCCTGCTCCATCCATATCACCGCGTAAAACGTGTCGTTCCTAAGTTCTGTGACCACTATCTTTTGCACCGCAGCATTCAAGCCCCGGATGAGGTTCTTCAGCAGGTCGTGAGTCATGGGCCGGGGTGTAGCTGACTTCTCTATCTCAAGGGCGATCGCATTGGCTTCGTACATGCCGACCCAAATGGGCAAAACGGTGTCGCTCTTCACGTCCTTCAAGATGACAATCGGCATGTTACTTGCCGGATCCATCACCAGTCCGCGAATTTTCATTTCGACATCCATCGTGATCCCCCTTGCGCCCGTGGCAACAACTGCTAGCTGGCCGCTTCGCCGACCAAGCTGTTTGGATAGCTCTGCGTGATCCGTACTGTCTGATAACTGCCCGGAGCCGGATTAATCGGGTAAGGCCAGGTGAAATTCACCGTCTTGTTTTGCGAGCTACGGCCGATCACCTGCCCGCGTGCCGTGTTGAAACCCTCAACCGCAGCTTCAAGTTTCTGCCCTACATGCTTGCTGTAGTTGATTCTTTGAATCTCCCGCTGACGATCCATCAGCACCTGCAGCCGGCGGCCTTTCTCTTCTTCTGGGATGCTGTCCGCCAGCGAAATGGCTGGCGTGTTGGGCCGCGGCGAAAACTTGAAGGCAAACACAGCGTCGAAGCCAACCAGGTCCAGCAGACTTAACGTCTCTTCGAAATCCTCTTCGGTCTCCCCCGGAAATCCCACGATGGCATCCGTGGTGAGACTGATGGAACGCTTCGCCGACTGGATGCAGGCGATGCGGTCCAGGTACTGTTCCCGGCTGTATTCCCTCTGCATACCATCCAGCACCTTGGTCGAGCCACTCTGGACTGGCAGGTGCACGTGATCGCAGAGCGACGGAACAGCATCAATGGCAGCGACAATATCCGGTGTAAAGTCACGCGGGTGCGAGGTGGTAAACCGTACCCGGCGAATACCCGGTATCTCCCCCACGGCGGCCAAAAGTTCGGCGAAGGTCTGCTTCCCTTCCCGGTCCTGATAAGAGTTGACGTTCTGGCCGAGCAGCTGGATCTCGGTGTACCCTGCGTCCGCGGCTTTGCGTGCTTCCGCCAGCACAGACGTCGAGGTCCGGCTGCGTTCCTTGCCCCGGGTGTACGGCACCACGCAATAGGCGCAGAACTTGTCGCAACCTTCAATGATGGTGATGTAGGCGCGGTGAGGGTTGGTGCGGGCTGTAAATTCGGTGTCGAACGTCTCTTCCGTCTGCCGGTCATCCAGGCCGGTGATGCGCGTCTCCCCCGCTTCCAGGCGCACCAGCATCTCTGGCAGCTTGCGGTAGGACGCCGATCCGGAAACCAGCGATACATACGGAGCGCGCTCAAAAATGCGCTCCCCTTCCTGTTGCGCTACGCACCCCAGCACTACAAACCGCTTGCCCTTGGCATGCAGCTTCTTGTAGTCGTTCAGCCGGTTGAAAACCTTTTGTTCGGCTTTGTCGCGAATGGAGCAGGTGTTGTAGAGGATCAGGTCGGCAGCAAGTTCGTCTTGTACCTGCGCGTAGCCTTCGTGAACGAGCGTGCCAATTACTTTTTCGGAATCGTGCACGTTCATTTGGCAACCGAAGGTTTCAAGGTAAAACGTTTTTTCAGCCGCCATAGTGAGACCGAGTATACCGCAGTGAAAGGCTCGTCTTAGTTGTGGACAGGGTACGAACCAAGCGTTCCGCGCGGGTATTGGCCTGCTCAAAAACTGCTAAACTGAGCCTTGGCACACAGTCGCGAGCGAGCCGGCGCACATACCGGGTGGCGCGAGATACGCGTGTCTGGAGGCAGGCGATGGCGGAAACAAATGGTTCTAACCCCAGCGGTTCGGGATTGCGTTTGAGACTTGGGTTGGCCGAGATGCTCAAGGGCGGCGTCATCATGGACGTCATGAGCACCGAACAGGCAGTGATCGCTGAGCGGGCGGGTGCAACCGCCGTCATGGCCCTGGAGCGGGTGCCTGCAATGATTCGTGCGCAGGGCGGCGTAGCCCGCATGGCCAAGCCCAGTCTGATTAAACAGATCATCGCCGCTGTCTCGATCCCGGTCATGGCAAAGGCGCGCATTGGCCACTTTGCAGAAGCGCAGATTTTGCAGCACCTCGGGGTGGACTTTATCGACGAGAGCGAAGTCCTGACGCCGGCCGATGAACTGCACCACATCGACAAGCATGCCTTCACAACTCCCTTCGTATGTGGCGCACGCAACCTGGGCGAAGCGCTCCGCAGGATCGCGGAAGGCGCTGCCATGATCCGCACCAAGGGTGAAGCGGGGACCGGCGACGTGGTGCATGCGGTCAAGCACATGCGCCAGATCGTCGGCGAGATGCGGGCGTTGACCGTTCTGCGGGACGAAGAGCTGTATGCCGCGGCCAAAGAGCACCGCGCTCCCTATGAACTGGTGCGCATGGTCGCGCGGACTGGCAAGCTGCCGGTGCCGAACTTTTCCGCCGGCGGTATTGCGACCCCAGCCGACGCGGCACTCATGATGCAGTTAGGCGCAGAGGCCGTGTTTGTTGGATCGGGCATCTTCATGAAGCAGGGCGCTATCCCGCTGGACGTTGAATTGGATGAAAACACCGGCATGGTGCGCAATCCAAAAGAACGCGAAGAAGCCGAGTCGCGCGCCAAGGCCATCGTGATAGCCACCACGCACTACAACGATCCGGCGGTCCTGGCCGAGGTGAGCGAACAGATGACCGGTTCCATGACCGGTCTGGCGATCGCTGGGCTGCAGGAACACGAACTGCTGCAAACCCGCGGCTGGTGACCTATGTTACCGGCCACCCCCCGAAGATGGGCCTAGTGGGCGCCTGCTCACTCGCTCGGCGGTTGCCGCATAAACTCGTAAGGTGAAGCGTTCTTTGTCTGTCCGCCCGCGTATCGGAGTACTCGCCATCCAGGGAGGCTTTGCCGCCCACGCACGTGCGCTCGAAGAGGCGGGCGCGGAAGCCGTCGAAGTACGCAAAGCCGAACAATTGGTAGGTCTGGATGGGTTGATCTTGCCTGGCGGCGAATCAACCACCTTCCTCAAGTTTCTCGAGCGCGACGGTCTCATCGATGCGCTGCAACACTTCCTTGTCGAAAAACCAGTCTTCGGTACCTGTGCTGGTTGTATTCTGCTGGCCGGGCAGGTTTCTCACCCTCCCCAGCAAAGCCTGCAAGCCATGGACATTACGGTCGAGCGGAATGCCTACGGGCGCCAGATCGACAGCGCCATTCGCTCTGGCGAGACACAATTGCCCGGCGGTCCACTCGAAATGGTCTATATTCGGGCACCGCGGATTGCCCGGGTGGGCCCTGAGGTGCAAGTGCTGGCCGAGCGTGATGGCTTTCCGGTCCTGGTCCGCCAGGGAAAACTACTCGCCGCCACTTTTCATCCGGAGCTCTCAGACGATCGCCGCGTGCATCAATACTTTGTAGACATGGTGCGCCGGCAGCGTGACGTGGAAGAGCGTTCATCGCAATGAAGTAGATTTCAGAAAGCCGTGTAGCAGGAAGCAAAACAGGAGTAATCTTCGAGAGTCGGAGTCGTGTCATGCCTGCTACATTCACCCGCACCCCAGTTGAGACAGAGCGCAAAGATCCGGGTTTCGGTGGCAAGCCGCCGGTAACCCGCAGGCCAACCGGTGGGGGCGGTGATGGTGAGAACTGGGAAAATCGCCCAGCCGGCCGCCGCGGCCCGGGCGACCTGTTAGGTCGCTACCGCATGGTCCTGTTCTTCGCTTTGGCTAGTGATCTGATGTTCTTTATCGCCTTGGTCAGCGCATTCTTCGCACGCCAGAGCACAGGCCACTTCAACGCCTCGAACGCGTGGGTTTTGGATTGGCGCCCGATAGCCATACCGCCCATCCTCTGGATCAACACCGCCCTCATCCTGGTCAGCAGCCTGACCATGGAAATTGGCCGCAGACACTTCTTCCGTGAAATTGATGTGATGGAAGAGTGGCTGGGTCTGGGCCGGCCCACGCTGCGCCGCGCCGCTCCCTGGTTAATAGCCACCGTCGTTCTGGGTGCGCTCTTCCTCGTTGGGCAGTGGATCGCCTGGGAGCAGTTGGTCGACCAGGGCGTGTTCTTCGCCAGCAATCCCAGCAGCCACTTCTTCTACCTCATCACCGGCACTCATGGCATCCACTTGCTGCTGGGCGTGGTGGCCTTGGCCATGACCATGCTGGGTCTCATCTTCCTGCGCCGCATCGAACTGCGGCAGATCGTGGTGGACTGCACCGCCTGGTACTGGCACACCATGGGCATCTTCTGGTTCTTCCTGTTCGGCATGCTCCTTTTTTGCCAATGACAGCAGAACGCTGGCCTTCCCTCATCTGGAACGATTGGCAGCAGACTGCCGACACCCTGCACATGTGGACGCAGATCGTGGGCAAGACCCGTCTCTCGTTAATGCCTTTGCAGGCCCATTGGTGGAACGTGCCTCTCTACGTCAGTGCGCGTGGCCTGAGTACCGCCGCCATGCCTTATGGTGCGGAGTTCCTCGAAATTGCGTTTGACTTCGTCAGCCACGCGCTTCAGTTCACCCTAAGCACGGGAGCGACCCTGTCCACCCCGCTACGGGCACAATCCGTAGCCGGCTTCTACCAGGAGTACCAAAGGAGCCTGGCCGCGCTCGGCATTTCCGTAGAAATAAATCCCGTGCCGGTAGAACTGCAGCATCCCATTCCCTTCGCCGAAGACACGGTGCATGCCACCTATGACCCCGCAGCCGCCCATCGCTTTTGGCGGGTCTTGATGTCGGCTGACCAGATCTTTCAGCAGTTCTCGTCCCGCTACGTTGGCAAGGTCAGCCCGGTGCACTTCTTCTGGGGGAGCTTCGACCTGGCGGTCACCCGCTTTTCCGGCCGGCCTGCGCCGCCTCGCCCGGGCGCGGACGCGATCACCCGCGAAGCCTACTCGCAGGAAGTCATCAGCGCCGGCTTCTGGCCAGGCAACGGAGGCTTCGGCGAAGCCGCCTTCTACTGCTACGCAGCACCCGCTCCCCAGGGCCTCGAGGCAGCAACGATTCTGCCGCCCAAAGCCGGCTACAACACCGCCCTGGGAGAATTCATCTACCGCTACGAAGACCTGCGACAGGAAGCCTCACCCGAAGCTGCCCTGATGAGCTTTCTGCAAAGCTCCTACGATGCAGCAGCCAACCTGGCCCACTGGGATCGGCGCGCCCTCGAACGACATTCCTGAGGGTGCGTGTGTGCAGGGACCGAAGCTCATCTTATTTCGTGCTGGATTAGTCGTTGCTCGTGGTTAACGCTCCATATCAAGTAGGTGGCTAGCCCAGGGCTCGCCCGCACTTCTCACAGTCTGTCCCGTGACGAATGACGGGTGCCCCACATCTCGCTCGTTTTTCGCGAGATGTGGGATTCCACGGCTGTCCACCAGCCACTCTTGACTAGCGACAGGCCTGGACCCGAGGTTCGTGGAATCCCACATCTCGCGAAAAACGAGCGAGATGTGGGGCACCCATCCTTTGTTACGGGCGTTACAGGACAGGCCGTGAGAAATGTGGGCCAGTGAGGCATTCACGTGGGATAAGAAGAAATTTGTGGAGGGATCTGCTGTGCATTTCTCCTGCCTCAAATGTCTACCGAGCTCCAGCATCGGATAGGCAGAGGAACCTGCAAACTCGCGTAGCGCCTAATTCCCTACCTATTACCCGGTCAGAACTGGACTGCGAAACTCCCGGAGCAAGCGAAGACCAGTCCACGTCAACCAAAGTGGCAACGGATAAGCCGCCAACCGCTCCAGCACCCCCGGAGCCCACCCAAGACCAGCCCAAAGCGGCGTAAAGCTCAGCGCGATGGCCACCGTGCCGATCATCCCCAACGCCCCGGCGAGCAGCGTCACCGCACCCTTCCAAGGTGCCGGGCGGCGCAGCATCATCGAGCCGAGCAGAATCATCGCCAGGTTGCCGCCAAAAAAGTGAGCGCCCGCTCCGACCAGATGGAGAGGAAACGCCTGCCCCTCCGGCACCAACCCCACCAGCAAAACGCCCGCACCGGCAAAAGCAAACAAGCGCCAAAGTGATCGGGGCAGCAAGCACCGGAGCAGAACCGCACCCCCGAAAATCAGCAAACCCTGCAACACAAACGAAGTGTTCATCAACCAATGCAACGGCGAGCAGGCATTCGCGGTGCACGGAAGCGCGCCCAGGTCGCTGATGTAATTCCGCGTCATCGAGTAGCCACCGGACCCCTCACCCCTCCAGCGCCACCGGGCAATCTGCTCGGCGACAAAAAACTGGAAACAGCCAAGCCAAAGCCAGGCTCCCAGCACAGGCGGCCGCAAGCGTCGCACGTGTATTCCCGTAAACCCTTCCATGTAGATCCTCGTTTATGCTTTCAGTATGGAATACCGGCGGCTAGGACACTCAGGAATAAAGGTACCGGCGCTCTGCTTCGGTACAGCGACCTTCGGCGGTGGCAACGAATTCTTCAAAGCCTGGGGAGAGACCGACGTAGCGGAGGCTACGCGCATGGTCGATATCTGTCTCGATGCCGGCGTGACCCTCTTCGACACAGCCAACGGTTACTCCACCGGCATGTCGGAAGAGATTCTTGGTCAGGCGATCGCCGGGCGGCGCGATAAGGTGCTGATATCCACGAAGGCCACTTTCCCCATGGGCGACGGGCCGAACGAGATGGGTTCAGGCCGGCTGCACCTGGTGCACGCCTGCGAAGCCAGCCTTAAGCGCCTGGGCACCGACTACATCGACATCTACCACATGCACGGCTTTGACGGTCTTACTCCCGTCGAAGAAACACTCGACACGCTGAACACGCTGGTGCGCAGCGGCAAGGTCCGCTACATTGCCTGTTCCAATTTCTCCGGTTGGCACTTGATGAAGTCGCTGGCCATTTCGGAACGCTACGGCTGGGCACGCTACGTAGCCCACCAGGTCTACTACTCTGTCATCGGACGCGACTATGAACAGGAACTAATGCCGCTGGGCATTGACCAGGGCGTGGGCGCGATTGTCTGGAGCCCGCTTGGCTGGGGCCGCCTCACCGGCAAAATTCGCCGTGGCAGCCCGCTCCCCGCGCAGAGTCGTCTGCACAAAACCGCAGAGTCTGGCCCCCAGGTGGATGAAGAGTACATGTACAAGGTGATCGATGCGCTCGATGCCGTCGCAGCGGAAACAGGCAAGCCCCTGCCGCAGGTTGCCCTGAACTGGCTCTTACAACGTCCAACCGTCGCCTCAGTGATCATTGGCGCGCGTAACGAAGCACAGCTACGGCAAAATCTGGCCGCCGCCGAATGGAAGCTCACACCCGAACAGGTGAGCAAGCTGGATGCCGCCAGCAAGCAGCAGGCGCCCTACCCGTACTGGCACCAGAGAATCTTCCCTACCCTCAACCCGGCGCCCGTTCCGCAATAGCTAGCCCGGGCATTGTGGTCGGAAGCTGAGGGTCCTGATGAGAAATCAGGGCTAGCGAGCGTCTAACGTAAACGTATCCATCAGGGTGACTGATCGCCGTGCCGCGTCCGGGTCCTGGACGCGGTACATCTTTGCTTCGGCATGCTTGCCTTGCAGCGTGATCAGCACGTAGTGGAAATTAGGGTAAGTGTGCGCGTGGAACCGGTCCTGATCTCCGCGCAGAAACACCGGGTAGGGCCGCGCGCCCCCGCCGCCCGTGATCACATGCGTAATCCCCTTGGTCTCAAACCGTTCATAGTTGTGAATATGGCCGTTGAACACGACGAACTTGGCGTGAGAAGCCGCAGCTTGCGACTCAAGATAGTGCCGCAGGTCGAGCGTATTCGGATCGGGTACGCCCAGCATGAAGGCGGTCTGCAGGTCGGATACGAGCGGAACATGAAGCAGAACAAACACGAAGTCGATTTCGGGCGATAGATGAGCCAGCTGGGATTCAAGCCATTCCCGCTGCTCCCAGCCTCGATTTAAAAAAGTGCTGCTGTCGAGAGTGATGAGGAGAATATTGCGC
The DNA here is from genome assembly GCA_964657465.1 of uncultured Acetobacteraceae bacterium. Lineage (GTDB taxonomy): Bacteria > Acidobacteriota > Terriglobia > Terriglobales > Acidobacteriaceae > PALSA-350. The sequence goes on along the minus strand of CAZZVD010000006.1, from coordinate 15,457 downwards.
AGGCGCACGGAGTACCAGGAGTGCTCTTCCAATTGCGGATACGCGGCGAAATAGTTCTTCAGGCCGCGCACAGGGTCGGGCAGTCCTTCATGGTTGCCGATGGTGGGAAAGATGTGCAGGCGTTCCTGCGTCCATGAAGAAGTTTCACGGCGGTACACATCCCAATCCGCGGCATCGCTGCCATGGAATGGCATGTCGCCGGTAAGCAAAAGAACGTCCGGCTTCTCTTCCCCGATTTTCTCGGCCAACCACTTGCGCACGCCGGGTTGCGTGTCGTAGTGATTTGCCGGATCGGTGAAGCGCATGTCGCCGTAGACGATTATGCGCAACGGCCGGCCCTGGGGCAGATCGTTGACGGTCAATGTGGGGCCTTGCGCCTGTTGTGCGAGGGCGTTATACGCGAAGCAGGTAATCAGCACAGCGATAGCGGCAGATAGCCTTTGGCTCACCCGCAGCCCCCGCCTACGAAGTGAACAATCTCCAGACGATCGTCCTCTGCCAGAGCCGCGCTCTCCCACTCCGATCGTGGAACGATGGTCCCGTTCAGTTCAACCGCAACGCGATCGCTCTTCAGCTCGAGTGCGCTAATCAAATCCTGGAGTGTGGCCGGAGGCGCAAGCTGTGCGAACGCGCGCACCTGGCCATTCAAGACGAATTGCATACAGGGAGACTACCACTGAGCCCGACCCCTCACCCATTCCTCGGAGCCAGCAAGCTGGCTGCCTGCCACCATCGCCGGATGCGCTGCAACGCAGTCGGCACTTCCGGACCGGCATAGTAGACCGCGCGATTCAAACCTTTGAGGATCTGGATCGCCGCCACACGGGGATCCGCATTCCCAAGGGGACCCTTCTCGTCGACACTCGCCGCGTACTCATCCGCCAGGTACTCAATGGCATGTGAGAGGATTTCGAGGGCCCGGCCCGCGTCAGGCGATAGCCGCCGCCGTACGAAGGGGGCGCTGGGTGACGGCACCGCGGAGCTGGAGCTTCTGGTAGTCGGTTTCAATGCGAGAAGGGTCAAGCAGCCCTCCGGGCACAGGGCTGCCAGTGACGAGTGATCAAGGCGCTAAGAAAAACCAGCATAGTTCCACCTCATATGCCCGCTATCGGCTAAACCGTTCGGGGCCTGAGGTGGGTGGCAGAAAAAAAATGGAGGAGCATGTCCCCCATCCAAGCCGAAGTTTTCCAATTATTGATCGCAACGCATCCCCTGGGGCAAAACAGGACCGGGTGGCCCAATCAAGCCGCGTTTGGCTTGAGTGGGGGACATGCCAGATGTCTCAGAGGAAACCGTCTCGTCCTGAACGAAGCCGTCACCAGTGGCCCCCACCCTCCGTAGCGAAGTTACCATCGCACGCAACAGCGGCTTGACTCCAGGGGGGCGAAAACTTACAGTCGAAATAGTTACCGCGAGTTGGCATGCAGACGCCCGATTACTTTTGGAACTACCTCCCTCTACTGATGCAAATCCTTGTGGCCGTAGGCCTGGGCGGCGGTATGGTCGCCGGCTCCTGGCTGGTGGGCCGACATCGCAACACCGTCGCCAAGCTGGCCGCCTACGAATGCGGCATCCCGGCAGAAGGCGACGCTCGCGGCCGCTTCTCCGTCCGCTTCTACATGGTTGCCATGCTCTTCATCCTCTTCGACGTCGAAGTGGTGTTCATGATGCCGTGGGCGGTGGTCTACCGCGAGCTGCCAAAACTGGTCGGCTCCCGCATGTTCGGCTTCTGGGAAATGGTCGTCTACCTGGGCTTCGTGTTAGTCGGCTTCTTCTACGTCCTCAAAAAAGGAATCCTGGACTGGTCCTCAGACAAGGCAGACCTCTAAATGATGGACGCCGCCAACGATAAAGCAGGGGTCCTCGAAGCGCATGCCCAAAATCATGCGATCGCTGCCCTGCTGGCCACCAAGCCTTCCTGCATCACAGACGCCCGGTTCGACCGCGGCGAACTGACCCTGTGGATCGAGCGCGACGACATCCGCCCCGTCTGCCGCACCCTGCAGAAGGCCGGATACAACTTCCTCGTCGATGTCACCTGCGTGGACTGGTATCCCCGCGAGCCGCGCTTCCAGGTCACCTACCACATCCTTTCGCACAGTCTCAAGGAACGGATACGGCTGTGTGTGCTGGTAAACACTCTCGATACCGAGGTCGCCAGCATCACGCCCGAGTGGCCCTCGGCGAATTTCTATGAACGCGAAGTTTGGGACCTTTTTGGCGTACGCTTCGGCGGCCATCCCAACCTGCGCCGCATCATGTTGCCAGACCAGTGGGAAGGCCATCCCCTGCGCAAGGACTACCCAGTGGAGGGCTACCGCTAAATGGATGCTGTCGATTACGTCATTGCTCCCCTGATCGAACCTCGTGCAGAGGAGGGCTCCAAAGATCGCACCATGGTCCTCAACATGGGACCGCAACACCCCTCGACCCACGGCGTGCTCCGCCTGGTACTCGAGATTGATGGCGAAACCGTACTGCGGCTCGTCCCGGACATCGGCTTTCTGCACACCGGCATTGAAAAGACCTGTGAGGCGAAGTTTTATCAGCAGGTCGTTCCGCTGACCGATCGCATCGACTACCTCAGCCCGATGTCGAACAATCTCTGCTACTGCCTGGCGGTCGAGAAGCTCCTGCAGCTGGAGATTCCTCCCCGGGCGCAATACCTGCGCGTCCTCTTGAACGAGCTCACGCGCATCCAGTCGCACCTGGTCTGGCTGGGCACGCATGCCATGGACATCGGTGCGCTGACCCTGTTCCTCTACACCTTCCGTGAGCGGGAAGAGTTCCTCAAGATCTTCGAACATGTGAGCGGCCAGCGCATGATGGGCTCGTACTTCCGCATCGGCGGCATCTCGCTTGAGCCGCCCGTCGACTTCTTCGACCGCGTGCAGAGCCTGCTCAAAATGATGCCGGCGCGCATCGACGAATACGAGAACCTGCTCAACGGCAACCCGATCTGGGTACAGCGTCTGCAGGGCGTTGGCTACCTGAGTGCTGCGGATGCGATCGCACTTGGCGTGACCGGGCCCCCCTTACGCGCCAGCGGCGTCGACTGGGATTTACGTCGTGACATGCCGTACTCCAGTTACGACAAGTTTCAGTTCAAGGTACCCACTTCCAACGTGGGCGATGTTTGGACGCGCTACATTCTCCGCGTGCAGGAAATGCGTGAGTCACTCAAAATCTGCCAACAGGCCCTCGACGGCATGCCGGAAGGTTCATTGAAAGCCGACGCGCCCAAAGTGGTACTGCCCGACCGCGAGAAGATGAAGACGCAGATGGAATCCCTCATCTATCACTTTAAGATTGTGACCGAGGGGTTTGCCGTGCCGGCCGGGCAGGTATACCAGGCCATCGAATCGCCCCGAGGGGAAATGGGCTATTTCGTGGTCAGTGACGGTACCGCCAAGCCCTACCGCGTGCACATGCGCAACCCAACGTTCGCTACCCTGCAGGCGCTTGAGACCATGTGCGTCGGCCGGTTACTCGCCGATGTGGTGGCCGTGATCGGGTCCATTGACATCGTGCTGGGAGAGATCGACCGATGAGCGAAGAGCCGGTCTCCGCATCCGAGGTTCGCCGGCAAATTTGGGAATCGCTGGTAAGCATGTTGCGGGTGTACGCCCATGCGGCGAGTCTGGGGAGAGATGCGTACGGGGTAAGCAGCAATACCGTCTCAGCCTGGGTCACCTACGAAACCTCGGCCCTGCATGTCAGCTATTCGCCCGCGACAGGAGCGGCGCAGTGGCGGCTGGAGAAAGCGGGCCATGACGCGCAGGGTGAGTTCGAGATCGATCACGATGGCCGGCTTCTCTTCCCCCACGGTCCCGTTGAGCTGGACGCGGCAGCGATAGACTGGGTAGAGCAACTGGGGCCTTCCCCGTGTGCCGTGTAGACTGGCAACCCTTTCATCTCCGGTCAGCCCTGCCTGCAGGCGCACCAGGTCGCTTGATTACATCGTTTAATCACATCGTTCGATTACATCGTGCGATTACTAGGACGGAAGAACTATGAGCACTGCCTTCACAACCATGTTTTCTCCCGCCCTGGCTGCACGGTTCGACCGCATGGTCACCCTCTATCCCCTGCGGCGCTCCGCCCTGATCCCCATGCTGCTGTATGCGCAGGATGAGGTTGGTTACCTTTCGGATGAAGTGATTCGCGAAGTCGCGCAACGGATAGAAATCACCGAACTCGACGTTCGTAATGTGATCAGTTACTACTCCCTGCTGCATACCGTGCCCCGCGGCAAGTATCATGTACAGATATGCACCAACATCAGTTGCATGGTCCGTGGCGCCAATGAACTGCTGAACCATTGCAAACAGCGGCTCGGCATCGAGAACAAGCAAACCACGCCCGACAAGCTGTTTTCTCTAGAAGAAGTGGAGTGCATCGGAGCCTGCAGTTGGGCGCCGGCTGCCCAGGTGAACTACGACTTCCATGAAAAACTGACTGCCGATTCGCTGGACCAGATTCTGGCCGATTACCGATCTAAAGAATGACTCGTAGCACGATGTCAGGGCCCGATTACCAATCCTGATTGCCTCCCCGAACCGCACGCGCTGCACCGGAGAAACCCATGGCCGATCTCGTCGCCCATCCTGATGAAGTGAAGTTGGTCTCTTACCGTTTCGGGAAGGGCGCGACTTCGATCGATAAGTACATCGAACTGGACGGATACTCCTCTGCCCGCAAAGCGATCGCGCTGGGAGCCGAAGGCATCATCGCCGAGATGAAAGCATCGGGACTGCGCGGTCGCGGCGGCGCCGGCTTCCCTACCGGGATGAAATGGTCCTTCGTTCCCAAACAGGCGTCCAAACCGAAATACGTTCTGGTGAACGGAGATGAAAGCGAGCCGGGGACCTGCAAGGATCGCCTGATCTTCGAGCACGACCCCCACTCAGTGATTGAGGGCGTCATCATCGCCGGCCTGGCCATCGGCGCCAAGATGGGCTTTATCTACCTGCGGGGTGAGTATCGCTACCTGCTCAGGATTATGGAGAAGGCGATCGATGATGCTTACGCCAAGGGATTTCTGGGCAAAGGTATTTTTGGCAGCGAAGTGGACTTTGACATTGTGTCGCACACCGGCGCCGGCGCCTATGAAGTAGGCGAAGAATCAGCCCTGATGGAATCGCTTGAGGGCAAGCGCGGTATTCCCCGCATCCGCCCGCCATTCCCCGCCGTAGTTGGCCTGTATGGCGGCCCGACCGTCATCAACAATGCAGAAACACTCGCCACCGTACCGCACGTCTTCCGCATCGGCGGGGCAGAGTACGCGAAGATCGGCTCCGAGCGCAACGGGGGCACCCGCCTGTTTTGTCTCAGCGGTAACGTCGCCAACCCGGGCGTGTATGAACTGCCGATGGGCTACAACCTGAAGAAGATGATCTATGAGGTAGGCGGAGGAATCGCGAACGGACGCTCATTGAAGGCCGTGGTTCCGGGCGGGTCTTCAACTCCCGTGCTTCTTCCTGCCGAAATCGACATCGGTATGGATTTTGACCAGGTCGGCAAAGCAGGCAGCATGCTCGGCTCAGGCGGCGTAGTGGTTCTGGACGACACCGTCTGCATGGTGGAATTCGCCCTGCGCACCATGAAGTTCTATCAGCACGAGAGCTGTGGCTGGTGCATTCCGTGCCGCGAGGGAACAGACTGGCTGAAGAAGACCCTGACCCGCTTTCACGCAGGCGGCGGCGTTGCCAAGGACATCGACAACATTCGCTATCTGGCGCAGAACATGATGGGCCGCACTTTTTGCCCACTCGGGGATGCGGCGGCGATGCCAACCATCGCGTTTGTTGACAAGTTCCGCAAGGAATTTGAAGACCACCTGGAGGGCAAACCCTGCCCCTACGCCCACACTGCAGAGCCGGCACTGGCAATTGCGTAACAGATAGGACACCATGGCAGACGTAACTTTTACCGTAGATGGCAAACAGCTCACCGCGCCCGCCGGCACCCTCCTGATTGAGGCTTGCCGAGCCGCCAGCATTGCCATTCCGCAGTTTTGCTATTACCCGGGCCTTTCCCTGCAAGCGGCCTGCCGCATGTGCCTGGTGCGCCTGGAGAAGGTCCCCAAGCTGCAAACCGCCTGTACCACCCCGGTAACCGAGGGCATGGTGGTCATCAGCGACAGCCCGGAAATTACCCAGGCGCGCAAAGCGACCGTTGAGCTCCTGTTAGGCAATCACCCGCTCGACTGCCCGGTGTGCGACGCCGGCGGCGAATGTGAACTGCAGGACATGACCTTCAAGTACGGCGCGCCCGAGTCCCTCTACGTGGAAGCCAAACAGCACCGCGAAGAACAGCAGTGGTCGCCAGTAGTGTTCTTTGACCGGCCGCGTTGCATCCTCTGCTACCGCTGCGTACGCATGTGTGGTGAAGGCATGGACGTCTGGGCGCTGGGCGTACAAAACCGCGGCGTGACCAGCACCATTGCCCCCAACGGCGGCGACCACCTGGATTGCGAAGAGTGCGGCATGTGCATCGATGCCTGCCCGGTCGGCGCGCTCACTTCGGGCAGCTACCGTTACAAAACCCGCCCGTGGGAAATGAACCACGTCTCTACCATCTGTACCCACTGCGGTGACGGATGCAAAACCACCCTCGGCGTACGCAGCGTCAACAACGGCGCCGAGATCATGCGCGGCGACAATCGCGACAAAAGCGGCATCAACGGCGACTTTCTCTGCATCAAGGGCCGCTACGCTTTCGACTTTGCCAACCATACCGACCGGCTCACCAAGCCGCTGGTGCGCCAGGCCGACGGCAAACTCGCCGAAACTACCTGGGAGCAGGCGATCGCGTTCGCCGGCCGCAAGCTGCGTGAGATTCGTGAAAGCCGTGGTGGTCAGTCGATCGGGGTCATTGGCTCAAACCGCACAACCAACGAAGAGAACTATCTGCTGCAGAAGTTTGCCCGCACCGTGCTGGGCACCAACAACATCGACCATCACCGCACCGCGGACTACACCGCGTTTGCCCGCGCCATCGGGACGCAGAAGGAGCGGGCTGCCTCGCTGCGCGACACGACGACAGCGCCGGCCATTCTTCTGCTGGGCAACGATCCCACCGAGCAGCACCCTCTGCTGGCCTGGAACTTGCGTACGAATGTCCGCCACAACAATGCGCGCATCTACGTGGTCAATCACGCGCAGATCAAATTAGAGCGGCAGGCGCATGAGTATCTCACCATTCCGCAGGATAGCTACGGCAGCGCCGTTCGCTTCCTGGCGGGTGAGGACGCAGCACTAGAGGGCGAGGAAGCGAAGAAGTTCCGCGAGGCATTGCGCGCAGAACCGAATCTGCTGATCGTGTTCGGGTCGGAATACCGCGGCCGCGACATCGAAGCCCTGGTGAACTTCGGTCTTGGCCTGCCCGATAGTAGGTTTCTCTGCCTCGGGGACTACGTGAACTCTCGCGGAGCCGCGGACATGGGCTTGTTACCTGGCTTTTTGCCGGGATACGTGCCAGTGAGCCAGTCAGGCGCGTTCGCAGAAGAGTACGGCAACCTGCTGCCAGATGCCGAAGGCATGGACCTGGTCGCGATGCTGGATGCAGCCGGGCGCGGCGAGTTGGCTGCCCTGTACGTAGTGGGCTCCAACCCGGTCTCGCGCTACGGCGTTGATGCCGCAACTCTCAAGAACACCTTCGTGGTGGTACAGGATATGTTTCTGACGGAAACCGCATTGCTCGCCGACGTCGTGCTGCCGGCAGCAAACCTGTATGAGAAATCAGGAACCGTCACCAATACCTATGGCGACCAGCAGCTGGTCAAGAAGGCCGGTGACCGCGCTGGGGTGCGCAGCGATTTCGAACTCATCGTACGCATCGCCGACAACATGGGCGCAGATCCGAAGCAACTGGTGCCGTTTGGTCGCGGCGTGCGGGCCGACATGGGCCAGACCCGCGGAGCGCAATCGGGCGAAGCCGATCGCCACGGGGTATGGCTGGCGGCACAGAACCTGGAGCCGAAACTGAGCCCCTTCGACCCCTTTGCTATCCTTGACGAGGTTCAACGGCTGGTGCCCGGGTACCAGGTATCGCGCATGGAACTGCTCGCCGGCAATGACGTTCATGTGCAATCGTCACTTGTGCAAATTCAGAACGCGCCGCAACCTGCATCGCCATCGCTGATCCTGCCGTCACAGGACACGTTGTATTCCTCCGGCACCCTGGGACGATACAGCCAGGTGCTGCACGCAGTCATGGAGTCGCATACCACCCGGCCCACAGAAACGGCCGCAGACTAACGAACAACGGCACGAAAGAAAGCGATAACCGCCCGTGAGCCTGCTGATCTTTTTTCTCCTGAGTTGTTTGAAAATCGCCGTGGTGCTGGTGATCTTCCTCACCTCCGTGGCCTATACGGTGCTGCTCGAACGCAAGCTGGTGGGCCGCATCCAGAACCGCTGGGGGCCCAGTCGCGTTGGTCCGTTTGGCCTGCTGCAACCGTTGGCCGATGGCGCCAAGCTATTCCTGAAAGAAGATTTAATGCCCACGGCGGTCTACCGGCCGCTGTACATCCTCGCCCCCATGATCGCCCTGGCCTGCGCTCTCATTTCCATCGCAGTCGTGCCGTTCGGCGCGCATATCACCTGGCACGGCGTCGACATGTTCGAGATCGCTAATGTCAATATCGGGCTGCTGGTGATCCTCGGCGTCACCTCCGTCGGCGTGTATGGCATCGCCCTGGCAGGATGGTCTTCCAACAATAAGTATTCCCTGCTGGGCGCATTGAGGGCCAGCGCCCAGGTCATCAGCTACGAGCTGGCTTTAGGGCTCTCCCTGGTGGGCGTGGTGTTGCGCGCTGGGTCACTGAACCTGCGCACAATTGTGGAGAGCCAGTCGGCGCACGGCCTGGTTTCCTGGAATGTATTTGGCGGGTTCCAGTTTGTCGCCTTCTTCATCTACCTGATGGCTGCATACGCCGAAACAAACCGCGCCCCTTTCGATCTGCCCGAAGCCGAAACGGAACTCACCGCCGGGTACCACACTGAATACAGCTCCATGAAATTCGCCATGTTCTTCATGGCGGAATACGCCAACATGATTACCGTGGGCTGTGTCGCGACCCTGCTGTTCTTCGGAGGCTGGGCAAGTCCATTCGGTTCTCTCATCCCGGCGTTTGGCGGCGTATTCGTGCAGGCGATGCTGCCCGTCTTCTGGTTCGTGCTGAAGGTCTTCTGCTTCCTCTTCCTCTATATCTGGGTGCGTGGCACATTGCCCCGTTTCCGTTACGACCAACTGATGGGCTTCGGCTGGAAATTCCTCATGCCGCTCGCAATCCTGAACATCCTGGCCACCAGCCTCTGGCTGGCCTAGCCAGCAACAGCGAGCGTAAAGCACAAGTGGCCAACAACAAAGGTGTTCTACAATCACCTTCGGGCCCGATCTAGGAGAAACGCTCGAGCATGTACCTGGTTCTCTTCATCTTTTTTGCGGGCTTGTGTGTCGCAGGAGCTTTGAATCTCCTCCTGCAGCGCCATCCCATCAATAGCGCCCTCTCCCTCATCGTCGTGATGAGCTCCCTGGCCGTGCTTTACCTGCTGCTGGGAGCCGAATTCCTGGCAGCTGCCCAGGTCATCGTCTACTCCGGCGCCATCATGGTCCTTTTCACCTTTGTCATCATGTTGCTGAATGCGGGAAAAGAAGAACCAACCACCGGCAGTCGCGCAGCTTACATCGTGGGCATTCCCGGCGTTGCCATCGTGCTCGGCGTACTCACCTTCATCTTTCTTTCCGCACGCGGCCACCTGGCACAAGCCAGGCTCGGGGATTACGTAGTCTCCACCTCCGACCTGAGCAAGGTACTATTCCGCGATCTGCTCCTCCCCTTCGAGGTAACGTCAGTCCTCATCCTGATCGCCATCCTGGGCGCCGTCGCGCTGGCCAGCAAGGAGCAATAGCATGGTAGTTCCCATTGCGTACTACCTGGTCCTGAGCGCGATCCTCTTCTCCATCGGCGTAGGCGCATTCCTCATCAAGCGCAACATCATCACCGTTTTCATGTCGATCGAGTTGATGTTGAACGCAGTCAACCTGACCTTCGTGGCCTTTGCCTACCAATGGCACCGGGTGCAGGGCCAGATTTTCGTCTTTTTTGTGATGGTCGTTGCTGCAGCAGAAGCCGCAGTCGGCCTGGCCATCATCATCGCTATCTTCCGCGCGAGAAACACCCTTGCCGTGGATCAAGTCAACCTGATGAAACTATGAACGGAAATCCCTCCCTCCATCTGTGGTGGATCCCGCTGTTCCCGCTGGCAGGTTTCCTGCTGAACGGACTGCTTGGCCGGCGCCTGCCTAAATCTGCAGTAACGGCGATCGCCCTCTTGTTCACCGCGGCCCCTCTCGCACAGGTAACATCGATCGCGCTTCGGTTCGGCAGCCTGAATCTCCCTTACATGGAGCGCCTGGCTACGCCGTGGATGGTCACCTCCACCTTTCGGGCCGACTTCGCGTTCCTGCTCGACCCTCTCACCCTGATCATGCTGCTGGTGGTCACGGGAGTCGGCTTCCTCATCCACATCTACTCGGCCGGCTACATGGCCCATGAAGAAGGCTATTGGCGTTACTTCGCCTACCTCAACCTCTTCATGTTCTTCATGCTGACGCTGGTCCTGGCAGAAAACTTCCTGCTCATGTTCGTGGGCTGGGAGGGTGTGGGCCTGGCCTCGTACCTGCTCATCGGCTTCTACTTTGTCCGTGAGTCTGCAGCCACTGCCGGCAAGAAGGCCTTCATCCTGAACCGGGTCGGCGACTTCGGTTTCCTGCTGGCGATGTTCCTGATGATCGCGCACTTCGGCACGCTGAGCTACCACCAGGTATTTGCCGCGGTAGTGCATCACCCTGAAGTACAGGGCGGCTACCTGACCGCGATTGCGCTGCTGCTGGTGCTGGGCGCGACGGGTAAGTCGGCGCAAATTCCCTTGTACGTCTGGCTGCCAGACGCTATGGAAGGCCCAACCCCGGTTTCTGCACTGATCCACGCCGCGACCATGGTCACGGCAGGCGTGTACATGGTGGTCCGGTCGCACGTCTTGTTTGACCACTCGCCGTTCGCGCTCGGTGTGGTCGCCATCATCGGCGCCGCAACGGCCTTGTTTGCCGCGACCGTCGGACTGGTACAGACGGATATCAAGCGGGTGCTTGCCTACTCCACCATCTCGCAGCTCGGATACATGTTCCTGGCATGCGGAGCGGCTGCCTACTCGGCCGCGATCTTCCACCTGGTCACCCACGCCTTCTTCAAAGGGCTTCTCTTCCTGGCGGCGGGCTCAGTCATCCACGCGCTGGGCGGCGAACAGGATATGCGTGTAATGGGTGGCCTGCGCAAAACCACGCCCATCACTTTCTGGACGATGAGCGCGGGCGTGTTTGCCATATCCGGGCTGCCGCCGTTCTCTGGCTTCTTCAGCAAAGACGCGATTCTGTACCAGACCTTCAACTCACCCACCGCGGGCCCGATCCTCTGGTTCATCGGCCTGGTGACTGCGTTGTTGACCTCCTTCTACATGTTCCGGCTCTGGTATCTCACTTTCTTCGGCGTCAGCCGGGCAAAGGACCACGCGGCTCATCCGCATGAAAGCCCGTGGGTAATGCTGGCGCCATTGGTAATCCTCGCGGTGCTCTCAGTCGCTGGCGGATGGATTGGCATCCCCCATGCGCTGGGGGGTGGTGACCAGTTCGCGCGCTTCCTGGAGCCGGTACTGAACACACCCGGAGCGGCCGCCACGGCACCCGAAGGCCGTGGAAGCAATGAACTCATTTTCAGCATCGTTTCTGTGGTCGTGGCCCTCATCGGCTGGTTCCTGGCGGACCTGCTCTACCGCCGGAAGCCAGGCATGGCCGACCGTCTGGCAACGCAGGCTCGCGGAGCCTACGGCCTGCTCGTCAACAAATATTGGATCGATCAGCTGTACCACGCCGTGATCGTGGCGCCGCTACTCTTTTTCGCGCGCTATGCGTTGTGGAACGGAGTCGATCGCGGCGTGATCACTGGCGGCGCCGGCATGGCAGCCGGCGGTGTCCGCGGGCTGGGCATGCTGGTGCAGCGAGTGCAGTCGGGTAATCTGCGCTCCTACGCTGGATGGCTCGCCATTGGCGCCGCGGCCGTCATCCTGCTTACCTACTTCGGCCTTTCATTGCACCTCTAACCAAGAGAGAACAACGGATAACTGTGCTAGACGATTCCATACTGACGCTGATGACCTTCGTTCCCGCTGCGGGCGCGGTGGTCGTGGCTCTGCTACCGCGAAAAGGCCGCATCATCCAATGGGTCTCGCTGGCCGTTACGCTCCTCACTTTCGGGTTGACGCTGCATTTGCCCGCGCATTTTGTCTACGGGCAAAGCGGGTTCCAATTTGAAGTAGACCGGCCGTGGATTGCCAACCCCAACATTCGCTATCACCTGGGCGTCGACGGCATCTCTCTCTGGCTGATCGTGCTGACCGGCTTTCTCGCCCCCCTGGGCGTGCTCGCCTCGTGGAAGGTCATCAATACCCGCACGAAGGAGTTCTACTTCTTCTTCCTGCTGCAGCAGACAGCAATGCTCGGTGTCTTCATCTCCCTCGACATGTTCCTCTACTACGCCTTTTGGGAACTGACACTGGTACCAATGGCCATCCTCATCGCCATGTTCGGCCGGGACCGTGGCAGCGACGCAGCCATCAAGTTCTTCCTCTACACCTTCCTGCCCTCCGCGCTGCTGTTAGTGGGCATCGTCTGGCTTTACACCAAAACCGGATCGTTCGACTTTGTTCGCGTGCAAGCGCTGCTGGCGCAAAACAACCTGCACCTTGCGCCACAGCCACTGTTCTGGGTGTCGATGGCCTTTCTGCTGGCCTTCGTGGTGAAAGTGCCCATGTTCCCGCTGCATGGATGGCTGGGAGACGTGTTCAGCGAAGCGCCTACTGCCATGGCCATGGTGGTTGCCGGCAAACTGGGCCTGTACTCGATCCTGCGCTTCAACCTTGGCCTCTTCCCTGCTCAGGCCCGCCAGGTAGCTCCCTGGATGATCGCCCTGGCAGTCATCGGGGTGCTGTATGGAGCGCTCGTCGCCTTGGTGCAAAAGGACATGAAGCGGCTGGTCGCGTTTGCCACGCTCAGCTCCCTCAGCTTTTGCATCCTGGGTATCTTCAGTTTCGCCATCACCGGTGTAGACGGCGCAGTCTTTCAAACCCTGAACGAGGGCATCTCCGGCGGCGCACTGCTGCTGTTACTCGGCTTCTTGTACGAGCGGTATGCGAGCTATGAAATCGCCGCATTCGGAGGCCTGGCGCAACGCATGCCCTACCTCGCGACGCTGTTCGTTATTACTTCCCTCTCGTTCGTCGGCCTCCCGCTGCTCAATGGCTTCGTGGGTGAGTTCCTGGTGCTGAGCGGTAGTTTCCCCGGACATGTCGGCTGGGTTTCAGCTGCCACCGCCGGCGTAATCCTCAGCGCTGCCTACATGTTGTGGATGATCCAGCGGGTCTTCTACGGTTCTACCTCCCGCATAGTGAGTGAGCTGAACGTCTTCGACCTGAACGCGCGTGAGCATCTCACGATTTGGCCTATGGCGGTCCTGATGGTGGTTATGGGCGTCGCTTCCCCCATCTTCCTGCGCGCGATTGATGGCGCAGTGGTCAAGCTGCCCTCGTCTCCCGCAGCAGCCGATCTGGCGGTGACCCAGTGAACCAGGTACCGCAGTTGTATCGAATTCTTCCCGAAGTCCTGCTGATCGTCACCGGCGTGCTGGCCATGCTGATCGAGCCCGTCATGCCCCCGGGCATGACGCGCAAACCGATTGGCGTACTGGCTCTGCTGGGCGTACTGGCGGCCCTGGTAGCCAGCATGTGGCAACTTGGCCTCGCGCCGGGAACCGCGTTCTTCGGCACAGTCCAGACCGACGCCTTCAGTGCCTTCTTCCACATAGTCATTTGCTCGATCGTGCTGGTCGCGCTCCTGATCGCCTTCGACCTGTTCGATGGCGGCAAGGATCGCCCCACCGAGTACTACGCCCTGGTGCTGTTCGGCGCCAGCGGTATGTGCCTGATGACCAGCGCTGTGGAACTGCTGTTGGTCTTCGTCAGCCTCGAGATCTCTTCCATCTCCACCTACATTCTCGCCGCCTTTCGCAAACACACCGGCAAGAGCCCTGAGGCTGGCCTCAAATACTTCCTGCTCGGCTCCTTTGCAACGGCTTTTTTCCTGTACGGCATCGCTCTTACCTTCGGCGCCACCGGAACCACCAACATCGACGAAGTTGCCGTCGGCCTGCTTCACACCGCGACCCCTTCATTTGCCACACTCGCAGTCGCGATGATCCTGATCGGCATCGGGTTCAAGGTCTCGGCCGCCCCCTTCCAGGTATGGACGCCCGATGTGTATGAGGGAGCGCCCTCCCCCGTGGTTGCGTTGATGTCCACCGCGCCGAAGGTGGCTGCGTTCGCTGTACTGTTGCGCATCCTCTATGGCGCTTACCCGATGTTGCATGGCCACTGGTCGGTCATGCTATGGATCATGGCTGCCTTGTCGATGACCTTCGGCAACCTGGGCGCACTGCGCCAGCAAAACGTGAAGCGCATGCTGGCTTACTCCTCGATTGCTCACGCCGGCTACGCCTTGGTCGCCTACACCGCGCTCTCGCATGAAGGCATGTCGGCGGTAATGTTTTACACCGCAGGTTATGCCGCGATGAACGTCGGCGCCTTTGCCATCATCAGTCACGCCGGTGGTTATGATGACCGGCTGCACTCCGTAGCGGACTACCGCGGCTTGGCCTACCGTTCGCCGCTCTTGGGAGGCGCCCTCGCCTTCTTCCTGCTCTCGCTGATCGGCATCCCCTTCACCGGAGGCTTCTTCGGCAAGTTCTACGTCTTCACGGCCGCCCTGCACGCGGGCGAAGTCTGGCTAGTCATCATCGGCCTGCTCAACAGTGGAGTCGCCTGCTACTACTACCTGCGCCTCCTGACCTCGCTTTACAGCAAGCCAGCGGATGCGGCCACGGTCCATTCCGTGCCACGAGTAAACACGGCCCTCGCCATTGCACTGCTGTTAACCGTCTCCGCCACGCTGGTCTTAGGCATCTTCCCCGGTCGAATCCTCGCGATGGCTCAGGCCGGAGCCGCCACCTTCGCCACCCTCGAACCGCACCCATAAAGTAGGCTCATGCTTGCTTCCCGGAGAGTCATTTGAGGGTGGAAGAGTTGCTGGTTGGGTTCTGTGAATTCCCACATCTCCCGACTGGAAAACGTCGGTAGATATGGGGCACCCCACGTGGTTACGGGTGAGGTTTCAAAGGTGGCGGACTGAGCGGGAAAGAATGTCCCAGCGAAGTCAGACTCTCAGCCCCGTAACCACCTGGGGCTGAGACTTAGAATTACTTCAGCCCAACCCGCCACTTTCGAAACTTCACCCGTAACCACGTGGGGTGCCCCCACTAGTGTCCGGTTATAACTGGAACAGA